>JAKVKP010000004.1 GCA_022484805.1 Streptococcaceae bacterium
CATCCATTTTAAAATTCATAGAGTATTTTTTCTTCTTTTTTCTTCTTTCAATCCCTTTATAGCCAAACTTTTTATACTGACGTACCCATTGTTCAACCAATGACTTATTTGGTATTCCAAAACGTTTTGCTATGGTTCTATACCCTCCTTTTCCATCTATGTACGCTTGTACTACTTGAAATTTAAACTCTGCATCATATTTTGCCATATGAAAAACCCCATAAGTTAGATTTTTGGTCTAACTTATGGGGTTCACAACAAAATATTTATCAGTCCAATTTTTTATAGAGCTATTTAGAATCGCTGGTGCATAGATCAATTAATGCTGTTTATTTCTTAATTTTTGATTAACTCGATCAAGCTCACGTTTCGAAAATATGATTAATACTAGCCAAACAACTGCGTAAACAATAATGAAAATAAGGAGAAAATGCAAGAAAATCAACCAGCTATCAATACCCATTATCAAATTAATCATAATCGCTGCTGTAATAAAAGTTAAAATAAAGTGAATAACAAATGCTAATAAATAGCTTATTTTTTCATATTTAAATATTTTTGAATACAACCCAAATAGACCGCTCGCAAATAAAACAGTCAAAAAATCCGAACGAGTAACCAGATAGCTATTCTCTTGCCCTAAAACAATTGCCAAGAAAAAAAAGCTACCAAAGCCAAAGCCAGTTATAATTGGTTGAATCAATTTTATCATTTTATTCATCGTCTAAAATCCTCTGCTTGATATTTTTCCAATACTTACGGCTAATATTAACGGTTACTTTTGTACTTAGAATGGCTTGCATATTCCCTGAAAAACTGCTTTCTATTTTCATAATATAATTCATATTCACTAAAGTATTCCTTGAAACTCGAACAAACTGACTCTCTAGCAATTCATTCTCAAGCTGACTTAATGTCTTACGAAGCACAAATTTTTCAGAAGCTAGGTGGATTGTCGTGTAGTCACCAAAAACCTCACACCAGATAATTTCACTTTTAGGAAATTTGTGAATTCTACCGTCCACTTGAACAATATAAATACCTAGCGTTTTATTATAATCTTCTAAATAGTCAAGCAAATGACTGACTGCAATGTTTTTTTCTTTTGCTTCAATTGTCACTTGAATTTGGGCTAAATTGGATCGTTCTTTGAAGAAAATTTTCAAGCCAAGCACTCCCTCTAAACTGAATTTATGCTAAGGTAACCCGTAATATCTTACGACTTAATAATCCTATAATGACTAAAGAAATTAAAATCGTCAAGCCCAAGAAGATTAATTCAAATTGAGCGGTTGATAATTGATTATGCCAAAGATAACCAACACCTAAGCTTTTTTTCAGTGCTTCACTTTCAGCTGATGAAAAATCATTCAAAATCGGCGCCATTAATGTCCGCCGAAAGCTGGATGAGGCATACGACATTGGAAAAATTTTAATAATGGTTAAGGCAGTACCACTAAAATTACCAACAGGAATATAGGCGGTGCATAAAAAACCAGATAATGCACCAAAAATATTACCTAACGTTCTCAAAGTTTCTTCATTTTTAACAAATGATAAAAGCACTAGATTAAATGAAGTTGCCGTCAAAGCACTTAAAACCATTAAAATGACTACCTTAATAATTAAATCTGTGGATAACATTAATGTTTCTTGTTTCGCAAAATAAGCTAGGCAAATTACAAAAACAGCAATCTGCATCATAATTGAGATAATTACGGCACTAAGAAAATAGCCTACTAGCAAAGCGAACGGGGTTGTATCTGTAATTGAAAAATCCATAAACTTATTTTGTGCCTTATCACGAATCATTTGACCTAGAATTGAAAGGGAGGTGGTTAATGCAGTCACTGATAAGATACCTCCTAGTAGCCACATATCAATTAATAATGCACCATTTTTTAATTGTTCAACTTGAGAAATCGTATTTTTTCTCAAAAAAAGGACATAGAGGCCAAAGACAATAAGTGAACCAAGTAGTGAAAATAGGACATTAGTTCGATTATTGAAATATATTTTACAATTTCGCTTAACGATTGCTATCATGATTAAAATTCCTTCCTGTAACCTTTAAAAACACTTCATTCATATCAATAGGTTGATAAGTAAAATCAACGATGTTATGGCGCATTGTTTCAAATAAATCAAACATTTCCGTTATATTCACTACATTAATACCGATTCCACGTTCATCTTCTCCAACAATTTGCTTTGGGTCGATATTTAGCTTCAAATCTGCCCTGTCTTTAACTTTCAACCAAACAACTGGTGTACCATACTTGCGCTTTAGCGTCTCTGCAGTACCTGTCTCAAGTAATTGACCTTTTTCCAAAATGTAAACACTATCTGCATATTCTGCTTCCTCTAAATAATGGGTTGTTAATAAAATTCCAATATTTTCCGATGCTTTTAAATCATTCAGCAACTGCCAAATTTCTTTTCTTGACTGAGGATCCAAGCCAGTCGTTGGCTCATCTAAAAATAAAATTTCAGGTTGATTAATCAATGCTCTTGTGATATCAACCTTACGTCGCATACCTCCAGATAAACGACCGTATTTCTTTTTTGTGTACTCTAAAATTCCTGTCTTAGCGATTAATTTATCTAAATATTCACGATTAATGTGACGATACATTTCAGCACGTAGTAGCAAATTCTCCATTACGGTCAAATCGTCATCCAAGACGCTATTTTGAAATACCACACCAATTTTGATTGATGAATTAGTTGGCTTACCATTATATAAAATTTCACCAGAAGTTGGCTGCAGCGTTCCAGTTAACATCCTAATCGTTGTTGATTTACCCGCACCGTTGGTTCCTAAATATGCAGTTAAATTACCTGTTTTTATTTGAATACTAAGCTGATTAACTGCAACCTGTTCACCATATTTTTTACTCAATTGTTTTGTTTCGATTATTGCCATTTTTCTCACCTCACCTTCATCTTAACCATCTTTATAGCCAAATAAAGCATTCTACGATAAGTGGTTAAATATCTGCGATAAGTGGAGGACAAATCAAAAATGTGAAATTCAATAAAATTATGTTGACAGCTACCTATTTTTTTATTAAATTTATATAGTACGCCGCTTTAGCTCAGTTAGGTAGAGCACCACCATGGTAAGGTGGGGGTCGCCGGTTCAAGCCCGGCAAGTGGCTTAAATCAACAAAATAAACTTAAAAAAGATTTTAAAAACGCTTATTTATAGGCGTTTTTTATTTTGATAAAGATAAGTTTTAAAATAAAAACGAACAAAAAACGAACAAGAGTTGAATATCATTTAATCTCTCTAAACACTTCTGCTAAATTTTCATCACACCATTTTCTAAACATTTCTCTATGTACCTTGTATCTCCCTCCACGTTCACTCACTGGAAAATCAATACAACCACCATTTTTCACATCAAGTTGTTTTCTATATTTTGGAACAATTAAAATATTTTCCCTAAACCATGCTTTTTTAAAAGGCAAGTTTTCCAAAGCTTCATCTAGAGTTATCCAAATTGATTCTAATTTTAATTTCATGCTTTCAAATTCAACTCTATCAACTAAAATAAATTGTTCTGGAATAACATAATTTGCTGTAATTTGAATTTGTTGCTTTTCTACCATTTTCATTTTTTACCTCCCCAAAAAAAATAAAGACAACTCCATTTCTAGAATTGTCTTATCTATAATTGTCTATTTGCAATAAAATCACGTAGTCTTTTTTCATCACGTTTTGTTAGACTACCAATAATTCTAATTTTTACATTATTATTTAATGGTATAACATTTATCGTATCAATCCATGATGGCTCACGCAATCCAGCATTTAACCAATCCACGATTTCAAAATAAAACTGTTTAATATAATCTGATTTTTGCTGATACTTTGTTGTGATTTTTAAAACTTTTAACGTTTCATTATCAAACCTCAATACATAAGCTGGGCGCCATTTTGAATCACTACCATCTTGGAAAGGAATTTCTGCAATGATAATCTCATGCTCTTGTAGATTACCAATCATCTAACAACTCCTTTACTTGTTCTGAATTATCCCAATCTATCTTTGCCACTGGAATTTTATCCGTTAATTTTTGTATCTCTTGACGGATTGCTATTTGCTCTTTATCAATCACTTGTGGTGTAAAAGGTAACTTTTCTTCTGCTACAACACGTTTTAAAAACATATTTATTGCAGTTGTAGAGTTCATCCCCATTTCAGATAAAACATAATCTGCACGTTGTTGCAGTTCTTCATCAATACGATATGTTTTTTGTACAGTTGTCATAAAACATCACCTCACTAATAGTATAAATAAATTATACGCTCATTTACCCTTATTTACAACTATTTAAACTTATTTACTCATCATGCTATTAAATTAAGAGAAAATAATTCGCTTGATATTTTTTTATTATTTTCTTTCTTTTCTAACCTGCTCAGTTTCATCAAGCCAATCCTTAAATAATTCAGCACTGCGACCTGTTAAAAACTCCATTCGACCGTTTATTTTCTCATCATAGTTTATTTCAGTCCAAGGTTGTTTACCACTAAAAATACTTAAATCGACAAGTGGCTTAACTAACTGTTTTTTAACGAACAAAGTTTCAAGAAACGCTTATTTAATAGGTTTCTTCTTTTTTTCTTTACTAAACAGAACTAGTCTAAGAATAAGAGCTGTGTTAGTGCATATTTTATGTTTCTATCCAACAAAGTATAATCTATTATCCTATTTGAGATAAATTCAAAACAGCCGAAAACGGATTTGTTCTCGACTGTTTTATTGACACAAAAATTAAGATATGGCTAGAACTGATTTGTAATGTATATCAGGAAATTTTGCATCAAGACTAATAATTTTTATTATAGTAATTAATAAATAATTCAAAATAATTTTTGACTTCATCAGGAAAATCGACCGAAGCACCCCATTTTATACTTTCATCATTTAAAATTCGATCTAAGCTCTCACCCTCTTGCTTACTCAATAAATAGCTAGAACCTTTTGAAATCGGTATAAAAATATAAATACAACCATTACCACCAATACGGTACATTTGCGGCTTACCACTGCCACCAATCCCAACTTCGATCCCTTTTAGATTAGGTAAATCTACTATAAAGCTGAAATCAAAGCTATTAGAATCTTCTGTACATAAAATACCTCTGATTTCATAGGTATCACTAAAATAATAGTTTAATTTTTGAATGATGGTTTGATAACCCTTGGATTTTTCAATTACTTCTATTCTGTCAATCATTTAACTGCCTCTCTTGATGTCCATATCCCATTTGATTCATGAAACTGGTAACCATGATCTAAAAGATAGAGATATTCTTGAAAATAAAAAGAAGATTTGGGTAGTGTTTTTGGATCTTGACCGTATTCGAATGCTTTATTTTTCGCAATCTGTTTATCTAAAAAATTTTGATTGATTCGCCACATTTGTGCATTAATTAATGTAGGCGATTTTAGCCCTGAAGCTTTTAGCTGCTCCACAACGCCAAGCCAACCATCATTACCCATATTAAAGTAAGTATTATCTGTCCTCTGACTAGAATAATTTGTATTATTACGCTTATCTACAGGATTTAAATAATGTTCCTCATAATAAGATTGGAATAAGTCAAAATAATTTTTAATAGACTCTGGACTATCCACAGAAGCACCCCAAGTCAAACGGTCATTCTTCAAAATCCAACCAAGACCTTCCCCTCTAATACCTGTAGGAAGAATGGAATTACCTGTATTGAAAGGAATTCCAACTTCGATCACTCCATTCCCACCAAGGCGAAACATTTGTCGAGGGCCACTTTGTCCTACTCCTATATCAATTCCTATTAATTTAGGTAGGTCTAAAATCATTCGAAAATCAAAACTGGTTGGATCAGTATTACAAATAAAGCCTCTTATAATAAAGTCTTTCCCAAAATATTCTTCTAGGACTGCCATCGTAACTTGATAGCCTTTTGATGCCTTTGCTCGTTCAATTTTTTTTAACATAGTATTTACCCTCCTGATGTCCACACACCATTTGATTCATGAAATTGATAACCCTTTTCTTTTAAATATAGATATTCTTTATAGGCGAATTTAGTTCTGTCTATATCACTAGGATTTACAGTAAATTCAAATATCTTATCTTTTGCAATTTGTTTATCTAAAAAATTTTGATTAATTCGCCACAACTCTGCATTAATATCATCCTGGTTAGTGATTCCAGCTTCTATCAATTTATTAACAATATTATCCCATCCAGATTTTCCCATACTATAAAAAGTATTACCAGCCCTATAAGCAATTTGATCATAAGAATCAACTGCTGTTTCACCAGTGTAAGGTCCTAACGTTACTGTTTGCGCATCTGGATTTAACTCAGCTAAACTTTCAAGGTTATTAACTGAAGGGTCAGTCAATGAATTATTTTCAACTTCAACTGCGTCGGTGAATGATTGACCTGCTCTGACACCCATTTGTTCTGCAGTATAAACAGGAATTTCTGCTGGACCTGTCGCCTGAACTTGTATTGGCTGTGATGCTAAATAAGTAATTGTTGGCGTACTAGGTGCAGTCACAAATATTTCTAAAACATCGTTTAAGCTCACCTCGGTAAGAGGGATTGAAAAAATTCCTTTATCATCGGATTTTCCCCGAGTTTCAACACCTTTATTCCCTCAAATGATGATTTCTTTAGAGTGGGAGGTATTGATTACAAATGGACTGGAACGTGGTACAATTGGAAACGAGATGGTGTCGGTTCAGTAGATGAAAGTACGGGTAATCAGCAAGAATGAGTAATCCTGATGTATCAACAAAAAATTATAATTTTGATAATTTAAATTTATTGAATAACAATTCATTAGATCTATCCAAACAACAAATTAATAAGTCTGGTAGAGAGACAACAGTAATATCATTTTTAAGATTTGATAGTTTTAGTTATGCAACTAGTAAGGATTATGCACGTTCTACTCAACGCTCAAGACACAATAGCAATACCACAAGTAATCCAAGAAAGTCTTTCGTTGCACAAGGTATAGGAACGGCAGTCGCAGTAGCTGCTCTTGCTTTCGCCCAAGCAGTTCCATTTGTTAATTTATTAGTAGATGGCCTCGCTGCATCAGGAATAATTGGAGGTGCCATTGACCTCGCAACACTTGTACCAGAATTACTTGGTTATGTTACAATAGATAATTCACTTCGTATTAACTATGCTCGTTGTGCAACCCATGATTAAGAGAGAATAATATTATGAAAAAAATTAACCAAATTTATTGTATAACTGTATTTCTAATATTATGTGAGGTAGCTTTTATAATTGTGTCATACAAATATTTAAAATTATTTGGTGATTTTAGTGTTTTAGAAGTCTTTATTTCATGTATTGTAGGATTTTCTTTTGGATTAACGACAAATTTTGTTAGAAAAGGATTAGAATTAACTAGTACTATCAATAATTCATCTTTTATAAAATTTATAAATTATATTTCTTTATTTATTTTTGGTTTATTATTAATATTCAGACATGTACTTTTTATACACATTCTTTATACTGCATTTACCGGATTTTTATTATCAATTAGTTTTCTTATAATAAAATATAGAAAACTAATTTACAAGAATGATTAAAAATGTTATTTATAGAAGTAGCAAATGGCGGTGGAAGTTCTGTTTCACCTGCCTCCTTAGCTCTAATCGTATATCATTATTTTATGAGTGTAGTATCAATTCGTATGAATTTTATAGGTGCGTGAATGAATAATAATTATATAAATCAACAAATAAAAAAATTAAAATTTAGTGAAGTTGTATTAATATTATTAATAATAATTGTTTTAACTAATGGTTATAAAGATGGTGGCATTAAATTGTTATTAACGATGCTATCAATTTCATTTTTATCAATAATAGTTTGTAAATCAACAAATTCTATTAGAAAAGCATTTAATCTACAAACAATAATAGATAAATCTCGTATTTTAAAGATAATTTATTGGCTTATCATTATGGTAGTATTATTCCTATCAGTTATTTTATTAGGATTGAGTAAAGGTAGTCATGCTATCCTAGATGTTCTCTCTATTTATATGTTTTCTTTTGGAATTACAATTATAAATTTTAGCATTTCAACCTATGAAGGCAATCGTAATTAATCTAACAAATTACAAAAAACAACCCCAAAAAGACATTTTCAAAATGAAATTGTCTTTTTTATATTTATTATTTGTAATAAATCACTCTAGTTTAAACTTTGAGCTACTCGAAGCTGGATACAAATTTTTCTAAATCAGCAATCCCTATTTCTTGCCAAGGAATAAATTTACTATTTTTTTTATCTAATTTGAATACGAATTTTTTTGACTTCTTTGTAACGATTAATAATTCTAACGCACCAACTCTGTTAATTAAGTTAATCTTGTCAATTTCTGATTTATCAATAAATATCGTTTTAGTTGGATTAAGACGTGGAGAATATTTACTCCTTTGAATTAACAGTAAACCATTTTCTTCAATGCTAAGATTATACATGGATAGAAATAGAGCAGCTACACCAAACCTTCTCTGTAAAAAATTACCCTTGTTCATAACCGTAATATTTTTTGAGGTTGAATTATAGCCAATTTCCTTTTTAAATTGATTGATATAATTTTCGTCATTCCATTTTAATTTAGACATCTTATCTCCTTTTATTTTTCATTCGTCAGGCTATATTCTAATTATCTTCGATTGTAAATACAAGCTTAAAATAATAGATGGTTGTTTTCGCTATGAATCAAACTAACCTACTATCTATAATTAGTCACTAGTTCTCTTTTAGCCGTAACAAAAAATAGACACTTCAAAAACGAAATGTCTATCCTTTATAAATATATTATTTTCTACTATTCAACTCTAGGTTCTAATTGCTCTTCCGTTTTATCTTTGGCTTTGCCTGCAGTTTTTGAAACTGTTGATTTTACCTTCTCAGCCTGCTTTGAAGTAACTTCAGCGATACTTTCACCTGCATCACCTAATTTATCTTGCACAGTAACTGATTCCTTTTCATATTGTTCTTGAGATTTGATATCAATAACCTTAACATTGACCTCTACAACTTCAAGATTTGTAATATATTTAACTTCTTTTACAATCACTTTTTTTATTTCATTATAAATATCTTCAATTTTCTTACCATATTCTGCAACAATGTCCAAATCGACAGCAACTTGTTTTTTTCCTACTTCTACGTCAATTCCTGAGGTTACATTATCTGTATTAACTAACCTTTCAGTAAGGTTCGAGAAAAAGCCACCGTCAACTGCTAGTAAACCATCAATACTCTCTAAAGCAATGCCAATAATCTTTTGAATTACTTTATCATCAAATGTCAATTCACCTTTTACACCTGTTAAAGCTGTTTCTTGCCCATTAGTTCTTTCCATGTTAATAATCCTCCTCTGTTTATATTAATAATATCTATTTATCTGGAAAATATTTTTCCAGTAAATCACTTCTTTTAAGGTACAAACCGAATGACATTCCTAAAACAATCAAAATAATAGCTATAATTGTCTTAAAAAAACCAAAGGTGAAAAAAAGTATTGCCAAAATTAAGCCTAAAATACCGCCAGCAATTGGCAATATATTGTCTAATAATAATTTTTGCATCGTTCTCTCCTTTTTATTGAACTCGTTTCTTAGAAGATTTTGGTTCTAATTGATTAAAAATCACATGAATATCAATTTGATTCGTTATTCCTAAAAAATTTTGAATGTCATTTTTGACTTTATTTGTCAGTTCATTTGTTTTTTCTATGGTGTCACCCTGCTGCTTCAAATCACCAAATAGCTTAATTTTAATTTTTTTATTTGACAATTTAACCTTGCTTTTTGAAATATCAGCAAAGCTAAATTCTTGAACAGAACTTTTGACTAGGCCTTCAATTCCTTCTCTTTTTAAAATTAATTTGCCACCAGAGTCTTTTAAAAGAATTTCTGTAAAATTATTTGGTAAAAATAAAATAATTAAAATTGCGATTAAAGAACAGCATATAAAAAATATACTACTCCAAAATAAGTATATAGGAATCCACTGTCCAATTAGAGGGTAATAAGCAGGATCCATAAAATTTAAATTTGCAATATACTGATTGTTTACTAAAACTGAAAATAGGACACTTATCAATAAAATAATCATGATTGTAATAATGATTTTCCATTTTTTTTTCATAAACATCAATCCATTCTTTTGTTTGATATAATTTAATGCTAACACTTTTAAAAAAAATAAACAAACATAACAAACTATTTTTATAGTACTAAAAAATTTTACAAAGCTGAACTTCAGACAAAAATTTATTGGTGTGCAGATATCTCTCATTAAAATTACCTTCCGTCTTTAGACGGATTGAAACATTTATAAAAAACGATAAAATTAAATTGTCAAGTTTTTTAAACAGTATCATTATTTGGGAGGTAAGATGCTATGAAAAAATCAGTAATTTTTCTATTTTCTTTTATTTTATTCATTTTTGGGGGAGCAAATATTACAAATGCTGAAGCACAAAATTATGTAAATGATCAAGCACATATTTTGTCTGCAGCCGATGAAAAAGAATTAAATAATAAATTATCAGAAGTTGCCGAAGCAATAGATAAAAGTGATGGCAAAAATGCTGGTGTTCAATATGCAATATTGACCGTTAATTCAACAAATGGTGCATCAATTGAAGATTTTGCCAAAAATCAATTCAACGAAAAAGGCATTGGTGATAAATTGAAAAATCGAGGTGTCTTATTTGTAATTGCCGTTTCTGATCATGAATATCGAATTCAGCTGGGTGATGGCTGGGAAAACAGTCAATATGTTAATGAATCAAATATTGAAGATTATGTTTTTACAGACTCAATTACTGATAGTCTACGTTCCGAAAGCTATACTCAACCCATTAATTTACTAACCAATAATATGATTGGTTTAATCGGAACTGAAGTGAACTTACCTGATAATTTACAGCCATTTGGGCAAGCTCAAACACAGCAAATCGAGCAAGATCAAAAAAAACAGGCAGAATTTAATCAAAAGGCTACAGCAGTTGCGAAAGTCGCTATACCAACTTTAATTATTGGTGGATTGGGAACGGTAGGATTTATTGGTATTAAGCAACGCAGAAGAAAAAAATTAATTCAATATGTTACAAATTTATTCAATTTAGAATATGCCTTTGATGAGGACAAAGAAAAGCTAGAAGTACAAGATACTGAACTAGCTGAAGCTTTTGTCGACTCTAAAATGGAGCCAACCAAAGAAAACATTAATAAGTTTTTCAAAGCATATCAACAAAATTCAAAAAATTATAATCAAGCCGTAAAAAATGGAAAAATTGAGCACCCCAAACGTTATAATAAAAAACAGATTATTTTAGATATGACCAGTCGAACAAATGGTTATTATTATAATTCTTGGGCTGGAGATTGGTGGACAACAATGTTACTTTACAATTTAATTAGTGATCATTACTATACACCAACCTATGCCGCTTCAATCGCACCTCAAGTCGACTCATCAAGCAATTCTAACGATGATTGGAGTAATTTTGGCGGAGGTGGATTCTCAAGCGGGGGTGGCGCTTCAGGCAGCTGGTAAAATGTTCTACAAATTCAAAATGCTATTGAATTTCCAATATCATTAAAAAAATTCAGACATGGCAAAACGCACGAAACTAATCGTGCGTTTTACTGTATTATGATAATTTATTTTATTGAATATCAGGATACATCTTTAAAATGTAAGTTTCAGCTTCCTTATTCCAGATACCATCATGTCGTGCTAAAATTTCGGCTAATTTATTATCCTTCTCAGCCACATCTGCTAATGCAAGTCGTTCAAAATTCTTATGCGTATATACTAGCTTTTTCCCACCGCCAATTTCTGGTTGTGATAATGTCGTTTCTGCTAATGAATTCAATCCTAGAATATGCGTTACAACATTTGCCACCTTAACTATACCTGATTCAATCGCTTGAACCCCCTTGCGCATATCGTCAGTGTTACCACCAGAGGTGCCAACATAGTGTGTAAATGAATAATGAATATCATAAAAATTAATTGGTGCCAAGAACTCCTTATTTTGTGGCCCTGCAAAGAAATTTAAACAGCCATCTGCATTTAATAATTTTGAAGCATCTGTGATCAATGGTGCAGCTGGTACTAAAACAAAAACATCATCATAGCCGTTACCATCAACAGTTTGCTTTAATGTATCAACCTGATTATCAATATTTTTTGTATTCACAAAGGTAATTTGGGTTTCATCTGTCGATGGATACAATTGAGCGGCACGGTCTAGTTTATCCTGATTAATATCCGTAACAACTACATTTTTCGGTTTTATCGGTCCATGTAGTGCATAATCAATTGCCAAGAGACCCATTGGACCTGTCCCACCTAAAATTAAAAGATTACCACCTGCTTTGATACCCATTTTATGATTATAGGACCCTTCAATTAAGTGATAATTCGCTTCAAACGCACCAATCACACAGGATAATGGCTCTAATAAAGAACCCTCAAAATAAGTTTCACCATTATATGGAATTAAGCAATCTTGCTCAAGGACATCCTTATCAATAATAATATATGTAGCATCGCCACCAGTATATGGATAAGAATAGCCTGGGCAGTCAGGTCGGTCGGGCAATTGTAAATTTGCTTGAACCACATATTTTTGCCCTTCTTGAAATTTATTTTGCCACTTCTTACCAACCTGTAAAATTTCGCCACAAAACTCATGACCAATCATAATTGGATGGTGCGCTAAATCTTTTGGTGTTTTTTTATGATCTTCACCTTGATTTGCGAGCTTCCATGAGGACATGCAGATACTATCAGTCACTACTGAAGCTAAAATTTCATCATCCTTAATTTCAGGTAAATCAAATGTTTCTAACCGTAAATCCTTTTTGCCATATAAGCGTACCGCTGTTGTTTTCATCAATTAGCCTCCTAATTTCCATTTAATTAACTTAAAATACCTAAACCATAACCAAGAATCCCAACTGCAAATAAAATAAAGATCAATAAAATTGGGCTCATTTTTTTCTTCAATAAATACATCATTAAGAAAGTCAAACCAAGTGCTAAAATACCTGGAATCAAATCATCCAAAATATTTTGAATAGTAGTTACCACTTTCTCTCCCGCAGCATTTTTTGTAGTATAAGCAACTAATGAAACATTAATGCTGGTCCATTTAGTTACTAACACACCCATTATGAATAATCCTAAAATTGTTGCACCTTCAGTTAGCTTTGGAAGTAAACTGCCCGAAAGATTCTTAACAATACCAACACCTTGCTTAAGTCCGTAGGTTAAGCCATACCATTTCAGCGCTAAACGTGCTGCATTGAAAGCAAAGAAGAAGATAATTGGTCCCAAAATTTGACCATTTAAAGCCATCGAAGCACCTATTGCTGCCAAAATTGGTCTTAGCGTGCCCCAAATTAACGGGTCTCCAACACCACACAACGGCCCCATTAATCCAATTTTTAAACTGTTGATTGTACCATCGTCAATGTCAGCACCATTCGCTCGTCCCTCTTCCATCGCCATTGTTACACCAATAACTGGTCCACAGACTGCTGGAGTGACATTAAAGAAGGTTAAATGGCGTTTTAAGGCTGCTGCTTGCTCCTCTTTCGTTTGATATACACGTTTAATTGTCGGAATCATATCAACGCAAAATGCCAATGCATGAATTCGTTCATAGTTAAATGAAGCCTGTTGAAAATTGGAATAAATAAAAGTTTGCAATATATCTTTTTTAGTTACCTTTTTTGCTAATACAACTGGTGTATTTTCTTCTACCATTAAACTCATCCTCTCATTCTTTCATTACTAATCTTCTAGCTCATCGTCAGCAAGCTCCGTACCCGAATTTGTAATAATAACCTGATTTTTTGCAAAATTTGGATTTAATTGAACATAAATCAACGCAATGATTAAGCCTAATCCGCCAAAGGCTAACAAACTGAAATCTAAATAGCCGCCTAAAATAAAGCCAGCAAAGAAGAAGGGCAATAGATATTTGATATACATCATGTTTAAAACCATTGCATAACCAACAACAACAATAATGCCACCAGCAACAGCCAATCCACCTGTAACTACCTCCGGAATCGCATCCAACATCTTAGTTACCGCATTCGCATCTACAAAAACCGCGACTAAGGTCGCTGGAATTGCGACACGCATTGCTTGAAAAATCAGTGCAAAGAAATGAAGAAAAATAATCCTCGAAAAATTGGCCTGCTCAGCTTCCTTATCTGCCGCATGTTGAATCGCTACGGTGACGGTTCTCACCAACACAGTTAATACCTGACCAGCAACGGCTACTGGTAATGCAATCGCAATCCCTTTTTGAATATCTTGATGACCAACAACCACCAATATTGTTGAAATAACACTGGCCAGTGCCGAATCGGGGGACTGAGCTGCACCGATATTCATCCAGCCTAAGGCTATCAGCTCTAGTGTTCCGCCTAAGATAATACCCGTCTTAATATCGCCCAAAATTAAACCAGTGATTGTACATGCGACAATTGGTCGATGCGTTTGAAATTCATCAAGAACACTTCCCATTCCAGTAATACTCGACCAAATAAAAATTAAAACGATTTGAATCAATGATAATTCCATATTGTCTCTCCTTTTTAATTAATTAAATGACATACCTGCTAATAATGCATTAAAGTCCTTTGGACTATCCGTTACAACGACACGACAATCTAATTTCACCCCTAAGTCAATTAGCTCTTTAAATGCCGCAACATCCTCTGAAAAAACCGAAATTGCCTTTGTAATCTGAACTCGTCCCTCTTTAAATTGCATACCACCAATATTAATGGTTTCAATTGGCACACCACCTTTTACCAAATCCACCACCTCCTGTGGCTTCGTAAATAGATAAAAAACAGTCTCATTTTCGTACTTTGGATTATGATAAACCTTAATTGCCTTCTCGGTAGTCAAAACATTAACCTTAATACCTGGTGGTGCAGCCTGTTTAACCAAGGTCTTACGAATTTCATCGCTGGCTACCTCATCGCTTGGAATAATAATTCTCTCTGCACCAGCCTCTTTTGCCCAAACAGTAGCTACCTGACCATGAATTAATCGATCATCTATTCTTGCTAATTTAATTTTCATCTATAACTCCTCCTCATCTTCATCTATGCTTAATGGATTAAAGCATTTAACAGTTTGACCAACAATTTCTGGTAAAATAGACGCTATTTCTTGGATTGACTGCTGATTAATCATCGCAGCTACTTCTAAAACCAAGGGTAAAGACATTCCAGATACAATAGCAGTCTCTAGCTGCGGATTTTTTAGCGCTGCCGCACAACTCGCATTATAAGGTGTTCCACAGAATAAATCGGTCATGATTAAAACAGGTTCGTTAAGCGCTTTCATTTTATTGATTATTTTCTTGCTTATACTATCCAATCCTTCTTCACTATGAAAATCAATTGAATGAAATTGCCGCAGCTCACCAAAAATCATCTCTGCTGATTGCTTCATTTCTTTTCCTAGCCGCCCATGTGCAACTAAAATAACTTGACTCATTTAATTCCTCCTTCAAGTGTATTTTTTCACAAATCATTAGCTGTATTCCCTCTAAAAGAAAATACAAATGTATCAGCCTCTCGTTTTGCCACCGGCTACATTAACTGTGACACCACTAATATAACTAGATCGATCTGAAATAAAATAAGTTACTAAATCTGCTACCTCTTTCAATTTGCCACTTCGTCCTAACGGAATGGTACTTGTTTGACTATAGCCTTCACGTAATTGCTCAACTGTTTTACCTCTGGTATATGCCAACGCAGTTTCATAATCAAGTGTACGAAGACCAGTTTCCTCCATGATACCTGGCGCAATTCCAACAACTCGAACACCTTTTTTACCAAGTTCTTTTGCCCATGAACGAGTGAAGCTATTGATGGCAGCCTTTGTTGCTGCATAGGCACTCTGTCCCTCAGAGCCCTCCAAGCCACTTTCAGAAGACATATTCACAATAACACCATGCCTTTGTTCAGCTAATACCCGACCTACCACTTGACTGACTAAATAAACACCTTTTTGATTAATATTTGTCATTTTATCGAAAATTAGATCATTGATTTCAAATTTTCCATTTTCAGCTAATTGCTCATCAACTAATAAAGCTGGAATATTAATACCCGCATTATTGACTACGGCATCTATTCCTCCAAAAGTTGCTTGAGTTTCTTCTACTAAATTCTCAACCGATTCACGATTAGATACATCTGTCTTAACAAATAAAATATTTTCTGCCTTGTAGTCCCCCTCATGAATATCAGCATTAACCACCTTAACATTTAACTCACTGAGTTCCTTAATTATTGCTGCACCAATGCCTGATGAACCACCTGTAACAATTACTACTTTACCTTCAACCTCTAACCAGCTCATTTTATCCTCCTTTATCATATGTGATTTATATTTAACATATGTGACAATGTCATTTTAACTTTTTATGAAATCGCTGTCAATAGTTTTATAACATTTTCTATTTATAAATCACTTTTGTGAAAACAACATAAAAAAAAGAGTGCCCTCGCACTCTCATCTTTCATCAGACTAATTATTTTTTAAAGCGCAATATACTATCTGCAGTTTCTTCAGTTGTTACAAGTACATTAATATATTGACCTTTCAAGGCACCAATTAGTGCAGTTACCTTATCCAAAGATTCAGCCACGCCAATTCGATAATCTGCTCTTTTTAAATCACTAACCTCAATTCCAATAATTCGTCTATCTAGCTCACTTTCAACGTGTATCCCATCTTCCGTATAAAATCGCGAGACAACATCGCCAACAATTTCTTTGGCTTTTAAACTTCTAAGAATATCCTCTCCGTAAAATTGACGCCATGTATCGTTACCCTTTAACAGCGGGCTGCCGACACCCATAATTGCAATATCTAGCTTTCGCCAAATCTGAATTAACTCTTGATTAAACTCGTTTCTAATTAACGCCGTCTTCAATGCCTCTGTTTCTGGAATTCCCGGTGAATCAATTAAGAGGGCCTTACCACGTAACTTTTTGGCAGCTTCATAAGTAATTGTATTAACATGATAATCACTAATTAAACGGCCCGAAGGTCCACCAATCATCGGAACACAGGTAATATTGTTTAAGTTTAACTCTGGAAAAGCGTTTGAAACTGCCCCCATCGTTTGCCCCCACGAAAAGCCAATATTCATATTATCTTTTAAAATTTTTGGCAGAAAATCTGCTAATCCTTGGGCTAGTAATTGATCCTTTTGCTTCCGCTTCATATCGGCAGCTACTGGTATCACAATCGCTTTTTTAAGATTAAACTTTTCCTCCAATTTCTTTTCTAAATTATAAGTTCCTGCCGTATCGTAATTAATTATGATTTGCACAACTCCCTCTTCTCTTGAACGCTTCAGCAGTCGGCTAATCGTTGTTCGATGAATATTGAGTTCCTTGGAAATTTGACTTTGATTTTTGTCTTCCTGATAATACATTTCTGCAATTCTAACTAATAATTTATCTTCGTCCAATTTAATTCCCCTTACAATTCTATTGTTCCATTCATCTGGTAAATGGTTTTTGTTATAATTTAATCACATTTGTGAAAAACAATCAAATATTTGTTTTCTAAATCTATTATGACTTAATTCAAATCAAAAAAACCACTGCCATTTCTGACAGTGGAAGGAGTTTATGAAAAAGATTAATTATTTGGGATGAGTTCATCTTATCTTGTATAGCTTAAATCTAACTTAAATATATTTTTTAAACAATAATTAATATATAATTAGGCTAAACAATTTAGGAGAAATATTAATATGAAAAAGATAGTATTTATAGACCTTGATGGTACCCTCTGTGTGGGTGGTACATTAAAAATAAAAAAAGAAGTTAAAGATGCAATTTTCAAGCTGCAAGAAAATAATATATCTCCGATCATATCTTCAGGCAGAAGCCTATATGAAATAAAAGATTTATTAAGCGAATTAAAAATTAATAGCTATATATTATCCAATGGCTGTTATATTGTACTTGAAAATGAAGTAATTCAAAATTACTATTTCAAACCGTTAGATGTTGAAAAAATTCTTACTATTGCCGATAACTGGAATATCACGACAGGCTTTTTCAATCAAAAAGGCTATGCAATTAATAAAAATACGCAGGTCGTCAAGCAGCATATTCACAATATGGGGATTAGCAATATTCCTATCAATTCAAATTTTCATCATTCAAATAAAGTCAATTTTATGAATTTATATATTGATGAAGATGGTGAACAAGTGATTAAAAGTCAAATTGAACCTTTAGCGGAAATAGAAAGATTTGCCCCACTAGCCATTGATGTTTTACCAAAGGGCGTATCCAAGGGCGCTGGCATCAAGCAATTTATTGAAAAAATGGGAATTTCCGATATTGAAACTTACGCTTTCGGTGATCAAAATAACGACATTTCAATGTTCAACGCAGTTGATTTTAGTATTTCAATGAAGCATGGATCAGAAGAATTAAAGCAAATTGCGAGCTATATTGCACAAACTACCGAAGGTGTTTTGGAAGGTCTAAAATATTATCAGTTAATTTAAAAATAAAAGTGTCACTTTAGAAAATAAAAAATCAATTATTGCTTTCACAACATTAGAAATTTGCACAAAAAGAAAGGGATATAAGTCCTCTCCCTACCCAAGTAATATTCGTAATTCATCAGTTCTATACGTCAAAAAAAGCATCTGCCAAAAACAATCCACTCTAGTAAACGTCACTATGATTGTTTTAAACATATGCCCATTTTTCTGATAAGCTTATGAAGCACCATTCTTGATACCTTTAAGCAAATTTTCGACTTCTATTTTAATTTTATTCATTATCCAACGTATCTGCTAATCTCTTAAAGGCCTCGTCCATTGCAATCATTCGTTTATTCACCTTTTCAATCGCTGAATCTAAAGTATAGCCTTCATCTAAGATTTCTTGGATTAACAGCATTTTCTTAATATTCAAGTAGTTATAGCGTCTTGTAGAGCCTTCTTTCTCATTTTCAGGCTGAATGGCACCTTTATCCTCCCAATATCTGATTTTTCGAGTTGGAATACCTGTAATTTTGGAAACCTCTCCGATACCTACAACCAAGTTTTTTAATAAATCGAAGTCCAATAGCGCTGAAAGCTCATTATCCTTTGATTCCAAAATTGAATCACCTCTTTTTTTGTTATTGTCACTATTTTACAATAAAAGTCATTAAACTACAATTTGTTATTGACTAATTAATGTTATAGTTTTACAATTATCGTAACTTATTTACAATTATTGTAACTTATTTACAATAATTGTATCTAAGATACTAAATTGGGAGGTGGTTCTTTTTGAACCAAAGAAAAAAAGAATTTCATATCAACGAATCAGTCTTAACTACTATTTTATTTTGGTGTGGACTAGTAATTGTTTCTAGTAACTATATTACAATTCCATTAATGCCAATATTAAGTCAAAATTTTCATGCACCAATCAGCCAAGTTGCTTGGTCAGGAACAATTTTTTCTTTATTCTATGCATTCGGCTGCTTGTTCACAGGTCCTTTATCAGAAAGATTTGGAAAAAAAACTGTAATGGTAATTGGTTTATTTTTATTGGCAATTGCAACTGAAATATTACCATTAGGTACAAGTCTCTTATGGTTGATGATCTGGAGAGGATTAGAGGGATTAGCCGCAGCCAGCTTTGCACCAGTAGTCGTAGCCTATATTATCGATAAATTTCAACCCCAAAAAAGAGGGACAATTATTGGGATTGTCAGTTCAAGCTTTCTAGTAGCGGCCATCATCGGACAAATAATGAGCAGCTATTTAAGTCAACATTTTCAATGGCAAACTGTATTTTTTGTATTTGGAATTCTCTATATTCTTACGGCCATCCTGATGCTATTATTCGTTCCAAATACCCCAGTTACTCAAAAAACAAGCAATTTAAAATCTATGTTCAGTGATTTCTTTCAATTATTTTTTTCAAAAAATCTATTTAAAATTTATATGATTGCAATCGTACTATTAATGATTTTTGTTGCCTTTTATAGTGTTCTTGGAGAGTACCTAACAGAAAAATTTGCCTTAACCAATAGTGAAATCTTTAATGTTCGTGCTATTGGAATTATCGGAATGTTATTAGCACCATTTTCTGGACAACTGGCCAATCGATTCAAAATTGACCGCTTACTAAAATTTGCTTTAGGTTCTGCACTAATAGGTAGCATAATGGTAGCTGTTAGTCCTAATTATTATTTGCTCGTTACTATGAGTGTTATTTTTGTAGGAGGTATCGCCTTAACCGTTCCAACTCTTATTAGCTTGGTTGGTCAACTAGGCGGGGAAAAGCATAGTTTAGCCGTTTCACTATATACTTTTATTTTATTTATTGGTGCAGGACTTGGACCCCTATTAGCGGTTCAATTATCAAAAATAGAAAACTACACAATTTCATTATTGATTTTAGCCTTTCTATTAGCTATTGCTTGGCTTATTTCACTCACTATTCATACAAGTAAGGCACATTAGTCATCTCAGAAAAATGTATTAGAACTAATTAATATCAATAATTTATCTATAGTCTTTTGCCTTCATTAAGTTCATCTCATCGTTATCTAACATTCATAATCCATTGGCTTCATATACTTATTTTTCTAATAAGCGTATGAAGTATTTTTTCTAGGCTACTAGAAGTCTTTTTTCCATCTTTCATTAATCGACTCAATTTATTTTAAATAGTCAATTATAAAAAAGCACCTAAATATTAATTGATTAATTATCATCTTTTTTCATTAATAATCGCAACGCATTCAAGGTAACAACTACAGCCATTCCAGTATCACTTAAAACAGCTAACCAAATTGGTAGCACACCTGCGAAGATAGCAATCAATGCTATTACCTTAATTAGAAGCGAAGCAACAATATTTTGTTTAATAATTTGCACCGTCGCACGGCTTAGCATAAAAACAAATGGTAGCTTATTTAAATTATCAGCCATCAATACAATATCGGCTGTTTCCATTGCCGTGTCCGTTCCGATGCCTCCCATTGCAATTCCTAAATCACTTGTTGCCAATGCTGGAGCATCATTAATGCCATCACCAACCATCGCGACCAGATTTTCATTTCGTAATAATTCAATCTGCTTTGCCTTATCCTCAGGCATCATTTCTGCGAAAAATTCAGTTATGCCAGCATCCGAAGCAATACTTTCTGCAACGCTACGATTGTCACCTGTCAACATTACTAAACGCTTCATTCCGATAGCTTTTAAGCGTGCAAACGCTTTGACACTCGTTTCACGAATCGTATCACTGATCAGTAAGAAACCCATCACCTCATCGCTTTTACCAATAAAAATAACCGTATCACCTTCTGATTCATATTTTTGCTTTAATAAAATCTGTTCATTAGTCAATGAAAACAGCTTGGCTGAGCCAACAGTAAAAAGTTCACCCTGAATTGTCCCTTCAATACCTTTACCGATTCTGTTTTTTTCATTTATTACTTCAAATTCTTTCACATCATTGGCTTTAGCATAAGCAACAATCGCTTTCGCAATAGGGTGATTGCTATTTCTTTCTAAGCTACTCGCAATTGATAAAATGTTTTGCAGACTCCCAGATAAAGCCTTAGCTGCTGTCACCTCAGGCATTCCATTGGTAATGGTTCCTGTTTTATCAAAGGCAATAGTATTAATTTTTGCCGCTGTTTCAATAAAGGTACCACCTTTGATTAAGATACCATTTTTTGCCGCACTACCAATTGCCGAAACAATAGATACTGGGGTGGCAATCACTAAGGCACAAGGACAAGCAATAATTAATAGCTCTAACCCTCGAAAAATTGATTCATGTATTTCAATATTCATTATTAATGGTGGTATAAACATCGTCATAATTGCCAATACAAAAACAATTGGAGTATATATTCGAGCAAATTTTTCAACAAGCGCTTCACTTGGTGCGCGGCGTTCTTCAGCAGCTTCGACCATTGAAATCACTCGTGCAATCGTAGATTCACTAGCAGACTTATTAACAGCTACCTCAATTGTACCTGTTTCATTTAAGCTACCCGCATAAACAATGTCGCCAACCGTTTTTGAAATAGGAATTGACTCCCCTGTAATCGAGGCTTGATTGATTTCTGTTGCACCTTTCGTAATAACACCATCTAATGCAATTTTATCGCCTGATCTTACCAAAATATGGGATCCAACACTGATTTCTCCAACCGCTTGTTCAAGCCATTGACCATTTTTTAATACTAACGCAAGGTCAGGTGTAAGACTCATCATTGCTTTTATACTCTGACGAGTTCTATCAACTGCCTTGGTTTGCAAATAAATACCAATTGTAAATAAGTAAAGCACCGTGGCTCCTTCACTAAATTCACCAATTAGCAATGCGCCAATTGCAGCACTCGCCATCAATACATTCATATCAAGTGCCTTTGCATTAAGTGAATACCAAGCACTTCTAAAGGTTTTAAATCCTGCAAAAATCATTGTGAGGACAAAGAAAAAATGAGTTAAAATAGCTTGCTGTAATAATATTTTACAAATAAGGGCAATTACAAAGATAATCGTTGATATCAATACAATTTTGCCTTGAGATAAATAGTCATCGGCTGAAGCTTGTTGATTTAATTCATCAGCCAAAGTAGCTGAATAACCTAGCTGTTTAACTTTTTTTAATACTTCGTTCCTAGCAATATGCTTCAAATCTGTTAGAACCGTCATTTTTCCTGTTGAAAAATTCACAGTAGCCTGATTAACACCAGCAATTGCTGAAACAGCTTTTTGGATTGTCATCGCACATGAAACACAGTCCATACCCACTATCTGATAGTTATAAACAGTATCCTCAGTCATATTTTTTTCTTGTTTTATCTGATGAGAAACTTCATCGTCATCATCACAGCAATCTTCATCAGAAATTGATTTATTAGCATTCTCTCCATCACAACAATTATCATGACAGTCATTATTATTTTCAATTTTAGTCGATGAATGACAATCTGAGCAAGAATAGCTTAACTCGGCTTTAGTCTGACAGCAATCACCATTACAAACTTCCTTTTGCTTTTTAAAAAAATTAAGCATCTTTTAGCCTCCAATTAGTTAATATGTTTTTGACATTCTAATTCATCTTTTATGTCCCAGTGCATTTCTGGAATCGTATTATCAATTAAATCAAGTAATTTCAATAATTTCTGATTTGCCAAAGTGTAATAAACATACTTCCCCGATTGACGTCCAGTGATAAATCCGCATTCCTTCAGGCAAGCCAAATGCTGCGAAAGATTGGATTGCGTACAATCAACTTTATCAAGTAACTCACTAACCGTTTGTTCACCTGATTTCAAAAGTTCAAGCACTTCCAATCGTGTTTCATTCGAAAGTCCATGAATTAGCTTCATTCGTTTCTGTATTTGATTCATCATTTTAGCCTCTTTCATATTAATTTATATTGATATGTTAGCAAAGCTTTACATATTAGTCAAACCTAATATGTAAAATAATAATATATTTTTAAAATCGATATTATACAAAAAATCAGTAGTAAACACTTAAAATTAGCGTTCACTACTGATAAAATATTTTATCAAAATCCTAACTAGCTTTCTTTTTATTTCTCTTAATTTCTTTAATAATTTTCAAAGCACGTTTTCTAGTTTTAATATTTGGACTTTTTAATCGTCTTAAAGCGCTAGAAAAATCTGTTTTTTCCATTATTTTCTCCTTATTAATCAATAAATTAATGAATCTGTTTCACTTTCACCTGCTCGACTAAGCTCAATTACTAGACGATGAGGCAAACAAATACTAGTTTGACCACTCTTGCTAATCCATCCTGTTTTAACAGCAATTTGATCTGGACTATTATCTTCTTTAACCCTAATTCGACCATGCTTTATTTGTACAATATTATACTGATTACTTGCTGGATAATAAGTTTTCTCATAATCAGTGATTTCATCCAAATTAAAACAATCAACTTCCTTGCCATCAATGCTTATAATCGCATACAAATCACTGTCACTTTTTAGCGAAGGATGATTCGTTTGAAAGATTATAATCGGTAAAAATGAAGTTAACAATAAGCACATTAAAATAATATAATCACCGATTTTAGTATTTTCTTGGATAAACCTATAAATTACTTTCTTCATAAGCTGCCTTTGATGACTGAATTAACTGCATAAATGACTGAGAAATTACTTCATTATCCAAATTTTTTCCGATTAATACAATTTGTGTCACAGACTCGCTTGCTAACCGATTGGACATTTCAAAATGATAGTGAGTGTGAACACCATGAACAGTGACCATTAAATCTTTGTTTTGTATCTGTAGGAAGCCTTTAAAGCGATAAATATTTTCTTTAAAATAGTAAAGCAGCCAGTCAAGCCAAGGAATGACTAAAGACTCATTTAAAGGTAAATCATAAGTTAAAACAATCGATTGAAATTGATGATGGTGATGATGTGGCAAGTCATCAATAAATTCTGGGGCAAGATTGAATAAATT
Organism: Streptococcaceae bacterium; assembly: GCA_022484805.1. GTDB lineage: Bacteria > Bacillota > Bacilli > Lactobacillales > Streptococcaceae > MMGLQ5-1. The sequence continues at coordinate 24,615 of JAKVKP010000004.1, forward strand.
TTGATTAAAAATTGGCGAGCATGATGAATTCTCTGCCATAGAAAAAACAAATGAATCAGCAATTGGATTAATTTCAGCTAATTTAAACTTTACTTTGGCAATTTTTTCGTAATCCTGCCAATCAATTTTAGAAAGTAGAAAACGGTCAGCTACTAATATTTGATGGTATGCCTCAGGAAAATTAGCCAGCGTATAATCTATATTTTGACAATCGACGACTGTTAAAATACTATCTAAATAATAATAATGTGACAGCGCAGTACCTTCTAATGTCTGAATAATCGTTCTTGGATCCGCAATACCCGTTGTTTCAATAATTACTTGACTTAAAGGACGGTTTTCTCGATTAAATACTTTTTGAATTGACTGCAAAGTATCCAATAAATCCCCACGCAAATTGCAGCACAGGCAACCATTATTCAATTGAAAAACTTGCTCTTTAGAATGAATCATTAATTGATGATCAATGCCAACTTCGCCAAGCTCATTGACAATAATAATTATCTCTTCTTTTGGAATCACAGATTGCTTAATCGCTTGGTTAATTAAGCTTGTTTTTCCGGAGCCAAGAAAACCGGTAACTAATACAATTGGAATACCCATAATAACCTCATCTACTTCTGCTAATCAATACATTTAATATTCCGTTCTGAAAAATATGATTCCAATGCAATTTGTTCGTCATAATTAAACGACTGTTGACGAATTTCTTCTAAAAGGTAATCTTTAAAATCAATTGGCATTTCCCAAAAACCACCAATTTTTCGAAATAACGCTGAATCAAATTGCTCAAAAACAGGATAAAGTATCAAAAAAGCTTCAAAGGTTAAATCAGCGGCTTCATAATAATCCTTAACATAACCATTTGCAATGGCTTCAGCTGTTGGTGCACCATTTTCAGATAATATCTGTCGACTAACCAGTAGACGATAGATAGCCGATTTAGCGATTTTTCGATTTTGTGAACGTTTATTTTTCGCAATAAATGAATCTGCCTGTTCAACTAAAGGTGGATAATAAATTTTCATCATCAGTTCTCCAAATTAATTATTACTTACCAGCTTGCTTTCTTAACTCCTGGAATTTGACCTTTATGTGCCAATTTTCTAAAATTAATTCGTGACATACCAAATTTTCTCATATAGGCACGCGGACGACCGTCGATTAAATCACGGTTTTTTAAACGATTTGGATTAGAATCCTTTGGTAATTTAGCCAAGCCTTCATAATCTTTTTTCTGTTTTAGTTCATATCTAATTGACGCATAACGTTCAATTAGCTCTCTTTGACGTTTTGCCTTGGCGATTTTTGATTTTTTTGCCATTTTCTCTCCTTATGTAAAAAACAATTTTTTATAAAGTGTAATTATTACGATTTACATAAAATACATTGTAAACACTTTTCAAATGTTTGTCAATCAAATTTATATAAAAAAAAGCTAAAGCGACTGCTTTAGCTTTACTTTAATATTAATTCAAACCTTAAATATCAATAATTAAACCTATAAATAATCAGTTTAAATGATTATCTCAAAATATCTATTAAATCCTTTTTCGCTGCCTCTGAGGCTGGCATAACTGAAAAAATTAAACCGATACCACTTGAAACGCCTACAGCTAACAAAACTGTAAATAAATCTACCGAAACGGGTATTGAAACAGCGTTACCGATGACATACGCTAAAATCATGCCAACAATATAGCCAATGATACCGCCAATTAATGTTAAGGTAATGCCTTCCAATAAAAATTGCAGGCGAATGGCATTACGTGTTGCCCCAAGGGCACGGCGAATACCAATTTCCTTGGTCCGTTCGGAAACTGAAATATACATCATATTCATCACGCCGACACCGGCAATAAACAGAGAAATACCAGCAACCGCTGAGATAAAATAGGTAATTGTACTTAAAACTTGTCCGATACCATCGGTAAGTGCGGCCGTATCATAGACTTCATAGTTCCCTAAATCCTTAACTGAACCACTAGCCTTCATTTCATCAATTGCCGCCGTTGTTACTTTACTGGCTGTTACATCTTTATCCATAATCAGCTCAACCGAAGAACGGTCCTTCTGCTCTGGAAAATATAATTGATAAGTAGCCTTTGGTATTTGTATATTGCTTTCTGGCATTGAGAACATACTAATCTGCTCGGTGCCTTCATAAATACCGACAATTAAGAAGAATTGGTTATTATACTCTAATCCCCGATTTAAAGCATTCTCAGTTGAGCCATAAAGCTCCTTGGCTGTTGTTGAATCAACCATAACAACTTTACTTTTGGTCTCATCATCAATCTTCTCTAAATTTCGACCGTATAAAAGGGACTTACTCGTGCTTGAAACCAAATCAAACTGCTTATTTTTTTTCTTATCTTTGACTAAAATCTCTCCATAAACCGTTCCTGAATCGTTCTTTGGAAGAGTGGCTGATTTAACACCAGAAATACCATTTAATAGCTGTAAATCTCTATCTGAAAAGAAATTGACATTGGCATTATAAAGCGTTTGATCATCTGGCGTAAAATAAAGAGTCACTTTCACTTCCCCAGAATCCTCATTTGTTAAACTTTTAATCGTTTTCTTTTCAAAACCACGTCCAATTGAAAGAATCGCAATTACTGCGGCAATTCCAATAACAATTCCAAACATCGTTAAAAGGCTTCGCTTCTTATTTTTTTTAATTGATTTTAAGGATGAATGCCAGTTGACATATACTTTCATTCTTTCAGCTCCTTATCTTCAATAATTGCGCCATCACGAATACTAATTAGTCGTGTACAATAAGGAACCACTTCTGGATCATGGGTTACTAGCAAAATAGTAGCGCCATCCTGACGATTCAAATCATGAAAAAGCTTCATGATATCCTCTGAAGTATGTGTATCAAGTGCACCTGTTGGTTCATCAGCAATGATAAATTTAGGCTGATTAATCAAGGCACGTGCAATTGCCACACGTTGCTGCTGACCACCGGATAACTGCTTTGGATACTTTTCAGCCTTATCTGCTAGGCCAACCCGTTCTAAGGCTGCCATGACCTGTTCCTTGGTTTGACTAAATTTTAAGCCACGATATAAAAGCGGCAACTCGACATTCTCATAAACCGTATTATTTTCAATCAAGCTAAAATTTTGAAAAACAAAGCCGACTACTTGATTGCGTACCTTAGATAAGCGATCATCAGAAGAGGTAATCAGGTTCTCATTTTCAAAAAGATAGCTACCTTCAAATTTAGTATCAATAAAACCGAGGACATTAATCAAGGTCGATTTTCCTGAGCCTGATGGTCCCATTATTGCAAGCATTTCTCCTGCGGCCACTTTAAGATTGATATCCTTCAAAACGTGAAGCTCTTCCTCGTCTGATTGATAATATTTATTAACCTCAACCAAATCAATCATTAGCTCACCGCCACTTCTTGACCATCCTTTAGCGTATCATCAGGTACTTCAATTATTTTATCCTTCTCCTTTAAACCTTCTAATATCGTAAAGACACCATTTTTTTCCTGAAGCTTAACCGCTTGTTTTTTAACCTTGCCAGATTGATAAAGATAAACATAATATTGATCTTTTTCCTTAATGATATTATCCTTACCAAGTTGAATTTCATTAGATGGCAAATTAATTTGAACGGTATAGCCATACTGGATATTGCTATCTGGCTTAATCGAAAATTGATAGTTTGAAGTGCTTGAAGTAGAGCTACTTGTCTGGTCAGAAGTTGTCGACTGCGTTGGTAATTGATTGACTGCAGTGATTGTACCGCCAACTTCTTGATCTCCATTTGTCGGTTTAAGTGTGACTTTTTGATCCTTTTTAACACGTTCATAGTCAAATTCAGAAACTGTTCCCTCAACTACAGTTGAAGGACTAACCACTGTAACAATCGGACTAGTGGCATCGGTTTTACCTTTTTCATTAACATAGGCAATTCCATCAATTCCACTGGTTACTGTTGTTGTAACTTTTGCTTTAATCCGTTCAATACTTTCATTAGTTGAAGCTAAATCAATATTTGCACTATCTAATGCCTGTTGAGCTTGTAAGACAGCATCCTTTTGCGCATCTAGATTAGCATTTAAAGAATCAATCTTAGCACTGATGGTTTCACGTTCTGCTTCATCAGATGAACGATTATAATCTGCTTTTGCCTGATTAATTTGATTCGTAATTTCAGTTTGTCTGGCTACAGCAGCATTTAATGTTGCCTGAGCATTTTGAACTGCTAAGCCAAGCTTACTTAAGGATTGTGATTGCTCATCCGCTTGATCCTGTACTGTATCATTTTCATAGCTATATAATACTGTATTGGCTTGTACTGTTTGACCATCTGCTACGGAAATAGAAGAAACACGACCCAAACTTGCATCCAAATAATAATTTTGAGTCTTTTCAGCCTGTGTGATACCTTTAAAAATTAGAGGATCTGCTACCTTGATTTCCATCACCTGATAAGTAGCTGCAGTGTCATCCTTTTTTCGCGTTGAAAGAAAAATAACAAATATTAAAATAACAAGCAATAAAATTCCGCCAATTATGCTGAACCGAATACGTTGTTTTTTACTCATTTTAATTTTTTTCATCGGCATCCTCTGGTTCTGCTTTAAATAAATAATAAATAACTAAAATAGCTGGAATAAAAAAGATTACCTTAAAAACAATACCGGTTATCAACGTTATCGAACCAAAATCCATACCTTCAACCTGTAATTTTGGTGCCATTAAGCTAACAACAAAATTCAAAACAGACCAACCAATATATAAATAATATGGAAATTTTGGTGCCATTTGATTTTTTGCTAATTTCATTTGATTCATAACATAAAGTACAACTAAAACAAGCGAAATAATAATACCTAATATTGTAAAAATTTTAACAGAAGTACTTTGTAGATAGTTAATATACTCTTTTGAAGCACCGATTTCTTTAAAAGTATCAACATCTGGATTAATTGCCGTAGGAATACCAAATAAATTAATAACGGCACTGATACTCGCTAAAACGAGCGTCACGATATTCCATGTTTTTGCTTTTCTAATGAATAATTCACTCATTACTTGTTGATCATTTGTCATAATAAATCCTCCCAAATATTATCATAATTTGCCATAAACATTCCTATCGTAACATAAATTATAAATCTATAAAAATGATATCCTAAATTGGTATAGATAAAAAGCAGGCTTTTTAAAACAAAAACGTCTTAAAAATACCTACTTTTATTAATTTATTCATTCTTAATAATTACCAATTTGGTTTAAAAAGCTCTCTTTAGAATGCCCATAAGCAATTCGAACACGATTTAAGGCAAATAGTCCATTCTCACTACTAGCAAGTCCTGGATCAGTCGTTAAGCCAAGCTTATAACCTGCTTCGGTAGCTGCAGTCGCCGTTTCATCATTATATCTACCTGATGGATAGCAAATAACCGATGTATCTTGATTTAAAAGCTCGTTTAATACCTTACGTGAATCAACTAATTGTGCCAACTGACCAGCATAGGTTTGTTGCTCTAAGTCTATATGATCAACCGTATGGCTTTCGAGGCTAATCAATGAATTCTTTTTTAATTCTAATAACTGTTGATTTGACATCCATTCCACGCCATCCTGCAAGCCAGTGATAACATTAATCGTCGCTTTCATCCCAAGCTCTGTCAATATTGGTACAGCCGAATTATAATTATCCACATAACCATCATCTAAAGTAACCCAAACAATTTTTTCAGCAGGTTTTTCATTCTGCGTCAAAACACGATAAGCTTCCTCTGGGCTAAGCGTATAGTACCCAGCTTCCTTTAAGGCCGACATCTCCATCTGAAATTCATCCTTAGGCACATAAAGCGTATTTTCATCAACAACATCTGCGATATGATGATACATTAAAATTGGAAATTCAATCACTGTATCTGATTTTGTCCAAGTAACCGTTTCTTCAGCTTTAGACTGTGTCTCTTCAGCACTGCTCTCACTTTGACTTGAGTTAGAGTTATTCTGACCTGTTTCTTGCTGTGTGGTCCGTAACCGCTCAACTTTATCACCGGTATAATACATAATAAACGTAAAGGTTGAGGCAAGCATTGCCACAATTAAACCAAACATAAGAACTGTTAAATACTTTTTCATCTTTCTCCCCTTAAAAATTGACAATTTCAATTAATTTTAACACACTAAATGTTATTTTCAATTAAATTGTCACTGATGTGTCGATTATTTTTTAAGGTGATAAGAATAAGTAGAAATAATAATATTTTCACGCCAATTTAAGTAAAGCCGAATTTTTAAACTTGTTTGATTATGTAAAATTTGCTGCCAACGATGATTTGGAATAAATTGTGGTACTAAGACAGTCACAGTATTATTTTTCTTTTCGGCAGCCTTACTTACCAAATCGACATAGCGAACTACCGGTTTAACGATATCAGTGAAGCTCGAATGGACGACCGAAAAACGAACATCTGGAAATAGTATTTTAAAGCTTTCTTCAACCTCTAAATCCTTAGTTTTAGTATCCTCTGTCGAAACATGCATCGCAATTACTTCATTACCAATTGAGCGGGCATAGTTAATTGCACCAATATCGACTTGAGTCACATTTCCAACCAAAACTAAAACGGTATTTCCATTAAACTCGTGTACCTTTACTTCTTCTTTAATTTTTAATTGATCTGCAACATTTTTATAGTGACGTCTAATGCTATAAAAAACAAAGAGTAAAACGGGCATAATCACAAAAAATGGCCAAATATCATGTAATCGAAAAACAAATAAAATTGCAGTAATCGCATAGGAAATAAAGGCACCTATGATATTGGCAATCGATTTAGACAATTTTTTCTCACGATACCACTTGACGATCATTCCTGTCTGAGCTAGTGCAAAGGGAATAAAAACACCAATTGAATAAAGCGGGATTAAGCGTTCTGTCGAGCCCTGAAAAATAAAGAGTAAACCAATCGCCCCTACAGCAAGCGTAATCATTCCATTAGAATACCCTAAGCGGTCCCCCTTTGCCAAATACATATGGGGCATATACTTATTCGCAGCTAGATTATAAGAAAGCATAGGAAAGGCTGAAAATCCTGTATTTGCAGCAACTGCTAAAATTCCTGCTGTTGCAATTTGGAATATATAAAATAAAATTTGATTATTAAAAACTAATTTAGCAATTTGTGATAATACCGTTACTTCGGTTCTTGGTACGATTCCTAACCAGTAATTTAAAAAGGTAATTCCTGTAAAAAAACAACCCAAAATAATAGACATGATGGTTAAGGTCATTGCTGCATTCTTAGCCCTAGGCTTTTTGAAAAAAGGTACGGCATTACTGATTGCTTCCACACCTGTCAAGGATGCTGAACCACTTGAAAATGCTCGTAATAGTAAAGCAATCGAGATGCCTGGTACAACAGAACCGATATGACTAGTTGCATTGTATAATAACTGACCAGTCAATATCTTAAAGAGACCAATCACAATCAGCGCAATCACACTAATCACAAAAAGATAAACTGGCACCATGAGCATACCTGCTGATTCTCGCAAACCTCTTAGATTAATTAACATCAAAATTAAAACAAGCACTACAGCAATAGCCACCTGATGATGAAATAAAGCAGGAATTGCAGAAGTAATCGCCTCGGCACCAGCAGAAACAGAAACCGCCACCGTTAACATATAATCAATTAATAAGCTGCCTCCTGAAATTAAGCCCCACTTATCCCCTAAATTTTCAGTGGAGACAAGATATGCACCACCACCTTGAGGATACGCATGAATCACCTGACGATAGGACAGCGTCAAGCTAATTAATAAAACTAAAACAAGAAGTGCAATTGGTAAAGAATACCATATCGCTGCTGCTGACAAGGTTACTAAAACTAAAATAATCTGTTCAGTACCATACGCAATTGACGAAAGTGCATCGGATGATAGCATTGCTAGCGCTTGAAACTTTGTAATCTTATGATCATCATTAATTGATTGTTTCAAAGGCTTACCGATCAGCAACTTTTTAACATAATTCATTCTATTCTCCTGAGATTAAATTTTCTTATGATTCACAGATATGAATTGTAACGCAAAAACTGCATAAGGTCAAAGCTTATTTGCAACATTTTTTCTTAAAATTTTCAGAAAATTAATTTATTTATTTTTCAATTTTTTCAATAAATTTGTCAAATAATTGGTCAAGTGCTTCTTCTAGATATATCAAATTTTCAGTCGTACTCGCATCCATTGTTATCATTGGGTTAGCTAATTGATCAATCAAAAAATAAGGTTGGATTTCATCATCAATAATTCTAAATTTAATTTTCGGATGATAAGAAAAATCGCCACAAAAGCCTGCGGTTGCAATTTCAAGCTCGTAGTCATTAAATTCACCTGTCACTAATCGATAATAACCATCTCCTAAAAAGCGGCGATTTTCTGAAAAATTTTTCTTAATTTGACTAAATTTTTTCATATTATTACGCATTAATATTCCCCTTTTTTTCATTATCTAAGTTCTTTCAAACATGATTATAAATTAAAAAAACTCTCAAAACAATTGAGAGTTCTTTTCAATACTTAATTTAATTGTTAGTCATGCGCATTTTGACGCTTTCTTAGCTTATATGCAAAATTACTTAATTTATATAATAAATGATTTACTGGTAAATTAAACTCACCAATCAGTTCCTGAATATCTGGATTGAAATTACTTTTGAATTTTGATAAGCCATCATCCAAGGTGCCTTCTACACCGCCCATATTACCCCAGAAGCAACCATTTTCAAAGCCGTCATTAAATGCGATTGGATATAGTAGATACTGTGGATAAAACTTTTTAAAATCATCATCCATTCCAGCATAAAGCATTTCCAAGGTTGAACCAAACTTAATCGATAAAATACCAGCAATTACTTTGGGTGAATTTTGACTACAATCATGCTGGCTAAGCTCCTTCAAATATTTTTCAACCGAGCGCTTTTGATCGTTTAAGCGATTAAAACGTTTCTTTTGATTTTCAGGTGTACTGGCAATATCAGTTTCAATTGCTTCTAGCTGTTTTTTTAACTCGTGATATTTTTCAAATAAATTAATTTCTGCAATATGTAAATAAGCGTCATCACCATATAATGTCATTAATTGTTTAAAATAATCAAAATTGCGTAGTGAAACGCCTTTACGATTTTCCGTTTTGTTGACAACCTCACTGAAAGCAGGTAATGCATCAATTGATGCTCTACGTCCAGTCACACCACGCTTTTGAGCATCCTTCATAATCCGATTAGTATGCTTTGGATAAATTTGATTTACAGACTCAGAAAGTGGTTCATTCGCCTGAAAACGTGGTTGAATTGTTTCACTCATTTTAAGATTAAAGCCTAAATGCTCAGCTCCGACTGATTTAATGTTCTCAATAATTTCATTTGCCTTTGAATTAGCAATTGGCTCGGCACCAGCTTTAGCAGATTGATAGATAATTGCTGGATCAAATTTAATAAACAGGGCTTTTTGTTTTTTAGCCCACTTTTTAAGCGCAGTAAAAAAGAAATCAACAAGCTCTTTATTCGTATAGTCTAATATTGGACCCTTTGGTGTATAAATCATCGTTAGACCGAGTGGTAAATGCTTAATTAATACCAATGAAGAAGCAATCAATTCATCCTGATCGTTCACGACACCAACAATCGCTGATCCCCAGTTATCTTTAACCTTTGCCCAGGTACTTGATTGTAATAGATGATTTAATGGGCTTTTCTTGACAAACTCATCATGAGTCTGTGGATTAACATTTTCTACAAATTTCAATTTTTACCTCCGTTAAACTGATTAATAACTTAAAAACACTACCATACTCTGTCAATAGCCTATTCATTTTTGCATGGAAAATCATTTCAAATCTTGTTTAAATATATTAACGATTCATCAATTATCAATCTCGTCTGTCAGATATCAAAAGCCTGAAATAATTAGCCTTATCGGACGTGACTAGGTTATCAAGCTTCGATTGAACTAATGTCCAATTATTTTTTTTAAGATTTGAGTGATTTGATATATATTCGGTCTTACAATCATTTCATAATTACCCGATGATTTCCAAATATACCCCTTAAAATTCTGTTTAAAGCGCAGAACGCCCTGATCTTCATCCTTTGGACTGTTGACACCCATAAAATTATAACGTTCAATTTGATGGTTAACAGCGTAATTTAGCATATAATCCTGAATTAAAAATGGTGCTGAAAAATCTCTAAAATGGTCATACATGCCACTAAACATATAAATAATTTCATTTGGCATAAGATAAAATTGTGCAACTGCCAATATGACGTTCTCTTCGCCATATTGCTTAACTAATTCTTTTGCCTCATTTTGACGCTTTTCAACACTTTTTAATTGAAAGGTCTTGATATCGTTTAATTTATTTTGTTTTTTTTCTGTTGGCTGCTTTTGAATTTCTAACGTTAATTTATCAATTTCAGCATTGATTGCTTGTAAATCCTGCTCAGTCTGTTTTAAATAAGACTGAAAATTAATTTCCGCTGCTAAAAATTTTGTTTTATCACCATAAGCTTGAAAAGCAGCTTGATAATAATGAAGCGTTCTCGTTGAAAAATGTCGTCGATCTCCAGCCTCATCAACAACTGCTTTAAACTCTGCCAATCGTTCATAAGGTAGCTCAACTATTTTAATACCAAAGCTCTTAGCTCGATTAATTGATTGCCTTGCTTGCTTTTTAAATGATTTAACGACTGCTGAATAATCTAAAAAGCTCTTGAGATTTTTTTCATAATTATATTGAAAGCCTAGCTCAAAATCATTAAGATGGGACTCTGTTAAACCGATTGATTGATAAAAGCTCGTAAGCTGAGGCTGAAATTTTTCAATTTCAGTCCATTTATCGTCAAATTGAACCACCATTTGATTAGAATGAATTATCAATTTAATAGCGCCTAATGTTTTAAGTTTATTTCTTAAATTATCAATTAAAAATTGATTAATAGATAAGTCCTCAGCAAAATAAGGGTTACCATGAACCTCAGCTAAATAACCAAATTTGATTTTACTTAATATCACTAGCAAAGCGGTTTGTAATTCACCATTAGCTAGTACGCCATAATAACCAATTTGATGCCCTAATGCTTGCTGCAATTTTCCCATCTCAACTGTTTGTTGAAAATGAATTTGGTTTTGCTTGGCGGTAAATTCAGCAAATGCCTGTTCTGATACTTCTATAAATTCCATAACATCCTCCGTCAATCTACTGCTACTATCATAACAAAATTCTCGATACAAAAAAAGGAACTCAAACGAGTTCCCAAAATTATTAAATTTAAACGATTTAGTTTGGATAAATATAAGTAACTGATCCTTGAGCATTAACTGGATTAAATAAACCACGGTAATCCGCTACTGACATATTGCCCGCGTAGTTCGACTCAATAACTCTAATACTAGTTGCACTTTGAACTTCAGTAACATATGCAACGTGTCCATAACCACCATCATTCCAAGAAGCAATTGCACCGACCTGTGGTTGACTACCTGTGCGGAAGCCTGCTGCCGCTGCACTTGAAGCCCATTGTGCACCATTGCCCCAATTATTACCTGCCCAATTTGCAACTGATTTAACACCCCATGTACATTGACCAACCGGATATGTATTGGTAGTAGATGATGAGCTATTACCAGTTGTTGAAGATGAACCACTACTATTACTGCTACTAGAAGAAGAACTTGAGCTACCACTAGTCGAACTAGAAGCACTAGTACTTGAAGAAGTGCTAGTATTTGCTGTTGAAGTAGAAGCTGCTGTTGAAGCTGTAGTTGTTGCAGCTGTTGCCACCACTTGAGCATTGGCCGCTGCCGCTGCTTGAGCTGCTGCTTGTTTGTTTGCTTCTTCCTGTGCTGCTGCCGCCGCTGCTGCTTCTGCCGCTGCTTTTTGATCTAATAATGATTGCTTGTCGCTTTCAGCAGTTGCTTTTTCAGCCGCTAAATTTAATTGTGCAACTTCTAAAGCTGCTTGTTTTGTATTAAGTGATGAAGTTTGATCGGCAATTTTTTGTTGATTTGCAAAGTTTTTAGCATCATTCTCTTGAGCTGTTTTCGCCTTTGCTTCAATATCTTCTTTATCTTTTTGTTGTTGTTCTACCATTTCTTTATTGGCATTAACAATCTTAGTAACTGCTTGTACACGTGTAATTGCATCTGAAACAGAATCAGCTGACATTAAAACGTCAACATAATTAGTTGAAGAGCTATTTGTTTGAACAGAACGAGCTTGTTCTTCTAAAGCCTTTGAACGTTCAACGATTTGTGCAGATAATGATGCAATTTCTTTATTTAATCTAGCAGTTTCAGCTGCTAATTTTTCACTTTCAGCTTCCAAAGCAGCTTTTTGTGTTTGTAAATCAGTGATTTGACTTTGTAAACTATCCACCTCAGATTGTGCTGAAGCTTGTTGTGCTGTTAAAGCGTTAATTTTGCTATCTTGTGCTGCAATTTTTGAATCTGTATCATCAGCACTTGCTGTAATTGGTGTTACTGCTACCCCTAAAACAACTGAACTTAATAAAACGATTGATAAAATTTTCTTTTTCATATGAATTATAATGCCCTCCACAAATTATCTCTTCAAGCTTCAATTTATCTCATCTCTTTTTTGATGACATAGCAATATTACCACAAAAATATCTCATTTTAAGTCCATACCTATTACATTTATGTTTCAAAGATTACTTTTTTTGAAATATATTACAAATTTGGGATTTTTTTACCAATTTTTCCCCAGAAAATAAAGCGAAATGGTTTGTATAATAAGATAAAAATTAAGCCATTAAAGAGTAGGGTTGGCGCTAAGAGATTACCGATGAAGCTGACAAATTCAAATTTAGCAAGATTAAATGTAAGTTGAATGATTAATATAGCAATTTCGTACCCTGTAATAAAAATAATCAACGAAAAAAATTCTATAACAGGATTTTCGTGAATGGCATCACTAATCGATGAAGCAAAATAAGCAATTAATGGCAAGGTGACCGCATTAATACCGAGGACACCAATAAAATAAGAATCCATTAAAATACCAATGATAAAAGTAGTAATCACTAGATAACGCATTGGTAATCGCTTGGTTGCAAAAATAATAGCAATAATTAATAAATGACTTGTCGTCAAGGCGTTACCATTTGACCAAACTTTTAATAACGAAGAAAACTGCCCATCAATTAAAAATAACAGGAAAAAAATCAGTGGCGTAAAGATGAGTAGTTGATTTTTCTTCATCTACTCGCCCTCCCCTGCTAATCTCTTAATTACTGTAACAAATTTAATATCATACATTTGAGTCGCTGGTTTAACGTAAATTTGGCGACCACTATCTTGATTATTCTCTTTTTCAGAAATGACAGTACCTACCAATAAATCCGCTGGAGAATTACCACCTAGGCCTGAAGTTTGAACAACTTGACCCTCTTTAAGCGTACCATCACCCGTTACTTGAGAAACAACAAAAGCCTGCTTATCCTCATCATAGCTTTGTAACAAACCATAAAGAGTTGTTGAATCTGTTGAAATTTTAATTGGAAAATGATTAACCGATTGATTAGTTGAGGTTAATAGTTCAACCTTTGAACTTGATTGATTGACTTGGATGATTCTACCAATTAAGCCTTCATCACTCATGACTGCCATATTGACTTCCAAACCATCCGTTTCACCACGGTCAATAATTAGCGTGTCCTGCCAGGTATTGGTTGATCGGGTGATGACATTCGCAGATACCTTATCATAGCTATTTAAAGTACTATTTAAGTCTACTTCCTTCTTTAAAGCTTCTAATTCTTTTTCTAAATTATCACTTTTTATAATTGCTTCATTATATGATTTCAATTTCTTTTTTAATGCTTGATTTTCTTTGTAAGTATCTAATAAATTTTCAAAAGCTTCTACCTGATCACCAATAAAATTGGCAGGCGCAGCTAATAATTTATCAACAATTGCGATTGAGTCATTGGTCACTGAGGTTGCTTGGGTCACCTTACCTTGATTTTTTAATTTACCGGCAGTAAAACCAACAACTGCAACTGTAATGATAATAATAATAATGGCCACAATAATTTTTTTATTTGGATTAAATTTTTTCAATTACTTCCCCTACACTTTACATCCCTTTGGATGATTTCATTAATTTACGCAAGTAAAAAAATGTATGACAACATTTTTTATCTTTTCTGGATAAACAATCATCGTTAAACAACGATGTTACAATTTTATCACTCTTACCTAAAAAAAAATAGAGTTAGTCGGCGATAAAATAATTAAATAATCTATAAATTTATCAAAAAAACTTCAAGAACAGCCGATAATTAGTGGCAATCCTTGAAGCTTGCTTATTTTTTATGATTACGATAAATTTTCAATGAGTAAATCTGCAAATTCAGAAGTTTTAACCTCTGTCGCACCATCCATCAAGCGCGCAAAATCATAGGTAACTGTTTTATTTTCAATTGTCTTTTCAAGTGAATCAACAATTCGTTCAGCAACTTCTGTCCAACCAAGATGATCAAACATAAGAGCACCTGATAAAATAACAGAAGAAGGGTTAACCTTATCAAGGTTAGTATACTTAGGAGCTGTGCCATGGGTCGCTTCAAAAATCGCATGTCCAGTCAAATAGTTAATATTTGCACCTGGTGCAATACCAATTCCGCCAACTTGAGCCGCTAACGCGTCTGAGATATAATCTCCGTTTAAGTTAAGGGTTGCAACCACATCAAATTCTTTTGGTCTTGTTAAAATTTGTTGTAAGAAAATATCAGCAATTGCATCCTTCACAAGAATTTTGCCTGCTGCTAAAGCTTCATCCTGTGCCTTATTAGCTGCTTGTGTCCCCTGTTCGGCTTGAATTGCATCATATTGATTCCAAGTAAATGTTGCATCACCAAATTCTTCTTCAGCCACTTGATAGCCCCATTTTTTAAATGAACCTTCAGTAAATTTCATGATATTACCTTTATGAACAAAAGTCACAGTTGGTTTTTTATTTTTAATCGCATATTCAATCGCTGAACGCACTAAACGCTTAGTCCCTTCTTCAGAAACAGGCTTAACTCCAATTGAACTCGTCTCTGGAAAACGAATCTTATCTACGTTTAATTCATTTTGTAAAAAAGCAATTAATTTTTTCACTTCTTCACTGCCAGATTGAAATTCTATTCCTGCATAAATATCTTCTGTATTTTCTCTGAAAATTGTCATATCAACATATTCAGGATGTTTAACAGGACTTGGCACGCCTGTAAAGTGGCGAACAGGTCGTAAGCAAGCATATAAATCAAGTTCTTGGCGTAAAGCAACATTTAGTGAACGGATACCGCCACCGATTGGTGTCGTCAAAGGCCCCTTGATTGCAATTAGGTATTCTTCAATAATATCTAAAGTTTCTTGTGGTAGCCATTCTCCAGTTTCATTAAAGGCTTTTTCCCCTGCTAAAACCTCTTTCCAAGATACTTTCTTTGCGCCACCAAAAACTTTTTCAACCGCTGCATCGAATACACGAACACTTGCATGCCAAATATCAGGTCCAATGCCGTCACCGATAATAAAAGGAATGATTGGTTCATTCGGTGTGCTTAGTTTACCATCAATTAACTTAATTTTTTCTGCTGTCATCTTTACTCCTTTAATTTCAATTATTATTCTACCCATTAACTTTTTATCAACTCACTCAAACATTAATAATGTTGTTTATGAATTAATAACATCTATTGATTTTTCATTTATAAACAATTATTTTGCTGCTTGAATTTTTTTCCGAATAACCATTGGTAAAATACCACCATTCTGATAATAACGAATATCGGCCTTAGCATCAAATCGTAAAATAGCTTCAAATTGTTTAACCTGACCATCTGGACTTTTGGCCTTCACAATAACCCAATCACGAATTCCAAAGGTTGTAGGTATCTCAATATCAAATTGTTCCACACCAGATAGACCAATTGTTTCGGCATTCTCTCCAGGTAAATACTGCAGTGGTAAAACGCCCATCATCACTAAATTAGAACGATGAATCCGCTCGTAGCTTTCTGCAATCACAGCTTTTACGCCTAAAAGATTAGTTCCCTTTGCTGCCCAGTCACGAGAAGAACCCATGCCATAATCCTTACCTGAAAGAATAATTAATCCTGTATCATTTGCCTTATATTGCATTGCAGCATCATAAATACTCATAATTTCACCAGTTGGGAAATAGGTTGTATAGCCACCTTCAGTACCTTCAGCAATCTGATTACGAATTCGAATATTACCAAAAGTACCACGCATCATCACATGATGATTACCACGTCGTGAGCCAAATGAATTGAAATCCTTTGGTTCAACTTGATGGTCAAGTAGATAGGTTCCAGCTGGTGACTTCATTCCAATTGCACCTGCTGGTGAAATATGGTCTGTCGTTACAGAATCGCCAAATTTTGCAAGTACTGTTAGATTTTCAACATTAGTCTGCTCTGGTAGCTCTGTGGTCATACCCTCAAAGTAAGGTGGATTCGCAATATATGTAGATGCTGGGCTCCAAGAGTAAACCTCACCTGTTGCAGTTGCAATTTCATTCCACGAATCATTGGCATCAAACACTTTAGCATAGTATTCTTCAAATAATTCAGGGGTAACATACTCTGACACCGCCTGATTTATGGTTTCATCGTCTGGCCAAATATCTTTCAGATAAACTGGTTGATTGTCTGAATCAACACCCAAAGGCTCATTGGTTAAATCAATGTTAACATTACCAGTAATAGCATAGGCTACTACAATCGGTGGTGAAGCCAGGTAATTAGCTTTTACTAAAGGATGAATACGCCCTTCGAAGTTTCGGTTACCTGATAAAACCGAGGTTAACAAGATATCATTTTCACGAACGACTTCTTCAATATTTGGATGAAGTGGGCCTGAATTACCGATACAAGTCGTACAACCATAACCAACCACATCAAAGCCAAGCTGATCCAAGGAATCTAAAACACCTGCATTTTCTAAGTATGCGGAAACAACCTTAGAGCCCGGAGCCAAAGAAGTTTTTACAGTTGGACGCACCTTTAAGCCTTTCTCAACTGCATTTTTAGCTAAAAGACCAGCCGCCATCATCACATAGGGATTTGAAGTATTAGTACAGCTCGTAATCGCCGCAATACCAATATCACCTGTTTTCAGCATATCTGCTTGTCCGTCAATTTCAACTGTGGCAGATTTATCAAATTCTGATTGATCCAAGCCAAATCCTTGATTACCAACTGGCGATATAACCGCTTGATTAAATGCTTCCTTCATTTGCGACAATGGAATTAAATCCTGTGGTCGCTTCGGACCAGAGAGATTAGTTTCAATTGCTGTTAAATCAATTTCTACCACTTTCGTGTAGGTTACTGCTTGCTTTTCATCGTAGAATAAATGATTCGCTTTCGCATAGCTTTCCGTCAAAGCAATTGTTTCAGCATCGCGACCAGTTAACTTCATATAATTTAATGTTTCGTCATCAATTGGGAAATAGCCACAAGTCGCACCATATTCAGGTGCCATATTAGCAATTGTTGCACGATCAGCCAAGGTCAATGACTTAAGCCCCTCGCCAAAGTATTCGACAAATTTACCAACTACATTTTCTTGCCTAAGAACTTGAGTCACTTTTAAAGCCAAGTCTGTCGCCGTCGCTGATTTTGGCAATTTACCGTTTAACTTAACACCAATCACCTCTGGCAATGGGAAGTATGAAGCTTCACCAAGCATTCCAGCCTCAGCTTCAATACCACCAACACCCCAGCCAAGAACACCAATACCATTAATCATTGTTGTATGAGAGTCTGTTCCAACTAGGGAGTCTGGAAAAACAATATCATTTTTCGTCACAACAACATCCGAAAGATATTCAATATTGACTTGATGAATAATCCCTGTTGCCGGTGGCACAACACGAAAATTATCAAAGCTATCCTGTGCCCATTTCAGAAATTCATAACGCTCATAATTACGCTCAAATTCTCTTTTAGCATTGTACTGCAAGGCTTCCTCAGTCCCAAAAGCATCAACCTGAACTGAGTGGTCAATCACTAAATCAACCGGTACCTCGGGGTTAATTTCTTTAATATTACCGCCCAAGTTTTTCATTGCATCACGCATTGCAGCTAAATCAACTACTGTCGGTACACCCGTGAAATCCTGCAAAACAACACGAGTTGGTTTGAAAGGTACTTCACCGGCTGGACCATTGTCAACCCATGATAAAATACCATCGATATGTGATTGCGTAATGTCCTCACCATCGTATTGTCTGACCAATGATTCCAATAAAATTCTCAATGAATAAGGTAATTTGTTAATTTTTTCATGCGCAACGTCTCCAATATCATAATATTGATACTGTTTCCCATTGCTTTCAATTTTTTTTGTTTGAAACACAGTTTTCTCCTCCATCTACAATAAAAAAGTAGGCTTTATAACAAACCGTTTGTCATTATCCTATCATAGTTTTCATTGTTTTTAAATAAAACAGAGCTATTTAAAAACAGTTTTGTTATTTATGAATAAAATGTTAATTAATTATTAAAATTAGCTTCGCTAAAAATTAATAACAGCGTTTGCATTTTTAATCTAAAAAAATTTCAATTTTGATTTAATAAAAACGCTTGCTAATCTCTAAAAATTGACCGCAAGCGAAATATCATTCATGACCTAAGTATTTTCATTCTATGGATGCTCCGTTTGAAGCTATTACTTGCTGATACCAATAATAACTATCCTTAGGGATACGTTTCAAATCCTTTACATCAAAATCAGTTCGATCTATAAAAATTAATCCATAGCGTTTTTTAAAGCCCTGATGAGAGCTTAATAAGTCCATAATAGACCAGCAATTATAACCAAAAACATCAACGCCATCATTCACAGCAGCATGAATTGCTAGCAAATGCGCTTTAATATATTCAATTCGATAGCCATCGTGTACTTGACCCTCTTCCAAAACGTCTGCTGTACCAAGTCCATTCTCTGTTATAATTAATGGTTTTTTATAGGTATTCCAATAATTATTTAGAGCAATTCTCAAACCAGTAGGATCAATCTGGGCACCATATTCGGTCTCCATAAGATTATCATTCTTAACAATTTCCCAATAACCATACATATTATAATCTACGATATTCATTCCCTCTACTTTTTTTCCTAATGGGTTAGAGTCATCTGAAGCGAGGAAGCGACTTGTCAATGTTCGGTAGTAATTCACAGAGATAAAATCTACAGCAGATAGCTTTAATACTTCTAAATCATCTTCTGAAAAATCTGGATATCGACCACTCTCATGTAAATATTTAATATAATACTTCGGATACTCGCCATTGACATGCGTATCTATGCAGTAATCTGTTTTTAAGCGGTTATTCCAGATAGCAGACATGACATCTTCTGGTTTATTAGTCAAAGGGTAGGTAACCGTCGCTGATATAGAGGGACCTACCAGTCCATCTTGGACTAATTCT
This sequence comes from Streptococcaceae bacterium, assembly GCA_022484805.1. Taxonomy (GTDB): domain Bacteria; phylum Bacillota; class Bacilli; order Lactobacillales; family Streptococcaceae; genus MMGLQ5-1. The sequence continues at coordinate 44,143 of JAKVKP010000004.1, forward strand.
TTACATAATTTTGACGATTTTGCATACGCCAAAAACATATGATGATCCATGATGACACGTAATTTTTCTGCATCTTCACCTTGAAGATTATAAATGTTAATCCTCTCGTTAACACGAATCATTAAATTTTGTTCATTACAAATCTGCCATTTTTTGACGCGATCACCAAAATGTTCAAAGCATACTTTTGAATATTCAACAAACGCAGCAACTGTTTTTTTAGATGCCCAGCCATTATACTTTTCAACTAAAGCAAAGGGTAAATCAAAATGATATAAGGTAACAAATGGCTCTATGTTATTTTTTACTAGCTCATCAATCACATCATTGTAAAAATCAATTCCTTTTTGATTTACCTTGCCATCTCCATTCGGCATGATACGCGCCCACGAGATTGAAAATCGGTACATTTTTAAGCCAAGCTCTTTCATCATCGCAATATCTTCTTTGTAATGATGATAGAAATCGCTCGCCACCTTTGTGTCGGCTTGTAAATGACTCCGTTTGAATGAATTATAATCTGCTACGGTCAAGCCTTTGCCATCTTCATCCCATCCTCCTTCGATTTGAAATGCTGACGAACTGGCACCCCAGTAAAAATCTTTAGAAAACATAATCGCTCCTTATTTGATATAAATTTCATCTTGATTTGTGACTAAATGTTCGTTTTGTAGCCCTTTTAATTTAAATTGATCATTATTTGTGATCGCAATGATAACTGTAGTTTCATAACCGGCTGATTTTATTTTTTCAATATCAAACTTTCCTATAACCTGATGAGCAGCTATGATGTCACCAACCTCAACATTTAGCTCGAAAAAGGCACCTCCAAGCTCAACCGTATTAATCCCCAAATGAATAATCATCTCTATCCCATTTTCCAGCGTTAAGCCTAAAGCATGTTTCGTTGGAGCAATTAAAGTCACTTTACCTTTGGCAGGAGCCATCAGAAGTCCTTCTTCAGGGATAATCGCAACACTCTCCCCAATAATATTTTGCGAAAACACCTCATCATTAACTGTTTTTATCGGGATTAGTTCTCCGGCAACAGGTGCCGTAATAACTACATCATCTTTATTCGCTGAAACGAAGGATTCTTGAAGATCACTTTTTTTGGATGGAATATCTTCAAAGCCTAAAATCCATGTTAAAACTGCTGCACCAATAAAGGCGATAAGACAACCGATTAGATAATAAATAAACGGAGCCATTCCAAACGCGGCATAGGTAAAGATTGTTAGTACACCATTATTTGCAAAAGCATCACCATAAACATTCCCAAAGCCCATGATTGCACCACCAATAGCACCCGATATAATTGCCGCTATCATCGGTTTCTTAAGTCGTAAATTCGCACCATAGATAGCAGGCTCTGTAATCCCCACTAATACTGCTGAAATAAGTGCTGACCAGCTGACGCTTTTTAGCTCTTTATTTTTTGTTTTGAGCGCCACACCCAAAACTGCACCACCTTGGGCAAAATTTGCTGCACCAGCAAATGCTAAAAGATTTTGTTTACCCGTCAAAGCAACATCATTTAAACCGATTGGGAGGAGCGCTCTATGGGCACCGAAAATAACGAAGACTCCCCAACCACCGCCAATCAAAGCACCACCCAATAATGGGCTAAACGTCATAACAGCACTATAAGCTGACTGAATGATATTTCCGACGTAGATTCCAATAGGCCCAGTAACTCCTAGCATAATGGGCAGCATAATTATCAGCGAGAGACCTGGTACCAATATAATTTGCAAAATATTGGGAACAATCCGTTTTAACCACTTTTCCAAGAAATATAAAGCACCAACTGTTAGTACGATTGGAATCACTGATTCTACATAGGAAAAGACGCGTAGGCTATCGCCTGTTCCCCACGCACCTTTAATAAAAGGAATTCCGAAAATATTTGCAGCTGTCTTATAATCCTGCATCATTTCAATAACTTGTGGATATACCAAAAAACCACCTAAAACCATAGCAGAAAATTTATCAACCTTTAATGCCTTTGCAGTAGTATATGCTAGAAAAATCGGCATGAAGTAAAAGATAACTTGACTGGCTGCAAATAGTAAAATGTAGGTATCAGAAGTCGAAATATCAATATTCCAAAAATTTTGCATCAACATTTTAGCAGCAGTTAATAAGCCTTTAATCAAACCAGACGCTGCAATTGCAGGAACGACAGGAGTAAAAATTTGTGTCAATAAAATCAAAAGACGATCTCTAAAAGAATGATTGTTCGTTTCTGTTTGAGTTGTGAAATCTAGTTTTTCTTGTACTACATCAAATATTTTTTCTACTTTGTTTCCAATGACAACTTGCAGCTGACCAGAACTGTAAACTGTTGATATAACACCCTCAACTTGATTCATCTTCTCAATATTAGCCTTATTGATATCCTTTAATTCAAAACGTAATCTCGTAAAACAATGTGTGAGATTGACAATATTATCTCTACCACCAACATTTGTGATAACCTCACTAGCAATTTTATCGTAATCCATAAGATAAAGCTCCTCTCTTTTTTATATTGTATAGCACAGCAAGAGAATCAGAGAATTAAAATGCTTTATTTCAATCTCTCAGATTTTTTCATTATTAATGTAGCATAATTAATAATACACTCTATGAAAATCGTTAAATGAAATTAATATTTTGAAACCAATAAAAAACTAAAGATAGTTTAAACCATCTTTAGTAGATTTCTGAAAAACAATATATTTTAAATTTATAGCTACATCGACTAATTTAGAGTTTTTTTACTTTAATGAATTCACTCTTCAATCAGTTTTTTCAATCTATTCATCTTCACAAGCATTCAACAATATATTTAAATAATTGACGGTCATCTTCATGATAGCGCCAAAGCATTTCGGGATGCCATTGAACCCCCAAAATTCGATGCTCTTGTGATTCAAATGCTTCAATTAAGCCATCCGAGCTATAAGCGGTCGCAAATAAGCCATCTGCCAATTGATTAATTGCTTGATGATGATAGGAATTGACCAAATATGACTCAGGCAAAAAGCTACTTAATTTTGAGTCATTACTTATTTTAATTCGATGTGTCTTAAAACACTCCCGCGTCGGCGCTTGTAAATGACTAACCTTAAATTCGGGCAATTGATTAATATCCTGAAACAGGCTACCACCGAGCGCAACATTAATCAACTGCATGCCTCTACATAAACCAAAAACTGCTTTATTTTGACGAATTGCAGCTTTAACAAGCGCAATTTCAAAGGCATCACGTGGTGGAAAAGTCATACCTAAATTGCGATTCGGTTCTTCATTATAATAAATCGGAGAGACATCCTGACCCCCAGCTAATATTAAAATATCAATTTTTTCTATATACTTCTCAGCAAGCTCTGGCTGTCCAATCGGTAAAATAATTGGCAACGTATCAAACATCTGTAGTCCTTCAATTAATTCTGTTTGAATATAGTCCACATGATTACCATGAAAATAATCAATTGATTCAATTACCCGATTACCCGCAATACCAACTATTTTCGTCATATTTCCTCCAAATATAATTATAATTTATCCTTTACCAACTATTTTAAATTTAATCTTAAAAAAAGCCAATAAAAAAGCGAGTAATGTATAACAGCCCCCAAAATTAGAATTTTTCGGAACACTTCACTACTCACTATTTCATTATTATTATTTTAAAAATCTTGCTGCATCTGCATCGACAATCACGGTTACATTAGTATGATTTTGCAAGATACTTGCTGGAAGTGCTTCACTCACTTCTCCATTAATCATCTTAGCAACTGCATCTGCCTTTCGTTCACCCCATGCCATTAATACAATCTCTTTTGATTGCATTACCGATTTAATGCCCATCGATACAGCTTGTGTCGGTACATCTTCAATTTTATCAAAATATCGACTATTCGCTTGAATTGTTGACGCTGTTAAATCAACCACATGAGTTGTTAAATCAAATGAACTACCTGGCTCATTAAAGCCAATATGTCCGTTTTGACCGATTCCTAAAATTTGAAAATCAATTGGATGATTAGCTATGATTTGATCATAACGTTTTACCTCTGCTGTTAAATCGCTTGCTTTACCATCAGGCAAATACGATTTTGCAAATGGCTTTTGATTAAATAAATGTGCTTTCATAAAAGTGTCATAGCTCTGTTCATCACCTTCACCCAAGCCTACATATTCATCTAGATTGATTGAAATTTTATCTGAAAAATCTAAATCACTTGCCAAAATTTCTTTATAGAAATGTTCAGGTGTTGACCCTGTAGCCAAACCAAATACCTTTGCATCATTTTCAATTGAATTTTTAAGTAAATCAAAAGCAACCTTTGAGCCTTCTTCAACCGTTGCAACCTTAATAATTTTCATTTATTTTCGCTCCTATCCAAGAATAATATCTGAATTTTCAACAATCTCTCGATTGGTACATACCAATTTTAACACGAAATTTTATTTTTGCAAAGCCTAAACTCACTTTTTTTCAAATATAAATAAAAAAGATGATAAACAGAAACTGTCTATCATCTAAAATATCTATTGAGAACTGGTTGGTTCTTCTGAACTACTGCTTGAGCTAGAGGAGCTACTTGATGAGCTACTTGAAGAAGAGGACGACGAGGAGGACGATTGCGTTCCTTGTGAAACAACAATTGTAACCGTATCTCCAGCATGAACCGAAGTTTTACTCACCGAAATAACATTTCCCTCTTTGACACTATCGCTGTACTCTCTAGTTACATTCACCAATACACCCTTTTCTTCCGCATAGCTTAATGCATTAGCTTCTGTCATACCGATTAGACTACTTAAATCAATCTCTGACATTTGAGCAATTGTCAAGGTAACTGAACCGGTTGTGAAATTAACCGTTTGTCCAGCACTTGGGTCTTGTGCAATGACTGCACCAGCTGTTCCAGATGTCACTTCTTGATAAACAAGATGGATTTTACTTTCAGCCAGTCCAGCACTAATTAAAGCATTTTTTGCGACTGTTGCATCGGTACCAATATAATTGTCAATGGTGAAATCCTCAGGACCTGTACTAACTGTAAAGGTAATTGTATCGGATTTTGGATTGAACTTATTCCCTTTTTTCGTACCCGATTCCGGACTTTGGCTAATAATCGTACCACTTGGATATTCATCACTCGACTGTTTCTTCTCTTTAATTTGCGTTTCTTTCAGGCCATAGGTTTGCATCAGCTCATTTTTAGCATCGCTAAACTCACCACCTGTATAATCACTAATTTCAATTGTTGTATCACCAGAAGAAACATACAAATTAACAGAACGTCCTTCCTTCACAACAGAATCAGCCTTCGGATTGGTTCGAGTAACCTTACCACTATCGACTGAATCACTCGACTCTTCAATTATTTTACCTACTTTAAGGTTAAGATCCTCTAAAGCAGATTCCGCCTCCGCTTGCGTTTGATTTGTGACGTCAGGTACTGTGACATCTTTAGGTGTTGTTAAAATGGCAAACAATATTAAACCTACTAATGCTGCTAAAATACCTAATATCAAAAAGATTTTTTTCTTTTTAGACCATTTCTTATTTTTCTTTTTAGCACCACTAATTGCTTGACTAGGTTGTTTGGAATCCGACATTGAATTGACTAAACTCGACGCCGTTTCGCCATTTAAAACCAATTTAGACATCGTTTTAGTCGCTTCACGATCTTTCGCAAAGGTCAACTTAGATTCATTAGCTCGACTAGGATTCAAGACGGTAGCTAAATCGTCACGCATCGCTTCGGTCGTCGAATAACGATTATCAATTTCCTTAGCCGTCGCCCTTATCACAACATTTTCTAATGCTTGAGGTACGTCTGGATTAATTTCACGGACCGAAGGAATTTCCTCTTGAAAATGTTGTAGTGCAATTGAAACAGCAGAGTCGCCATCAAAGGGTACACGATTAGTCAACATTTCAAATAAAATAATCCCAATTGAATAAATATCTGAACGATATGTAGCCGTCGCACCTCTTGCCTGTTCGGGTGATAAATAATGCACTGATCCGAGCATCGAATTAGTCTGCGTCAAGCCTGTTTCACTAAAGGCTGTTGCAATACCAAAATCTGTTATTTTTGCTGTACAATTTTCATCCAGCAAGACATTTTGAGGCTTTAGATCTCGATGTACAATTTTATGATCGTGCGCGACAGTAATCGCCGCTAAAATTTCTCTAGTTAGGCGGACCGCTTCCTGATTAGAAAGTGGTGCATTTTCACGAATGTAGTGTTTTAAATCACTACCCTTAACATATTCCATCGCTAAATATTGCATACCGTCTACTTCACCAACTTCATAAACGCTCACAATATTTGGATGGACCAATTCAGTCGCTGCATGCGCTTCTCGCTGAAAACGGCGAATTGCAATGGGATCGTTTTGAAAATCTGTCCGTAAAACCTTGATTGCAACTTGTCGATGTAGAATTAAATCTTCAGCTAAAAAGACATTTGCCATGCCACCACTGCCGATAGGACTGATGATTCGATATCGTTCATTAAAAATTTTACCGATTTCAATCATAGCTTACCTCCGGAACTTTAATCAGCAGTACAGTAATATTATCTAAGCCACCATTCTCATTAGCTTCATCTATTAAATGTTTAGCTTTTTCATCAAGCGTTTCATTGGCCGCTAATAGCTTTAAAATATCTTCATCACTAAGCATATTCGACAAGCCGTCCGAACAAATTAAAAATAAATCATCTGGCTGAGTCGTCCGTTGAATGATGTCAACATTCAAGTCATTCGGCATACCAACACTTCTCGTAATGATATTTTTTCTTGGATGATGACTCGCCTCTTCTGCGGTAATTTCACCGAGTAAGCGTAGCTCATTAACTAAAGAATGATCCTCAGTAATTTGAATCAACGTGTCACTTCTTAATAAATAACTTCTTGAGTCACCAACATGAGCTAAAATCAGTTCATAACCGAAGATGCATAATGCCTCAATCGTCGTTCCCATACCACGAAAGGCCTCTTTTTGACCTTCTTCAAAAACTAAACTATTCAATTGCTTAATTTCTGTCTCAAGCCATTCAGCAATCTCTTCTCCAGACTCAAAGCTACTTTCCTGCCATCTTTCACCAAGTGTCTCAACAGTCAGTTTACTGGCAACATCACCAGCTTGATGACCACCCATGCCATCAGCAAGCAAAAACAATAGCACGTTTTGTGAATTGTTAAAAACCTTGACATAATCTTGATTCATTGTGCGTTTTTTGCCAATGTTAGATAAATAACTATAATCCATTACACTACCTTTCTTATAGTTCAATCATTATTTATGACCTTTTTCTTAATTTGCAAATGAAGAAACCGTCCGTATCGTATAACTCTGGCGTCAATAAAACTTGGTCATTAATAACGAATTCCATAGGGTTGTCTATTGCTTCAATCACAAAATCCGGATGACTCGCTAAAAATTTTTGAATCACTTCCTGATTTTCTTCTTCAATAATTGTACAAGTACTGTACACCATTATACCTGATTTTTTCAACACTTGCGCACAACTATCTAAAATTGCCAATTGGATTGTTTGCAAGGATTTGAAATCATCTAACTGCTTACGATATTTAATATCTGGTTTGCGGCGAATTAAACCAATGCCAGAGCATGGTGCATCCACTAAAATTCGATCAAAACTCTCTTTTGGAAAAGACTTTGCAACCTGAGTTGCATCTAATTTTTGAGTATTAATGCAATCTGCAACGCCTAGACGTTTGGCATTATCATTAATCAGCTTTAATTTATGTTCATATAAATCAAGAGCAGTAATTTGCCCCGTTGTTAAATAGGTTGCAAGATGAGTCGTCTTACCACCAGGTGCAGCACAAGCATCCAATACTTGATCATTTGCTTGAATATCCAAAATGGGTGCAACTAATTGACTACTCTCATCCTGAATTGTATAATCGCCCGCATTAAATAATTCATTACCGGCAAAAAAACCACGTTTAGCAATTAATCCAACAGGTGACAGCTGACTCTTACTTACCTCAAAATTCAAGGCATTTAACTGTGACTCGAGCTTTGCAACCGAAGTCTTAGCCAGATTAACGCGTATACTAGCTTTGTTCTTAGTAAACAAGCTTTCAAAAATTCTTACTGCACGTACTTCACCATATTGATTAACTAATTTTTCAACTAGCCACTCGGGTATTGAGTATTGAATTGAATAACGCTCTGTTTGATTGCCAATTTCAGAAATATTAGGCAAGCCATTTCGAACCAAGCTTCGCAGAACACCATTAACGAACTTGCCAATACCTGGATTACCAACACTTTTAGCAATTTCAACTGCATCATTTAAAATCGCATGATTTGGCACCTTATCCAGATATTCCATCTGATAAACAGATAACATTAATAAATTAGCTACCCAGTCGTCAAGTTTTTTGGGATTTCTAATAACATCTTTTAAGAAATATCTCAAAGTTAGCTTTCGTGAAACAGTACCATAAACCATTTCTGTGAATAAACTACGATCCCGTTCCGAAAGCTTAGTCGATTTAAGCATATCACCTAAAAGAAGATTGGAATAAGCTTCTCCACTTAAAATTTCATTAAGCGCTTGTAAAGCTAAATATCTTGGATTTACCTTGATGCGCGCTGGAATTTTCTTACTCGCCAAATCGATCCCCCACTTTTAATTTCTGCCCTAAACCATTTAAAAAGCTAGTAATTGGCATCGATGCTTTACCAAAAGGTTGTAGCTCTTTTATTGAAATTAAACCATTATTGGTTGCGACAAGCAATTCTTTTTTACCTTTCTTAACAATAGTTCCAGGTAATGCAGTAACAGCCTCGTTAATCACTTCTGCTTTTTGAATTTTTAAACGTTCATTTTGCCAAGTTGTATGAGCAATCGGCCAAGGATAGAGACCTCTAATTTGATTGTAAATGGTCATCGCGTCTTTTTGCCAATCAATCACCTCTTGTTCAGGCGTGATATTCGGTGTAATTGATACTAGGCTCTCATCCTGTGCTTCACCCTTTAACGTACCAGCGATATAAGACGGTAAAGTATCTAATAACAACGTTTTCCCCAAGATACTTAACTTATCAAACATTGTACCAACATTATCAGCCATTTCAATTGGTATTTCGCGTTGTGCCCACATTGTACCCGCATCCATTTTTTTGACCATCTCAATAATTGTCACACCTGTTTTAGTATCTCCATTCATTATTGCATAGTGAACTGGCGCACCACCCCTATATTTTGGCAACAGCGAAGCATGTACATTAATGGCACCTAAAGAGGCCGATTGCAAAAGAGCTTCTGGTAAAAATTGACCAAAGGCCGCGGTAATAATCAAATCTGGCTTCAAGGCAATTATTTCAGCCATCTCACGACTATCCTTAATCTTTTCTGGTTGGTAAATCGGAATGCCTAGTTTTACAGCTGAAGCTTTAACTGGTGGTGCCTGTAAGATTTTTTTTCTACCGACTCGTCGATCTGGTTGTGTTACAACTGCTATCACCTGATATTGATTCGCAACTAGGGCTTCCAATATTGGCACCGAAAATGCTGGCGTACCCATAAATACAATTCTAGTCATTTTTTCTCCTTATGAATCAGTAATTTGGCTTATTAATAATAATATTTAATTATTAGATTGTTTATTAATCATTCGCTCCATATATAAATACAAATAAAAACATAACTATTTATAATTAATTGTGGCTTTCATAATAAGCCTCAAGCTCTGTTTCTGGTATTTCTTCAATCATTTTATCAATAAATAGAATGCCATTTAGATGATCAATTTCATGCTGAATGACTCTTGCTAAATAATCTTCAGCAATAATTTGACATTGCTCTCCTTCACGGTCTAGATAATTAACTACAATTTTCTCATTTCGGCGAACAGTACCATAAATCTTTGGAATTGAGAGGCAGCCCTCTACAAAAATATCTGTACCGGTGGCAAGAATAATCTTAGGATTAATTAATTCTAGCAATTCATCTTCATCATCTATCTGGACAAGTGCTATTTTGACATTTTCACCAATTTGTGGTGCCGCAATGCCGACACCGTCTCCCGAAACCATCGTATCATACAAATCATCTAGTAATTCAAGTGTCTCTGAGCTGATTTCATCAATCTGTTCAGTCTGCTCTCTAAGCCCATCATTCGGCAACACCTTTATCTCTCTTATCATGCTCTTCCTTTACATTTCTACCACTCTCAAAACATCTCCGCTACAGACAGCAAAAGCTTACTTTTTAAAGTGCCACTTTACTAATTTTGGGGTTCAACATCAATCATAATTTTTAAGCCATCTCTAGCTTTTTTTTGACTCTCATCTAGAAGCGACTTTAAAACATTGGATAATTCGGGTTCAAAGCGATATTTAACCAATATTTGATAAAAATATTCATTTTTAACTCTAGCAATAAATGCCGGAACGGGGCCTAAAATTTTAACCTGATTAGAAAGCTTCGCTGCTAATTCATGCGCAATTTTGAAGCTTGTTGCTTGTACTTTTTTTAATTCACGATGCGTAATCGTCAACTGAACAGTATAATAATAAGGCGGATAAGCTAGGAGATGTCTAAACTGCATCTCGCGCTGATAAAACGCTTCATAGTCCTGATTTTTAACCAGTTGAATCGCATAATGCTCTGGATTATAGGTTTGAATCACTACCTCACCAGCTTTTTCGGCACGTCCTGCCCGACCAGCAACCTGCGTCAACAATTGAAATGTCCTTTCGCTTGATCGAAAATCAGGTAAATTTAGTGCAGTATCGGCATTTAATACCCCCACCAAAGTAACGTTACTAAAATCCAATCCTTTGGCAATCATCTGTGTGCCAAGCAATATATCAGCCTGATGCATTTCGAAGCGTTTTAACAATTTTGCATGCGCACCTTTTCTACTGGTTGTATCAACGTCCATCCGAATTACTTTCGCTTCTGGTAGAAGTTCGCCAAGCTCAGTCTCAACTTTTTGAGTACCCGTGCCATAATATCGGATTTCTCTACCATGACAATTTGGACAACGCTGAGGAATCGACTCTTTATGACCACAGTAATGACAATTCATCGTATGAGTATCCATATGTAGAGTTAAGGAGATTTCACAATTTGGGCATGGTACGACGTAGCCACAGTCTCGACACAGAACAAACGAAGAATACCCTCTTCGATTAAGTAAAAGCACGATTTGCTCATTTTTAGCCAATCGATTTCGCATTTTTTCTAGTAATAATGGGGTAAAATTTTGCGATTTAAGCTCGCCAAAGGAGTCTCTAAAATCAACGATATCAACACTTGGTAAGCTTGCCCTAGGATTGGCTCGCTTAGTTAAGCGAAGAAACTCATAAACGCCCTTTTGAGCACGCGCACGCGACTCTAAGCTTGGCGTGGCACTACCTAGCAACAACGGGCAATTATGATATTTTCCTCGCTCAATTGCAACATCGCGAGCATGATAACGTGGTACACTGCCTTGTTTATAGCTTGCTTCATGCTCCTCATCAATGATAATAATACCAAGATTTAATAGAGGCGCAAAAATTGCAGAACGTGCACCAACAACTACTTTTGCTTCACCACGTTCTATTTTCCGCCATTCATCATAACGCTCACCATCAGACAAACCACTATGTAAAACAGCGACGGACTTGCCAAAACGCCCAACAAAGCGAGTAACCATTTGAGGCGTTAAAGCAATCTCTGGAACAAGCATTAACGCTGTTTGCTTGACTAGCAGTACCTGAGCAATAAGCTGCAAATAAATCTCTGTCTTCCCACTACCAGTTATCCCTTCTAGCAGAAAAGTTTTAGCTGTACCAAATGACTGACTAACCCGATTTACAGCGAGTAATTGTTCGTCATTTAACGCTAAAGATGAGGTTTTTTGATAATCCGTCACTTCAAACGGATTGCGATATACCTCAACTGAATCAATCGTTAACCAGCCTCTTTGTTCTGCTTGATGAATATCAGTAGCCGAAAAACCATTTTTTTGGAGCTGCGAAATGAGCTGTGGTTCTGCCATTTCTTTTAAGTATGTTAATAATGCTTGTTGTTTAATGGCATTCTTTCGCACAACAATTTGATTTAAAACAGAGATATTTTGAGCTGTTATTCTTTTTTCAAGCTTTGCCTGCCCCTTTTGTTTAGTTAAATATTTTAATTCAACCATTTCTTCAAGGCGTAATTTTTGTAATTTTGCTAGTAATTGCCCATCCAGTGCCTCTTGCCAAGAGATATTTGTTCGATTTTGAAAAATAGCGGCTGTTTGCTGATTATCAACTATTTTCACAAATTCCTTATCATAATCTAGCTTTAATAAATTTGGCAGCATCGCCTGTAAGCATGATATTTTGAAGGCATAGGTCGTTTCCTTAAGAAAATCAGCTAACATCAGCAATTCCTCATTAAGAACTGGCGCAATATCCAAAGTTTTAACGATTTGCTTAATTTTAAAATCTACCATTTCAACATTTTCAAGAGACATAATAAAACCTTGAATCAAGCGACTCCCTTTGCCAAAAGGCACGATAACACGCATGCCTCTTTCAATAATGGACTCTAATTCTGGGGGAACCTGATAAGAGTAAACTCGATCAGTTTGCATCAAAGCAACATCAACAATAACCTTAGCGACTAACAATTACGCCTCCTTACTAAAAAGTCAAAATCGTTCAGTTTAAAATTTTAATAGAAAAAGAGCAAGGTTATCCCCTTAGCTCCCTTCTCCATTATTCCACTACATTAACTTCTCTACTTTTTTCAGCTAACTCATTTTCTTGAGCAATTTGTTCTTGAATCTTACGTTCCTCAGCTTCTTTAATTCGACGTTCCTCTTCAGCCTTTTGGCGAATCTGTTCACGCTTTAATTCTGGATTAGGGTGGATTGTCACTGTACCTGCTTCAATCTCTTCAAGTGCTTGAAGGGTATTTTTTACTGATTTAAACTTCATTGTCGGCTCAGCACCTTCAGCTAATTCATGCGCACGTTTACTTTCTAAAATGCATAATGAATACTTTGAATTTACTTGATCCAATAATTTATCAATTGACGGTTTTAACATCATAATTTATTTCTCCTCTTTCTCACTAATCTATCTATATTTAGATAATCGTATCCAACATTTTACGATACTTTCCAATCACTCGATCTACACGACAGTGCTCCGCATCAATTATCTTCAAAACACGTTCAACAGCGTGTGAAACCTCATCATTTACAACAGCGTAATCATAAAGTTGCATCATCTCTATCTCTTCGCGCGCTTTTTGCATTCTTTCATTGATAATTTCTTCAGAATCCGTCCCACGATTGGTAATTCTCTCGCGCAGCTCAATTAAATCAGGTGGCGTTAAGAAGATATAGACACCATCAGGTGCCTTTTCCTTAACCTGTAATGCGCCTTGTACTTCAATTTCCAGAAAAACATCTTTACCTTGGTCCAAAGTTTCATTGACATATTTTAACGGGGTTCCATAATAATTGCCAACATACTCCGCATATTCTAGCATCTCACCCTTTTTAATCATCTCTTCAAATTCAACTTTAGTTCGGAAGAAATAATCAAGACCGTCTACCTCACCCGGACGTTGCGTCCTAGTAGTCATTGATACCGAATATTCAAACTCATGATTTTCATTATCGAAAATTGCTTTCCTAACAGTTCCCTTGCCCACACCAGATGGACCAGAAAAAACAATTAATAATCCACGCTCTTTCACAGCTCTCTCCTTAATAATAATAATCTCTGTTCTGACTTATTATTAATACTAACATGACTGCATTTTAGAAAACAATCCTTTGTAACAAAAAATAAATATTTGTGACATGATAATGTAATATAATTCAAAATAAATTCATTAATTTTATATTCAAAAATTAACGAATCAATCAAAATAATTGATTATTAATAAAAAATGTATAAAATTATAGATATAACCTAGAAATTGAGGTGAACAAGATGGGGAATCGTCGCAATCAAAATGCGGGTCATTATACCAGTCAACATGATGAAAAACACTTTAGTGGAGATGGCAAGACTAATGTTGACCCTAAAGATGAGAACAAAACAACCCGAACTGAAACACGCGGGACAACAAATCATTAATAATAAATAATGTCAGATACGTAGCCTCTACTATCTGTCTTTTTTTATATTTAATCATTCTTGATCCAAATCGTGTTTTTTCAATAATTACTCTGTTTTTTAGGCTATTTAATGTTAAAATGATGTAATGTTATGAGTCAACCATTTGGGTGCAATTTTCTCAGTAAAATCCGCCCTCAAAAGCTGTGTTTGATCTTTTAAGTTTAAAAAGACCATTTCAGCACTCAAAAATAAATTTATTAGAAAGCGAGAACCTACTTTGGGCTTTTGGAAAGAAACAATTTCAATTGTTAAAGAAAATGATCCAGCCGCTCGCAATGGACTAGAAGTGCTTTTAACTTATCCCGGTGTAAAAGCATTAGCGGCACATAAAATTAGCCACTTCCTTTGGAAGCACAAATTGAAATTAATCGCTAGAATGCATTCACAATTTTGGCGTTTTTTAACTCAAATCGAAATCCATCCTGGTGCCAAAATTGCGGATGGCGTTTTTATTGATCACGGTGGCGGTCTAGTCATTGGTGAAACGGCAATCGTAGAAAAAGGCGTTATGCTTTATCATGGTGTAACACTTGGTGGTACTGGAAAACATAGTGGCAAACGCCATCCTTCAGTACGACAAGGAGCACTTATTTCAGCACATGCTCAACTGATTGGACCAATCGAAATTGGAATTGAAGCGAAGATTGGCGCTGGAGCTGTAGTAACAAAAGATGTTCCAGATCATGTCACAGTGGTTGGGATACCAGCTAAAATTGTTCGCGTACATCAACAAAACTTAACGAAGGCTGAAATGGCTGAAATGGAACGCCAAAGGAGAGTGAGTTTCTTTGATTAAAATATACAATACGATGACCCGGCAAAAAGAGAATTTTGAACCGATTGAAGATGGTAAGGTGCGAATGTATGTCTGCGGACCAACCGTTTATAATTATATTCATGTTGGTAATGCTAGAAGTGTAATCGCCTTTGATACAATTAGAAGATATCTAATTTTTCGCGGTTTTGAAGTCAATTATATTTCTAATTTCACCGATGTAGACGATAAAATTATCCGCGTCGCCAATGAAACTGGCAAAAGTTCACTCGAGGTTGCCAACCAATTTATTGAAGCCTACAAGGCAGATACTTCAGCGCTCAATGTTTTACCAGCAACGCGACATCCAAGAGTCATTGAATTTATTCCTGAAATTATTCAATTTATAGAAGTGCTGCTTGATAAAGGTTTTGCCTACGAGTCAGCTGGTGATGTATATTTCCGTGCAAAAAAATCAAAGCATTATGGTGCATTAGCTAATAAATCAATTGATAGTCTTGAAGCTGGTGCAGGCGGACGTACCGGCAGTGAATTGCAACTAAAGGAAGATCCAATTGATTTTGCGTTATGGAAATCAGCTAAACCAAACGAACCATCATGGACTTCACCTTGGGGTGAAGGTCGCCCTGGCTGGCATATTGAATGCTCCGTTATGGCAACAGAAATTTTAGGTGATACTATTGATATTCACGGTGGCGGACAAGATTTAGAATTCCCTCATCATACCAACGAAATTGCTCAATCTGAAGCAAAAACTGGCAAAACCTTTGTTAATTATTGGATGCACAATGGCTTTGTGACAGTTGGCGAAGCAAATGAAAAAATGAGTAAATCCTTGGGTAACTTTGTCACGGTGCACGAGTTAATCCAAGAAATAGAGCCTCAAATAATCCGCTTTTTAATGTCTACCACGCAATATCGTAAACCAATTCAGTTTTCTGAAAGTGGCATTGAAGAAGCAAGAACAAACCTTGAAAAAATTAAAAATACACTTGGAAATTTAGACTTTAAAATGAAAACGGCGATTGATGATTCATTAAACGATAATGAACATCGTATTGAGATTGAAAATTTCAGAAAAGAATTTATTTCAGTCATGGATGACGATTTTAATGCAGCAAACGGTATTACTGTTTTATATGAATTAATTCGTTGGGCTAATATTTATTTGGAAGGCACACCAACCAAAGTGATATTACGTCATTTACGTGATTTAATTATTGAATTAAGTGATATTTTTGGGATTATTTTCAAGCAAACATTTATCGACTCTGATATTGAGAAATTAATTGAAGAAAGAAAGACTGCTAGAGCCAATAAAGATTTCCAAAAAGCTGATGAAATTCGAAATCTGTTAAAATCAGAAGGCATTGAATTACTAGATACCCCTGAAGGCACACGCTTTAAAAGGATGGAATCATGAATCCAGATTTAATTAATGGTATTGCACTAGCCTATATTGGTGACGCTGTCTATGAAGTCCAAATTCGTGATTACCTAATTCGTAAAGGATTAACCAAGCCTAACCTATTGCATCAAACTGCTACTCATTTCGTTTCTGCCAAGGCACAGGCTTTCCTAATTGAACAGTTAAAGGATCAGCAATTCTTAACTGAAAAGGAATGGGCAGTCTTTAAGCGTGGTCGTAATGCAAAAAGCCATACAACAGCCAAAAATACCGATCCAGCGGTATATAAAATCTCAACTGGTTTTGAAGCAACCATCGGCTATCTTCACTTACTTGATGACCACGAACGTGTCTTAGAAATTATCAATTTCTGCATTAAAGCAGTTGAAAATAAGAAAAAATAATTATTAATTAACTATAGCTAGGAAACGGAGAATATGGATGAATCAAGAAATTAGCGACTTTATTTATGGTGTCCACGCC
Organism: Streptococcaceae bacterium; assembly: GCA_022484805.1. GTDB lineage: Bacteria > Bacillota > Bacilli > Lactobacillales > Streptococcaceae > MMGLQ5-1. The sequence continues at coordinate 60,976 of JAKVKP010000004.1, forward strand.
GTTATTGAAGCAATTGAAAATAATCATGGCAACAAGCTGTTTATTCAAGAAGATTTAAAGGGGAAAAATGTTGAGCAGTTGAAAGCAATTGCCAAGCAGTACAATGTGCCAACCAAATTTGTCACAAAAAAAAAATTAGAGGAATTGTCTGATGGTGGTGTCCACCAAGGTTTTGTCCTAGCAGTCACACCATTCGAATATTTGACACTTGAAGCATTGATTCAGAAAACAAATACGCCGGATGCTTTTTACCTCATCTTAGATGGTATTCAAGATCCACACAACCTTGGTTCTATCCTAAGAACGGCTGATGCTGCTGGCGTTTCTGGTATTATCATCCCAAAGCATCGCTCCGTAGGCATTACAAGCACCGTGGTCAAAACCTCTACTGGAGCAGCTGAGTATGTTCCAATCGCCCGTGTCACTAATTTAAGTGCCTCAGTTAAAACACTTAAGGAAGCTGGTTTTTGGGTCTTTGGTACCGATATGAATGGCACAGCTTATACAAAATGGAACACTCAAGGCAAAATAGCACTTATTATTGGTAATGAGGGCAAGGGAATCAGCCAAGCATTACAAAAAAATGTAGACGAAACCATCAGTATTCCAATTACTGGTCACGTTCAAAGCTTAAATGCTGGTGTTGCTGCCGCCTTATTAATTTATGAAGTCTACCGTCATCGAATGGACTAAAAAGAAAATAATTTTGTCACATTTTCTTAGAACAAACAATCACTGCTTTACTCATGATAATCTCCTAATCAAGAAAGATTAGGAGGTTTTTTAATGCCCGAAACAAAACAATTTAAAATTTGGTTCAAAGCTGTTTTACCTATTATTCATCGCTATTGGAAATTATATTATCTAAATCTTTGGGACTATGATGATTGGTTACAAGAAGCGAGAATCGTGCTCCATCAAGTAATCGCAGCCCAGACACCAGAACAACAAATCATCGCTTATTTTTCAGTACGCTTTAAATGCCATATCTTAGATAACTTAAGACGACAAGACACCGCAAAACGGAAAGCAAATCGTCAAGAATACCTCGTACTTGATGATGAAAATTTTAATATTGACTTATCTATCGATTATTTGGTGGCTGAGCAAACCATTTGTAAAGAATTATTTTATAATTTTTTTGATAAATTAACTGAAAAGGAAGCAATTTTTTTGAAAAAAATTATCACTGATCCCACCACGCCAAAGGATGCTAAATTTAGAAGGCTGAAGAAAAAATTGATGAAAGATTTATATGCAATCGATGATTAATCTAAGCCTAAAGTAATTGCACTATCCTTGATTTTTTACCTTGCCTCCCGTATCATGTATATACATTTAGATGTTATATTGAAGTAGTAGACTTTAATCAAAAGTAATTACTTAAGGGGAATGATATGATGACAGAATATTTTGAACGTAATCGTAAACGCTTTGCTTCTTTTGGCATTGTTAATACCTTACCAGGTGAAATCATTGATAGCTTTTGGTTAATGATTGACCGAAATCTAAAGGGGCTGATTCCTTTAAACAGTTTATTACACTTTAAGCTAATCAATCATCAGGGCATGTTGACAATTCATTATGCGAGCCTTGAGAATAATATTGCATTATCAATGGACTTGCCTTTTATTTACGAAGAAGGATGGGCAACAGATGTCTATGCCTATGATAATGGTCATCAAGAAACGATTTTATTACCCGCTGAGTTGCCCGCTGGTGTAAAGCACTAAAAAAATTAATGCCAACTCGAACTGATTTGACGAAAAAATCAATATGGCTATTAGGCAGCCGCCATCTATTACTCAAGCCTGTTTTAAATACGACAATTTTAGAAATACTTCTAAATTACGCTTCATGCGAATTGACCGATGTTTCTTGGAAAGATTGGGTAATCCGTAATATTAGAGCGATTTCATTTTAGAATAAATAAAAGTTGGGTAGAATTGCTTATTAGTTCAATTTATTATAGAACCCAAAAACGGATAATTGCCAAGGGTAACTATCCGCTTTTTAATTAGGAATTCCTAAATCATCGCTTCTAAGAGCTGGATGACAGTTTTCGCCGAATTGCGACCTGCTTCTAAAATAAAATGATCAAAGCTTTCTGTTGCTTGATGGTCTGCCGTGTCACTGATTGCACGAACAACCACAAAGGGTTTGCTAAATGCTAAAGCTGTTTGAGCCACACTCGCACCCTCCATCTCAATTGCCAACGCCGATGGAAAATGAGACAGTATATTTTCAATTTTTTGACTGGAATTGATAAAACTATCGCCCGTCACAATTAACCCTTGATGCAAATTAAGACCACTTTGCTTAATCTGTTTTCCAAGCTCGCTAACAAAATACTTGCTAGATTCGAAATATAATGGCTGATTGGGTAGTTGACCATATTTATAACCAAATCCTGTAACATCGACATCATGATATGCCAATTCTGTTGCAATCACAACATCACCAATTGAGATACCCTTGGCAACAGCCCCAGCAGAGCCTGAATGAATCAAGCCATCCACCTTAAAACTGGTGATTAATAGGGTCGCGGCAATACTGCTCATTACCTTACCAATACCAGATTCAACTAAAACCACCTCATGGCGACCAATGACACCTTGATTGAAAATAAAGTCACCAACTATACGCTTTTCACCATTAATCAGTGCAGCCGATAGTAATTTAATCTCTTCTGGCATCGCTGCAATAATTCCTATTTTCATTTATAGCCTCCAAATTGCAAAAATTAAAATTCCTAATAAAAGAATAACAACAAATAGGGCACGATTTAAAAAGTGACGCCTTCCTTTCGATTTGTACTGCTCTACTGTTCGATTGGATTTGACTTGCGCTTTTTCACTCTTTTTACGTTCCTTGCGATAATGATTATACATCGCTTTTTCACGTTCAGAATAAGATTTTTCAGATTCTTGAATTTGTTGCTCTCGCAATCTTTCCTGCTTTTCCCGTTCCTTACGCAGCGCTTCTCTAGTAACTAATGGTTTTGACACCTACATCTCACCTTTCAACCTCTTATTTTCCCAATATAATAGTGCAATCACTGTTTTGGCATCTTCAATTTCACCATTTTTCAATTTAGACTGCGCTTCTTCAAAGGTTAATTCCTGCTTCACAATCACCTCATCCTCATCTTGTGGTCTCGGATTTGCTTGTTTAACCAAATCCTTAGCAAAGAAAATATGTAATAGCTCATCGGCAAAACCAGGGGAGGTGTAAACCTCAGAAATCAATTCAATGGATTGCGCAAAATAACCAGTTTCTTCTTCTAACTCTCTCAATGCGGCCTCTTTAAGATGTGCACGCTCACCAACTTCTAATTTACCAGCAGGAATTTCAAGTAAAATTTTTTCCATTGGCTTACGATACTGATTAATTAAGATAACCTTATCCTCGGGTGTGATTGCTAAAATTGCCACCCCACCAGGATGGAAAACCAATTCACGTTTGGCCTGACCTAGACCATTTGGTAATGCTACCTCATCGTGAACAACTTCAATAATTTGCCCTTTGAAAATTTTTTTACGATTTAAAGTTTTTTCTTCAAAATTTTTTAAATCCATCTTATTCTCCATTCTTTAGAACACCGATATTAAAAAAATTGTATCACAAATCCAATAAATTAAGGGAAAACTTATAAACTTTAAGAAAAAATAAGTCTTTTGGCTTATTCTTTCTTAAAAAAAAAATGTTATAATTTTTCTATCATCAGTTGATGGAGGAAATCATATGTCTAAAAAAAGAAAAATCCCGACAAAAATACTTATCACTTTTCTTATCATGTTTATATTAGGTTGGAGTGACGACATCACGCCTGAAATATTTTCAAATCTAGCCACCTGTATTGCACTGAATGCAATTTTTTGGACTTGGTCTTCTTTTAAAGCAACTTGCAAATGGTTTCTGCCTCTTTCTCTATTAATAGTTGTTTCAGACATCTCAGATTCACTATCTGGTTTTCTAGTAATCGGTCTGATAATCTATTATGCAATCTTTGCTAAGAAAGGACATCGCATGAGACAAAAAGCAAAAACGAAAAAAACAAATGCTGAAAAAGAAAGATTATATCACGAAGCAGGTTTAAATGAACAAGATATTAAGGCATTTCGCAGTACAATGGCTGAGGTTAAGCAGAATATCATGGATTGGGAAAGTAACGTTAAACAAAACGCAACTCTGAAAAAAATCGAAAAAGAAACACAGGGTATTGTCGCCGCTAAGGCTTTATTCAAGGAAATTGTCGAAGAACCTAAACGTATTACAGAGGTTGATACATTTCTTTACAAACGATTACCAAATATCGTTAACTTAACTGAAAAGTATCTTAAAATAACAGCACATAAAATTAAGGCCGAATCAACCATCGAAACCTTGAAAAAAAGCGAAGATGTTATTCAAAAAGTATCACTGCAAATTTCTAATGATTATACCAAATTCGTATCAGATGATTTGGAAGATTTGACGATTGAAGCAGAGGTTGCAAAGGAAAATCTAAAAGATTAATAATGAATCGTTGCATGATTCTCAATTAGAGTTGGTTGATGAATATATTTTCATTTCAAACCATCTTTAGTGAGAATCATGTTTTTTCTATACAATTCACGCTTCTACTTGTGTTAGCATATTGTTTATTTTACAATGATTTTAGTAGCAATTTTTAAAAATAATTAATTGATAATTTTTTGATAAATATTTAATAATAAACTCGAAAACTAATGAATGGAGAAAGATATGTCAAATGAAATTTTAGCTGATTTAATGAAATCAGATATTCCTGTTGAAACAACCACCTTACCTCAAGAGCAGCAACAAGAAATTAAGGCGATGCAAGAAACAAACCGTGTCGCCAAAAGCTATGAAACACTGTCTGAAGAAGAATTAGAGCAGGCAAAGATACTGGCAAAGACAATTGATGAAACGAACTCTCAAGCAGTTATTCAATATGGCGCCAATGCGCAAAATAAGCTAGCTGAATTTTCTAACGGTATGCTGACTCAAGTCAATTCTCAAGAAATTGGACCTGTTGGCGATGTTTTAAATGAACTGATGTTTAAGCTTCAAGAAGCAAATCCAGATGAATTAGTGGCGCAAGATAGCAATATCTTCAAAAAAATATTCGGCAAGGTTAAACAATCCATTTTTGAAATTACGCAAAAATATCAAAAAATTGGTGCCAGTATTGATAAAGTGGCGATTAAACTTAGTCACGAAAAAGATGAATTATTAAAAAGTAATACAACTTTAGATGGTTTATACAAGCAAAATTTAGATTATTTTAATGCACTCAATGTATTTATTGCTGCCGCCGATTTAAAAAAGGATGAATTAGAAACCCAAACAATTCCAGAAGCTTTAGCAAAGGCAAATGAATCAGGCAATCAAATGGATATGCAAATTGTTTCTGATTTACGCCAATTTGTTGATCGCCTTGACAAAAGATCTTACGATCTTAAGCTTGCACGTCAAATTACCATTCAGCAGGCTCCTCAAATTCGTTTGATTCAAAATACCAATCAAGCTCTGGCTGAAAAAATTCAAACTTCAATTAATACAGCAATTCCTTTATGGAAAAACCAAGTCGCAATTGCCTTGACATTATTAAAACAAAAAGAGGCCATCACTGCTCAACGTCAGGTGTCAGAAACAACTAATGAATTATTGACCAAAAACAGTGAAATGCTAAAAACTTCTAGTATTGAGGCTGCCCGTGAAAATGAACGCGGAATAGTCGATATTGAAACACTCCGCAAAACGCAGAATGATTTGGTAGAAACAATTCAAGAAACCTTGCGAATTCAAGAAGAAGGGCGTACTAATCGACGCAATGCTGAAGTCGAATTAACGCAAATGGAAGAGGAATTAAAACAAAAGCTTCTAGAGGTGAATCAGACTCAAAACAAGTAACAAATGACAGATAACAATTAAAAACGTCTTAGCTTGACAAAATCTGAAAGCTAAGGCGTTTTTATTTTATGAATCAAAGATTAATCGACAAATTACCCAATCCGATGGTTCGATAAAAAATGTAGAATATACTTCACTAGAAAAATCTAGCTTTTGCTCATCACTTAACCAGCTTTTTAGCAAATAGGTAGAAGAACATTGATATTTTGCTAATAATTGTTTTAATAAAATCTCTTTTTGTAAATTTCGTTGAATTATCTCGATATTATTAAAATGATTAGCCTCATTTTTTAACCGCATCGCGAACACTCTTGGCAACCGCCTCTGCCACACCCTCTTGAAATGCACCTGGTATGATATAATCCGGCGTTAACTCATTATCTGGAATAATGCTAGCAACACCACGCGCTGCTGCTAATTGCATCTCAATAGTAATATCTGTGGCACGAGCATCCAATGCACCTCTAAAAATACCTGGAAAGGCAATCACATTATTGATTTGATTTGGAAAATCGCTTCTACCTGTTCCAACAATATAGGCACCAGCTGCTTTGGCAACATCTGGCATAATTTCAGGAATTGGATTAGCCATCGCAAAAATAATTGGTTTATCCGCCATTGTCTGAATCCAAGCTGGATTTAATACGTTCGGTGCAGAAACGCCAATGAAAATATCCGCACCCTTCACAGCATCCTCTAAAGTACCTTCTAAATGTGATAAGTTAGTTACCTTAGCAATCTCTTGGTGATGTGCTGGTAGCTCTGGATTAGTTGCTGAGATTATACCAATTTTATCAACAACAGTAATATTTTTCGCACCTGCATCTAGCAGTAATGAGGTAATTGATAGACCTGCAGCGCCACCACCATTAACTACAATCTGTGCAGTTTCAAGCGGTTTATCAATCAATTTCAAACTATTAATGACAGCCGCCAATACAACAATCGCTGTACCATGCTGATCATCATGGAATACTGGAATATCTAGCTCTTCAATCAAGCGACGTTCAATTTCAAAGCAACGTGGCGCACTAATATCTTCTAAATTAATCCCACCAAATGAGGGAGCAATTGCTTTAACGTGTGCAATAATTTCTTCCACATCTTGAGTAGCCAAAGAAAGTGGAATTGCATCTACATCAGCAAAGCGTTTGAATAAAGCTGCCTTGCCCTCCATAACAGGAATGGCTGCTTCTGGACCAATATTACCAAGACCTAAAACGGCTGAACCATCAGTGACAACAGCAACTAAATTTCGTTTAGTTGTTAATTCATAAACTTTTTCCTTATCATTAGCAATCTCAGTACACACGGCTGCTACTCCAGGCGTATAAGCAATTGCTAAATCCTCCATTGTATCAATTCTAACTTTCGGAATGACTTCTAGCTTACCACCTTTTGCTCTACTAATTTCAATTGCTTTTGCTTTAACATCTGTCATTATTAATACTCCTTCTAAATTATAATTATTTAACTAAAAAATAAACGCATAATCGTAACCATCGTTAAAACTGTCAAAGCACCACCAAGCCGAGTTGCAACTTGGGCAAATGGCATTAAATTCATTCGATTGGCTGTTGAAAGAATCGCAACATCTCCTGTACCACCCATGCCACTTTGACATGAGGTGATGATAGCTGCTTCAATCGGATACATATTCAAAAGACCACCAACAAAATAGCCTGTCAAAACAACGGTCAGAACAACAGAAATAACCACTACAAAATATTGCCAAGTCAACATACCAACAGCATCTTTCAACGGAATATAAAGTAAGCCTAAACCAACCATCAATGGAAAAGTAAAGTTAGATGAGATAAATTTATAAAGCTGTTTTGAGCCTTTCGTCACATCTTCAGGTAAAAGATTTAAGTATTTAACAAACGCAGCTACTAAAATCATTAAAACAGCGCCAGGAAAACCTGTAATATGCTCTAATAGCTTACCCGTAATAAAAATAGTACAAGCGATTAAAACACCGCCACCCATCAATTGCAAATCAGTCGGTGATTTATCCTCAGCCATTGCATCCGATAAATCTGTATCGTTAATTTTAACTAGCTCTCCGTTACCACATTTATGCTGCCATCTTTTATTTTGTCCCATGCGACTTAAAACGGCTGAACTAATAATTGCAAAAAAATTACCGACAATCGTCGCGGGAATTAACTGACCCACAAGTTGTTCACTGGGCAATCCAGTCAATGTACTATATCCCAGTGAGAGAGGTAAAATACCTTCACCAATTCCACCTGCTAAAACTGGTGTTACAATATAAAATAATGTATGTTCAAATCCAAGTCCTAATAATGTACCGATTGCTGTACCAATAATCATTGCTAAAATCATACCTGTAAGCATTGGAATAATCATTCTGATTAAGCCTTGAATGAGTATTTTACGGTGCATACCTAAAATACTGCCACAAACTAAACAGGCGATATAAAAATATAAAAAATTAGCCTGCTTCATCAACATATCGGTAGCGTCTAGAACATTTTGATTAAAAACATTAAAAAAAACCAAAATTGATGGAATTAATAATGAACAAATTGCAGGACCGCCAAATAACTTTAATCCCGGAATATTCGCACCAAGCGTTCCTAAGAACCAGCCAAGTGTCAAAATAACAGCAAAGCCACCAATCATTGATACAGGTAATTGTTCCAAATAGCCAGTGACCATTACAATGACACTGACAACTAGATAAACTGGTAACGGCAAAGCTCCTACTTTAAAACCCCTTAACTTTGTCCAACTAGCCTGCTCAGTTTTTTCAATTTTCTTTTTTGTAGCTTCCATTTTGAAACTCCTTTACTTTTTATTTGAAAGCGCTTTCTTAATTACAATCTGAGTATAGCGAGTTAATTTTATCTTGTATCTTTATTTAATTAATTTAAGTATTAAATAAATAAAGAAACAGAATTTAAATACTTTTAGCACCTATTATTCGATATAATCATCTTAGAAAAGATGATTTAGGAGAGAATAGATGAAAGTAAAAAATATTGCACTTTGGATTCGTTTGACATCTTTAATTTTTTTGGTCATCTCATTGTCTGTCGGCTATTTAGCCTTTCAACTAAATAATCATTTTTATCGATTAGAACAAACAAAGCAAGAAGACAACCTAATCGCCATCGGACAATCCTTAACTCATAATCAATTGGTAATCACCCAACTCGAGCAAGAGAAAACAAGTACAGAGCTACAAGGGTTAATTACAAGCGTCGAAGAAGATTTCAAGCTCAGCTTTATTGTTGTGATGACAACAGATAGTATTCGATTAACGCATCCAAATAAAGCGGAAATTAATCAAAAATTTCAAGGTGACGATGAAAAATACACGTTACAAACCGGTAAAACCTATATTTCCACTGCCAAGGGTACAATGGGAACATCCTTACGCGGCTTTGTACCGGTCAAAAACCAAAGTGGTCAAGTCATTGGAGCGATTGCAATGGGACTAAATTTAAAAACAATTCATAAGCAATATCAACAAATTCAAAATTTAGTAATTATTAATATGGTCATTTGTTTAATTTTAAGTGTCATTATTGCCTCTGCTGTCGCTTTTTCTTTAAAAAAGGGCATGTTAGATATGAACCGCAGCGAAATTAAGCTATTGGATGAAAAATATCGAGTCATGTTTGAGAATGTTTCCAATGCCATTATTCTGACTGATCCCCATGACCAGATTCAATTAATCAATCCAGCGGGTGAAAAGATAATTCAAAAAATTTTAGGCGACACAGTAATTCAGCAAAAAAAAATATCAGATATTTTTCCAATTATCAAGCAGGTGAATCCTATAAAATCTAGTCAAAATTATTTTCAAAATGCTGACACCGATTATCTAATTTCAACCACACCACTTGAAATTAATCAAAAAAACATTGGCTCATTAGTCATTATCCAGAATATTTCAGAAATGAAGGCCCTGCTTGGTCAATTGAATAATACAACGACTTACACCGCAGCCTTGCAAGTACAAACACACGATTTTTTAAATAAAATGCACGTCATTTATGGTTTGACCGATGCCAAGGAATATCAAAAGCTACGTGCCTATCTATCCGAAATTTTAGAGGCTGACCAAGAATTTATCAGTCGTATCACCTATTTAGTTCATAATCCTGTCATCGCAGGCTTTCTGATTCAAGAGAGAACACTTTTTATCAATCAAAAAACGAATTTAATGTTAGAGATTTATCCTGACATTCCCAACTCAGCAGACTTTATACAGACACAAAATTGGATGCAGCTGATTGCTAAAATTCATCAGATTATCCTTGAACAAGAAATTTTTGACAACTTACAGGTTTCTATGAGTTATAATCAAAAATCAATAGAAAGTCACTACCAAACTTATTTTGAGCCATTTAAGGAAAATAGAATAAGGCAGGCATTAATAACACTTTCAAATGATTATTTACTAACAATAGCCAATAGTGTCCTGACCTATTCACTAAAAGAGGGCTGGTTTGACTTGTTGTTAATCACACCCTATCAGGAGGACGAATAATGTCGAAACTAAAATTATTGATTGTCGAAGATGATCCGATGGTGCTCTATATTAATAAAAATTATTTAAATAAAATAGCCGTCTTCAATGAAATACTTGAGGCTGATTCTTTTAATATCGCCCTTGAACACCTAACTAATCATCATTTTGATCTTGTTTTAATTGACATTCACTTAAAGCAAGGCAACGGACTTGACCTTGCTAAAGCGATTCGCGCTAAAAAAATTGAAACCGAAATCATTATGGTTACAGCATCTAATAACCGAAAAGATATTCAAGAAATGTTAAAAATTGGTATTTTAGATTACCTCGTTAAACCCTTTAACTTTAAAAGATTAGAAAAAAGTATTTTGGCTTTTGTTAAGAAAAAAAACATTCTAGAACAAGCCGAAAAAATATCACAGACAGAGATTGATACACTAATCGGATTAAATAGCAACCATAATTTATCAAACGAAAAAGAATTAGAAAAGGGCTTAACAAAAGAAACTGCCAATCGTATGCTTAAATTGATTCAAAATGCGCCAACTATCTTTACAGTCAATGATATTCAAGCGCAAACTAAGCTATCCCATGTATCCATTCGAAAATACTTCAAATTTTTTGAAAAGGAAGGTTGGCTGATTGCTCAAACGGAATATGGGAGTATTGGTAGACCGATTATCTATTATTCAATTAACCCTGAAGGTCAGATGCCAAGTGAATACTAAGTTAAAATGATGAGGCTTTCTAGCAACCGCTTCTGTAAAAATAATTTTAAAAGCAAATAAGGTAGTGAAATTGAACTTTCACTACCTTATTTTCACTATTATTTTAAAATACGATTAATTAAATTTAATTCAGCTTCGGAAAATTCTAAATTAGCCAGCGCCTTTAAATTATCGTTAAGCTGATCTACTTTGGAAGCACCAACTAAAACACTAGCAACTGTTGGATTTCTTAAATTCCAAGCTAGAGCCATTTGAGCAAGTGACTGATCCCTGTTCTGAGCCAGATCATTTAATTGCTTAATCTTAGCTAAAGTAGATTCAACTTGATCCTCAGTTAAAAACGGACTATCTGAACGATGCGCACGTGAATCTTTTGGAATACCATTTAAGTAACGATTGCTCAGTAAGCCTTGTGCCAATGGACTGAAAACAATTGCACCCAACCCTTCTTGCTCTAAGACAGTTAAAAGTTCAGATTCAATCGTCCGATTGAACATATTATACTGCGGCTGATGACTAATAAACGGTGTCTGCCATGCTTTAAAATACTCAGCAATTTTCTTTGTTTGCTCTGGAGAATAATTAGATATACCGATATACAGCGCCTTACCCTGACGTATCAATAAATCTAGGGCATGGGCCGTTTCTTCAAGAGGTGTTTCTGGATCTGGACAATGATGATAAAAAATATCAACATAATCTAACTGCATTCGCTTTAAGCTCTGATTACAACTGGCAATAATACTTTTCTTAGAGCCACCCTGTCCATAAGGCCCTTCCCACATATGAAAGCCAGCTTTTGAAGAAATAACCAACTCATCTCGATATGCCTTAAAATCTTCCTTAAAAATTTGACCAAAATTTATTTCTGCTGAACCAGCAGGTGGACCATAATTATTAGCTAAATCAAAGTGAGTAATACCACTATCAAATGCCCGACGCATAATTGCCCTTTGATTATCTATGCGATCAACCTCACCAAAATTGTGCCAAAAGCCAAGAGATAAAGCTGAAAGTTTTAGTCCTGAGTTACCAACACGCCGATAAATCATTTCTGCATAACGATTCTCATTTTCTTGATACATTTTCAATATCCCCATTTCTTAATACATTCTCTATACTTTACTTAGTGTATCACTTAAAGTATCCTTTAAGTAAAGCCTAAAATAAGGAGAAATATGTGGAGATAGAAAGCAAGTTTACAATTAGTGAATTAAGCACAAAATTTAATTTAGCACCGTCTACCTTAAGGTATTATGAAGCAATTGAGCTTTTAGAACCAATTGAGCGAAATGGCAAACATCGTGTCTATCGTCAGACAGATATTGATCGTCTTGGAGCCATTCAGTGTTTTAAACAAACTGGTATGACGATTAAACAAATCCAAACTTTTTTTGAAAATGAAAAAGTCGAAAATAATTTTGACATACTACTAACTGCCTTAACACAACAACAAGATAATATCGAAAAGCAAATCAACCAGCTAAAAGAAAATAAAAAATTTATTAAGAAAAAAATTAATCATTATCATTCTAAGAAGGAAGCATACTTAAATAATCAAATCGAACCAAAATGGCATTAAGTTAGAAAAACAATTACTAATTATTAATCGGGAAAATTTATTTTATAAAAAACTATTTTTAATAGATTATTTATAAATATTCATTACGGCAAAACAGTTAACTTTAATTGGTACGGAGGCTCCGTTTTTGGATTATCTTGAATATAATCAATTAAAAGCTGTTGAACCTCAACACCAGTATTGAAAACGGAAGAAGCTTGCTGATAAACCTCATAACCACCCCCACCCAAAGCACGATAATTATTTAAAGCAACGACAAAACTATCCGTTGGTTGAACATCAGCTTGACGATACTTAAGACTTACTAGACGATTGCCCACCGGACGACGGCTATCTAAGACATATTCGATACCAATAAAAAAATCATAATTATAATGTTCAACTTTTGGCGAGAGCCAGCGAGGATTTAAAACAATCCCTTCATTTGGCGAATAGGAAAAGTACTCTGCCGAATGTTCAATTGCTGCTTTTAACATCTGACCATTGAGCTTCACAATGTATAAAGTATTATCGTAAGGATAGTTACTCATAATATCACGAATTGTTAATGACTTGGGAATTGGATTTAATTGGTTAAACGAACTAACCACGGCGATATCGGCATTTCCTTTTAACATTTCCACAGCACCGACGACTTCAATCCACGGACTACCTTTTTTAGCAAACTCCAAGTGTGTTTGTTTAGCAATAGGCGCTTCTATCTCTCCGATTGGCTGACTTAAAAAATTTTGTACCTCTTGCTCAAGAGGAAGTAACTTTTCTGCTAAATTTTTATCATAAGAATTGTCGGGTATTTTAAGTTCACTTTTAATTTCAAGGTTATTTTCAGTCAAACAGCCTTCAATTTCAAAATAATTTTTCCCCATATTTGTTGGTTGAACGATGTAAGTACCAAATAAATACTGCCCTTCAATTGAAGCATGCTGATGGCCAGTTAAAAGCAAATCAAAGCTCAATTCCTTCGCAATTTTATAGCCAACATTTTCCCCTGATTCAGAAAGCAGCTCACCAGTTGCTAAATCTGCTTCAAAGCCACCATGATAAAGACAAATCGTCACATCTGCCGTATCCTTAATTCTTTCAAAAGCAGCTCTGGCAGCTTCAAATGGATCATTTATCCGAATATCAATAATATTTTGCGGATTTTCCCAAACATTGGTGAAATCGGTTGTAATACCAACAATACCAATTTTTAGTCCGTTTTCCAATGTTTGAATCACAGAAGGAAAGAGTAAATTACCCGAAGCATCAGTAATATTCACAGTACTTACCTTGGCCTCTAAATGACTGAGATTTTCCTTTAATGCTTGAAAGCTATAATTAAAATCATGATTCCCTAAAGTAATCACATCATAACCAGCCGTATTCATTATCTCTGCAATACCTTGTTCATAATTTTGCTGCTTTTGAAAAAAATTAATATAAGGTGAACCTTGAAAAATATCGCCTCCATCTAAAACTAAAGTATTGCCATCCTTATTAAAATTCGCAATAACCTTTAGTAAACCCAGCGCTTTTTCTTGTTGATCTGTATAATCTGTTGGAAAAAGATAACCATGAATATCTGAAGTATAGTATATTTTAAACGATTGCATAAGCAATTATCCTTTCAATAAAGCGTTCCGAATGCGTGATGAGAAGGTTTCAACTATCAGTATCAATAAGAATAAGCCAATTAATAAGGCACCAACCTGAGACCATTTATAAGCATTCATTGCAAAAATTAAGGGTGCGCCAATACCGCCAGCACCGACTAAGCCTAGAATAGTGGCATCACGCAAATTCATATCAAAGCGATACAGCAAAATTGAGAAAAAATCAGCCTTTAGCTGTGGAATAATCCCAAAACGAATTTTTTGAAAGAAAGACAAGCCTGCTGCATCCAAGGATTCAAGGATACCATTATCTAAATCTTCAATTGTCTCAATAAACATCTTAGAAACCATCCCAATCGAAACAAAGCCTAAGGTCAAAACCCCAGCAGAAGCGCCTGGACCTGTCACGCGAATAAACATCAAACCGTATACAAATGGAGGTACCGTTCTAATCGCCATAATCAAAAAACGAATCGTATAAGCAATCGCTTTAGGCATCATATTCGTTGCAGATAAAAATGATAAGGGCACTGCAATTATTGCACCAACAATTGTTCCCAAAACAGCAATTGCAATTGTTTCTAAAAGCAGATAAAGTACACCAGAACTCGAAAAATTAAGTAAAAAAGCTAAATCTGGATGAAAAATACCTTTGAAAATATTTTTAGCAATTTGCACGCCATCTTTTGACAATGGTTGTATCTTAATAACCGATGCAGACCAAATAAAAATTAATAATAAGATAATCATAATACCGAGATAATAATAAACACGGTTTGATTTTTTATCTAAATATTTTTGTATTAATAAATTTTCCATAATTTTCCTAACTTCTTAATAATAAACAGTAATTCACGATTAACAGGCATCTCTAGGTTAAACGCGCTCGAATTTGTTGGCTAATCGTTTCAATACAGATAACAGCAACTAGCAAAGTCAAAAGAATCATGCCGACATTTTGATAATCACGCCAAGCAATATTTTCATTTAGAATGACTCCAATTCCACCTGCACCAACATAACCTAAAATAGCTGCATATCTGACATTTCCTTCAAAATTAAACAAAGCCGTTGAAAGATAAATCGGTAATAATTGCGGAATCACACCAACGACAAAGGCCTTTGCCTTAGAGGCACCTAAGGCTTCTAAAGCTTCAAAAACTGCCATATCAACTGTCTCTATTTGTTCAAATAATTGCTTACCCATGTAGCTAAATGAAAAAATGAAAATGGCGACCGTTCCTGCAAAGGTCCCTAATCCCCAGATATAAGTTGCAATTAAAGCTGAAACTAGAGTCGGCAAAGTTCGTAGCACTGTAAAAATAATTCTGACCAATTGATTCAGCCATTTAATATGTACAATATTATTAGCAGCTAAAATAGCAAAGGGTACTGCTAAAATACAGCCTACAATTGAACCAATGAAGCTCATTTTAATCGTATCAAGCAATGGTGAAATAATTTTATCTAGATAGGATACTTCTGGTGGGAACATTGCAAATAATATTTGCCAAAATTGGCGCCCATTTTGAACTAATTTCGCAAAATCAAATTCAGTAATATAAAGTGCTAAAACAATAATCACAACAAATAGAGCAACATAAATTGGTGTTCTAGTTGCCTTTTCCTCAACAACTTCCTGATTAGCTAAAACATAACGCTTTGGTTTAAAAATTTTATCATACAGATTCATGTACAATCGCCTCTTTTCGATAAACCTCATCAAGAATTTCTTGGGTTACTGCTTCAGTTGGTCCATCAAAAATAATTTGACCCTGCCTAACAGCAATAATTCTTGTCGCATATTCTAAAGCAAGCTCAACATGGTGAATATTTATCAAAACCGTTTTATTCAGCTCTTCATTAATGAGTTTGAAATCATCCATCACTTCTCTGGCGGTAACTGGGTCCAAGGCAGCAACTGGCTCATCAGCTAAAAGAATTTGCGGATTTTGGGCCAGAGTTCGTGCCAAAGAAACACGCTGCTGTTGGCCACCTGAAAGTTGATCCGTTCTGATAAAGGCCTTATCTAATATTCCAACACGATTAAGCGACTCTAAAGCAATTTTTTTATCAGCCTTTGAAAAAAGTCCAAATAATACTTTGATAAAAGTCATTTCAGGCACTCGAGCGCTCAAAACATTACGAATAACTGTTATTCGAGGCACTAGGTTATACGATTGAAAAATCATACCAATTGAACGCCTAAATTTTCTTAACTCTTTTCCTTTAAGCTGTGAAACCTCTAAGCCATCAACATTTAAAACACCTGATGTAATATCGTTCAAACCATTAATCGTCCGAATTAATGTCGATTTTCCGGCTCCACTAGCACCAATAATGGCAACGAATTCACCTTGCTGAATTTCTAAATTAATACCATCAAGACCCTTTACACCGTTAGGATATATTTTTGATACATTCTCAAATTTTATCATTTCGTTTTCTCTTTCCTAATTCATTATTTTTAAAATGGATTAAAAATAGAAAGTGCTTCTGTAATTGTTATCATTAGATGTTTTTCTAATGAACAAGCAACAACGTTACAGAAACACTTTTAATATTCTACTTTAATAATAAATTTTAGCTATTCGCCTTCATCAGCTCTTGTGCTTTAATTTCAGATTTATAATCATCATTTGTAGCTTTCTTATAACCCTCATGTGAGTAAATGCCAATTACTTTTTTACCCTCATCTGTTTTTGCTAAGTTAATCAAAGATTCTTGTAATGCTGATTTAAGGCCAGTTGTAATTGTTTTCGAATTTTTAGAAACAACAATGGCATCGTTATAAATTGCCGGTGTCACTCCAATTACATTAGTTTCTGTCCAAATATCAGATTTACCATACTCTTTTGTCCATGCCTCTGCAAAATCTCGGCGAGCATCTGCATAAACTGGTAAAACATCAATTTGTCCTGACGCTAAACGAGCAAAGCCTGAACCATATGAATCATTTTGAACAGTAGTTGTTAATTCAGTAATATTATGATCATAATTTTCGTCTAACCAAAGTGATGGATAAATATAACCTGCTGAAGAAGTTGTTGATGCAAGTCCCCAATTAGCGCTACTTAAATCAGCCCAAGTGATTTTTTCACCAGCATTAATCTTTTTAGCAAGCTCTTGACCCTTTGCAGAAGGACCTGCGATGATTAATGAACGGTATGAAGTCGCCTGTTTATCTGTTGTTTCAGTTGCCTTACCATCATTCCAGTCTTTTGCATCTTCACTATCTTTATTTAATCCTGCACGAGTTGCAGTTAAAATAACATCTGTGTCATCTTTATATAACGCATAAGTTCCACCAGAAACGCCATAACCAACATCCGCTGTACCAGAAGCTAATGCCTCACCAACAGCTTCGTAGTTAGTTCCTACAGAAATATTAACTTTTTCAACATTGTAGCCTTCTTTTTTTAATTCAGCCTTCAAAAGACTTTCCAAAGGTTCAGTTGCTGTCACAATATCATCAGGATTTTTTGAAGGTACAAACATAACATTTAATTCACTCACATCTTTTGATTCTTCAGATGCCTCATTGCTGCTTGAAGAACAAGCTGTTAATGACATTGTCAAAGTTGCTAACGCTCCCAAAGCGAATAAACCTTTTTTCATTTTTTTACTAAACATTATTTCTCCTTTAAATTCTAAACAAGATGTTAGTTAATCAGGCATATGTCTTATCATTATGAAGAGAGTTAACCTGTTGACAACAGCATCTAATGTTTTTAATATTAGTCACCATTTATGGCAACAAAACAATTTTATACAAAAGATTTCAAAAATCTGTCTGCTTTTCGTAAAATTACTGTAAATGTTTATTTATTTCTTTTTTTCTTAATTAATAAATAGGCAATAATAGTTAATAGCAAAATAATAACAATTGCTAAAGTAATCAATAACAAATTGGGTTGATTATCTGAAGCAACCATCGTATCGGTCTGATTCAAAGCATTCGCCTCAGTTGCTTTAATTTTAAAATCATCCTTAAAAGTCCATTGATAGTCATATTTATCGGGTTCATTACTGTCAGTACCTGTTTTCTCATTTCCATAAATAATAGATTGATACTGATAATTTCCAGCCTTCAAGGCAGTACCATTTAAGAATAGTGGATAAGTAAAAACCGAATTTGGTGCCATCTGCATTTGTGCTTTCGTTTGTTCATAAACCAATTTACCAGTTGATTTTTGGTAAATTTTGGTTACAATTTTCATTTGATTTAAATAGGCACCTGCTAAGTTTCGATAATTGGCAACAATCGCATTACGATTATTCATTTGAGAAGCAGAAACATCCGAAAGCTTCAATTCAGGTACATCAGAAATCGAATCATCTTGTTGCATTAGTACCGCTACAACATAAGCAAATTGATTATTAATCGTTGCCCCATCCAACTTCTCAGTATTTGAATTTGCCTGTTTTGATTGAAAAGTAATGCCAAATGCTAGTACACCTGAAAGATGATTATCTGGCATCTTCACTTCAAAGGTGTAATCCTTTGTCTCATTCGCTTCAAGTGAAATTTCTGCAGGCAAATCTATTAAATCTTTTATCTGATAAGCCAGTGAAGAATCAGATTGATTCACCGAAGGGCTATAATCAACCACACCGTTTACATTAGTTGTAGCCAAGCTTGCAGTAGCTCCCAGATTAACTTTTTCTGCTGTATTATTAAACAATTTGACCGTTAGCGTTTGCTGCTGTCCTTGGTCCAACTTTAGATGAAAATAATTAGATTCATCGTTTATTTGATTCGCTGGTAAAACTGGTTCAACAGCAAAATCGATTACATTTGCAGTAGCCTTCTCTTGAAAACCTAAAATTGCCATCAAGACGCCTATTATTAATACTAATTTCCTAAATTTCAAATCTTTACTCCTCATAAAAAATCGGCTAATAAATTCATAAAAGCTGATTAATAATTGCCCAAAAAGAACAACTATCATCAGCTTCTAAATAAATAATGCGATAAATTTAGCCTAAGGTGCTGGAACCATCGACAAGCGATAAGTTAAGCTAGTTTGGTAATTTTTGGCAAGTGGATTTGCCACACCAGGAATCGTTAAGAATACTGAAGATTGTCCTTCTTTATTTGAGTCACTGATACCAATATTAGCTTCTTGAGTTGAACCAAATGCAAGTGTCCAGACACCGCTACCTTGACCACGGTCAGCAGACATTAATACTGAACTTTGACCTGGAATTAATTCTAAACCACCCGAAACTTGTTCATTTTGAAGTGTCGTTGTTGCAATATAATTTTTAGGTAACTGCTCAGATGTAAGCCCACCATCTAACAATTGTGAAGAATTGATTTTACCATTACCTAGAGTCAATTCAGCACCTGTTAATTCTTCATTATCCGCTGTTTTAAATTGACCGTTTTGAACTACGTTTAAGACCCAGCCTGCATTGGTACCACGACGGTCTGAAACTTGAATATAATTAGCAGAAAGCGCATCACTATCCTGATACTTTTGAGCATATGCACCGTATGTTTTAGTTTGTCCTAAGATTTCTTGTTTACCAAAAGCAAAACTAGAGGCGTAGTCAATTGATAAAAGACCTTTTGAACCATAATCTGGTACAGTACCATCAGGTAATACAGGTTTTACAGAGTCATTTGGACTTTCTGGATCTGTTGGATAAACAGTTTGATCAGAAGTTTGAAATTCAATATTACCTGTCACATCATAGCTTGAGTTTTCAGTTGGTGTTTCTGGTTCTTCCGGCGTTACCGTTTCATCAGCCGCTTTCAACACAATTGCCTGTGTCAATACGTTCGTCTTGTTATTTCTTAGGCGGATATTATAAGAGCCCTCAGCAGAAACTTTAAAGTAAACATCTTGTACAGCATTTCCATTGGCATCAGCAGTCACATTAAAGCGATTTGAATAGCCAAGTGTTTCATTCCAAGCATTATCACCAATTTTAGTTTGAGCAACCTGTGCACCTTGTGTAAAACCATTTTGTGCAGTTGGTGTATATAAACCAAAGTCCAAACCTTCAACTGTACTATTTGCTGTTAAGCCTGAAAGAGTAATTGTAACTTTATTTTCCTTACCAACCGCAGTACTATCAATATTAAAGCCATACTGAATTGTAGCTGCTGGCGTCTCTGAAGAACCGTAGCTACCTGCTGCAAAGGTTGAGCTATCGTACCATTTATACTGAGCTTGAGAAGTTGACCAAGGCTCACTTTGTGTTTCAGTCGTATTTTCTGGCGTTTCATAATCATATAGAGCTGTCTTTTCTGAAAGTGAAATTCCGCTCTCAGAGAATGTTGAATATGATTCGTCTGTGCCTAACCAATCAATCAACTGAACTAATAATGTCGCATCATCGCCTTCTTTGAAGCCATCATAAGTTTTTTTCGTCTTACCAGTCTCTTCATTGGTATATTTTGGTGAAGCATCTTCAACAATTGATGAATCGCCAACAAAAGCCGCTTTTCCTTGACCACGTTTACTAATTGCAACATAGGCGCCTTCTTCTTTACCACCACCATTATAAACACCCTGGTCAACTGAATTGCTCCATTTGTTAGCACTTGTTAATCCTGATGGTAAATAAACCAAACCACGAGCCGTTTCTGGATTAGTAATTGCTAAAGTCGCACCTGCATGAACTGGCACCTCATCAACATTATTTAAAATACCGTATGCATCATCTAAAATGACTGACGAAGCATCCACATTATCAATGGCATTAAATCTAAAACGTAAACCAAAAGTATTACTTAGCCAATCGCTACTAACAACATCTTGCATCGCTTGAGAGTTCTTCTCAGCATCGGACATACCAGTAGTCATATCCGAATAGGCACCACGTCGATAGCCATTAAATGCTTCCGTTGTATCAATGCGATTTTTATTGCGGTCTGCATTATAGTGATCACCAATATAAAATACTGCACCACCATTAGAAACATAGTCGGCAATTGCTTGCTGTTCACTTTGTTTGAACGGAATATTAGCCTCTGGAATCACAAAAACATCATAAGCTTCTAAATCTGAAAGCGTAATCGGTGTTGTTTTTCTTAATTCTGTCACATAATAGCCTTCATTACCTAATGCATTCGCAAAATCCGAAAAGCCACCGTCAATCACCCAGTCAGCCGCACCGGCCGTTTGTGCATGCGTATTGTCAAAAAGAATTTTTTTACCATTTGCTGAGGCTGGTTGGATAACCGCTGGTGCATCTAGTGCACTCTCTGCAAATGTCGTTGTCCCGCCTAATACACCCACTGCCAGCAAGCCAAATAATACGACCGCCGATTTAAATTTAAATCTTTTCATCCTAAATAATCTCCTCCTAAAACAATTAAACATTGCAATTTTGCAACAAAGTAGATTATATAGAACACTTTTTAATTTCCAATTGGCTTTCAGTAAATAAAAAGTAAAGTAAAATCATCAAAATCGGATTTACTTTTACAAATTAACTTATTTTTCAATAAATAAAATTTTAATCTATAACGACTAAACTATGATAGAAATAAAATTATCAGTAAAAAAAATAATTCAAACCATCCTATATGTTTAATAAATTAATTTGTGACTATTTACTTTATATTTACATCCTGCCAAAAAGGCTCATCTTGATTCTAGTACTTTATTTTGAAATAAAGAGGTGGATTTTAATTTTACTGCTAACTATTTTAGAAATTAATAAACATAGTCGCTTTTGCTAACATGGGGCATCAAAAAAAGCCCATTCAAAAATGAGCCATTTCAACACTTATATACTGGGGTAGCTGGATTCGAACCAACGCATGAGGGAGTCAAAGTCCCTTGCCTTACCGCTTGGCTATACCCCAATCAAACAAATAATAGTTTATCAAAAAATGATAGGTAATTTCAAGTAAAAATTATTTTTTTAATAAAAATGACAAGTAACCAAAAGCTCGTCACTCATCATTCTAACTACTATCCCAGATTAAAATTTAAAATTGCTTGATTAATTGCCTCATCTTCAGTTTTTAATAAATTTTCCAATTTCCCATTCTTTAAGACAGCAAATTTATCATCAACTGCTACGACTTCAGCAATTTCACGCTTGCCAATTTTTATTGATAAGCCATCTTTAACCTGTCCTTGGTATTTGACTTTCGAATCCGTAACTGTAACCTCAATATCTTTATTTTTCTTAGACATGTCATCCTCCAATTTCTATCTCATTCATTGTAGCAAACAATAGACCTGATTGACTAATAAAAATTAGATTTTCTTACCAGCATTCAGCCTACCCTCAGGATCAAATGCAAATTTAATCTTTTGATAAAGTGAATACAAATTCGGATCAAGGTGCTTAATGAAATACGGGCGCTTTAAGGTGCCAATACCATGCTCTGCGCTTGCCAAGCCACCAACTTGATTAACATAATGATACATTTTTTCAAGATAATTCGAAAGTGATTTTTGCCAAAGCTGATCAGACAACGATTTTTTTAAGATTAATGCATGAATATTACCATCACCAGCATGCCCAAAGGTTACGATTTCAAGCTTTTCTGCTTCAGCAATTGCTTTTAAATACTTAACCGTTTCGGTGATTTTAGAAGTTGGAACAACGATATCAACTGGTTCAGCAATTGTTTGCGCCTGAACACCCGCTGCCAAATTATCTCTTAGCTGCCAAGCAATTTTGGCTTGCTGCTCACTCAAATCAACTTGGGTACGACTATTTTTTAGGATATTTTTAATGAGCACTTTTTCTTGTCCTACTTGCTCTAAATTACCATCAAGCGTTAACAAGATAAAGGCTTCGCCATCTTCGATAAAAAGCTGCTGATTTAAATAAATTTCTGCATATTTTAGACCTTCACGCTCAAAAAATTCAACAGATGCAGGTCGAACACCTGTTTTAAGAATCGCTGCAACATTTTCAATGGCTAAGTCCAAATTATCAAAGCTGATTAAGATTGATTGACTCACTTGTGGCTGCGCAATAACTTTCAAAGTTGCCCGTGTAATAATCGCCAAAGTGCCTTCAGAGCCAATTATCAAGTCTTTAAGATCATAATTTGTGCTATCCTTTTGATTAATGCTACCTAATTCTAAAACTGTACCATCAATCAAAACAACTTGTAATGCTTTAACAAAATCACGCGTCACGCCATATTTAACCGCACGCATCCCGCCAGCATTCGTTGAGATATTGCCACCGATTGTTGCTTGCTTTGCTCCTGGATCAGGTGGATAAAAATAACCTCTTGCTTCAACATAATCATAAATTTGATTAAGTGTAACGCCTGCTTCTACAGTTAAAGAGCCTGTCGCTTCATCCAAATCTAAAATTTTATTCCATCCACTTAAATCAATTAATAATTCATCATGCTCTGGCAGTGTCGCACCTGAAAGACCCGTGTTGGCACCAATTACAATTACCCCAATTTGTTGTGCTTTAGCAAATGTCAACGCGTCAACTAATTCGGCTAAATCAGTCGGCTTGACTACACCATATGCGCTTCCAGTTAAACCTGTCATATTATCGACTAGATACTCTGCAGTTGCCTCAATTATTTCCATTTTTTCCCTCATCTCATTAACTTTATCAATTAATTGTTTATCTATTAAGAATAACGATTTTTTAAAGTATTTCAAGTACAAAAATACTAGAAAATCTCGATTAAATATTCTAAATGATACCATTATTAAATTTAAGTCTTAAAATCGGCAATCCTTTCATCTTTTGAATATGATATCAAGCAAACTCTAAATATGATATTATAAAACAAATTAAGTATTAACTAATGACAATCAGTCTTAATACTAGCGTAAAGAAAAAAGATCATGATTAAGTATAGCTAACGGGAGTCTCAATGATTACATATTATAAAATAGAAAATAACAAAATGGTTGATACGATAAACGAGGCCGAATGCATTTGGATTCACCTTGAAAAGCCTGATATTAACGAGATTAAAGCAATTAAACAAGAATATCAATTGCCACTAGATTATCTGACTGATATTTTGGATGATAACGAAAACTCGCGCTTTGAAATTAATACAGAAGCAGCAGAAACCTCCTTGACGCTCTTGCAATTTCCTAAAAAAGAAACAAAGGGTGCTGGTATTACAACCATCTTAACCTATCCATTCGCAATTATTTTGACTGCCAACCAGAAAATTATCACTGCAAGTAATCATCGCAAAACTTTTTTAAATACTGTCCTCAAGCAGGATTTTTACCCTGATAGACTAATTCAGCAATTATTTTACGCATTCGTCTTTAGCCTATCCAAAAAATATAATTATTATCTGGAGGAGCTACGTAAAGCAAGCGATGAATTAGAGGACGAGCTATTATCTAGCTCGGAAAATCGACCTCTACACAAAATGGTTGAGATAAAAAAAAGCCTCGTTTTCTTTGAAGAATCACTCAGAAGTAATGTCGTTGGTTTAACTGAAATTTACGATGGCAAATTACTTAATAACGATGAATTTAGAAATCAAATCTTTGACTGCATTATTGAGAGCAAGCAAGCACTTTCTAGTACCCGTGTTCAGATGAAATTAATCGACAATGTATCAGATATTTTCAGCTCAATCGTTTCAAATAACTTGAATATTGTTATGAAAATACTGACTAGCTTAACAATTGTTCTAACGATTCCGACAATTGTTGGCGGCTTCTATGGTATGAATGTTAAAATTCCCGGCTCTGATGATCCTTATGCCTTTTACCTCATTTTAATTGGCACCATTGTTTTTTGTATTATAATGATTCGTTTACTTAAACGTAAACGCCTAATGTAAGTTTACTTTATTGATATTGGAGGTGAAACAATCAATTCAAATTGATTGCAATCATGAAAAATCTCTTTAATACCCAATCAATCATCCTTGAAACAGGTATCTTAATTCTATCTACCCTTGTCCTACTTATTCTACTGACAAGTGACATGGTTCGTGACTTTAAATGGTATCTTTTTATTGTTTTTTTGATTGTCAATGGCACACTCTCAATTATCCATATTAAAAACATCCATGAAGAAAAACAAAAAAAATAAAGACAATTCTACTTGTCTTTATTCTTTTCTGCTTTTTTTTTATCACGACGTACTCGATGCTGGATAAGCATAAAATGACGATATTTAGGATTACCAAATAGTTTCATTAATTTAAGCATCGGTGTTCGTTTTTCACCAAAAATACCAACCATCTCGGCGAATAATTCAACACCAATTAGACTAGCAACTAATAACATACTAGCACCCAATTTACTGGAAACATTAATTAATAAAGCAATAAATGAAAAAATAAGTGTAATTGCATAAATCATTAAGACCGCACCGCGATGTGAAAACCCTAATGAAATTAATCGATGATGTAAATGCATTCTATCAGGCGAGGTAATACTCTGATTGTTAAGCTTTCTACGAATAATAGCAAAAACAGTATCAGTAATAGGTACACCAAAAATTAACATCGGTGTCAAAACGGCAACAAAGGTCGCATTTTTCAGACCCTGCAACGAAATTACTGAAATCATAAAACCAAGAAAAAGAGCACCAGTGTCACCTAAATAAATTTTGGCTGGATTAAAATTATAAGGTAAAAATCCTAAAATAGCTGCAATCAAGGTAAAAATGGCAATTGAAACATAAACATTAATTTCGCCTAAAAAGAAATAGCCAATAATTCCAATTGTCGTTAATGAAATAACCGAAACACCCGAAACTAAGCCATCCAGACCATCCATTAAATTAACCGCATTAGTCAATGAAAGAATCCAAATAATTGTCAGTGGCAATGATAACCACCATTCAAAATTAACTAAACCAATCATTGGAAATGTCATGCTATCAAAGCGAGCTTTAGTGAAAAACCAGATAATCAGTCCAGCTACGATAATACCAGCTGTTTTCTGCCTGGGCGAAATTTCCTTAATATCATCCACCAACCCCGTGATAACGACCAATGCTGAAGCAAGAATATATGGCAAAATATACTTTAAAAAAGTAACGTCTGGAATCACGATGCCAACGATTTTAGGTAAAATTAAGATACATGAAATCGTAAAAGAAATAAATATGGCAAGTCCACCAGCACTAGGCATTGGAACCTTATTAATTCTCCGCTCATTAGGCATATCAACAGCACCAATTTTAATTGCGATTAGCTTCACAATAGGTGTTAAGCTAAGTGAGATCAAAAAAGTAATCAGCAATGTGATTAAATAATAAAATGTAAACTGCATAAATTTCCAACCTTATCTGATAATAACTGCAATCATTATTAATAATTCTTATTAACTAATCTCTAAATAATTTCTATTTTTGGGATAGATTATCACCATTATAACATATCCTATTCTCATTTTTGCTGATATTAAAAACAAAAAAACTTAACATTACTTCATCAAAAAAGAGTGCGACTAAATTAATCACACTCTCAAATCATTTAAAACTATTCACATTTATAAATAACTAAATTGACGTATTAATAATTAACAGTACCATCCGCAGCAGCCCCTGTCCCACTATCATAATAAGTTCCTGCATTTGGATCTGTACTATAGGTATAATCACTGCTTGTAGTTGTATCGCTGGAGCTTGAATAGCCGTAAGTATCCGCAGTAATGATATCTGAATTTAGGACTTCTGCTGTTGCTTCACCAAGCTGTGACTTCAAAACATTTTGAATTTCCAACAGTTGAGTTGCGTCAGCTAACTGATAATAAATACCATCGATTTGCGTACTAGTTCCTTGTAGTTGCTTCGAATCAATTGTATCAAAGCTATCTTTATAACCTAATAAATTTTTAATATTAGTCGCATTTGATTCAATATTTGTTTTAAGATTGGTCTTAATTGCTGTCAAGATTTTTTGATAATTTGAAACGCTATCTAAACTTAGCATTTTTTCTAAAATTTTCGTTACTACTTCACGCTGTCTCTTCTGACGACCAACGTCACCCTCTGGATCCTGATATCGCATTCTGGCGTATGCTAGACCTGTTTTACCATCTAGATGAATTTTTTGCAGTTCACCGTTTACCTCTTCACTTGCAGGAACTGTCGCAACAAAGTCACCATCTTCTACAGTAAATTCGCCATAATTATTAACAACATCGATACCACCAACAGCATCAATTAAGGAACTCAATCCATCCATATTAATAATGGCATATTTATCAATTGGAATATCCAATAGCTTTTGGATTGTCAAAATACTCATTTCAGTTTGACCATATGCGTAGGCATGATTCAATTTATCCTGAATACCATTTTCAGCATTACCTTCGGGTCCAACCATATTAACCAATAAATCACGATCCAAAGAGACAATTGTAGTTTTCTTTTCAGTCGGATTAATCGTCACGACCATCATTGAATCACTGCGTCCCTCCCATTGATCCGTACGACCAACACCGCCAGTATCAATCCCCATTAGCAATATTGAAAAAGGCTGAGTCGCTTCCAGCACCTCTTCACGATCTTTGGTTGCTGAATTACCAATACTCTCATAAGTTTCTTTCATTGAATTTTCAGCAGCAAAATAAGCCGTTGCAACATAGCTTCCGGCGGCAACTACAGAAATACCAAAAATACTCAGCAAAATAATTATAATTTTTTTTGCCAAAGATTTCTTAGGCTTGTGGCTCTCTAAACGAGACATATTGTTCTCCTCTTTTAAATTAGATAATGGATATTTTCTCAAATATCACTGGAAAAAACAAGACTTTACGAAATTTTATACAAAATCTTAACCTTTTCCACATTATTTATTCGATAATTAATCTATTTATTCATTAATTATCTAGTCAATCATTCTTCCCATAAATAAAACTTCAATGTATTCGCCACTTTTTAAGCGTGCACCACGCAACTTCTCTCCTTCAATTATAAAGCCTTTCCTTAAATAAAGCTGAACTGCCTTTTCATTTCTTTTTTGCACCGTGAGCTCTAATCGTTTAATCACTTTAGACTCTACCGCCCACTCAATAACCGCATCCATTAAAAATTTACCAATACCATAGCCTTGATAATCACTTAAAATACTAATACCTAGTTCACCAATATGAAAGACGCGATAATGTGAGTCGCCGTAAATGGAAGCAGTTCCAACAATTTTGTCGTCAACCAAAGCCAACATTAGAGTATTGTTCGGCGATTCATAAATTGCAGCTAGAGCCAGCGCTTCATCCTCAACTGAAATATCAACACCTTTTTCATCCATTGTTAAAAATTCTGATTCGCCACCAATTTGTTTTAAAACATTCAAGAGCATTGCTGCATCGTCTGGTATTGCTTCTCTTATTATTAAATCATTCATTTGAAAATGCCTCTTTTAGCTCGTCAATTATCGCCTGATACTTTTCATCGGTTGTTTCAAAACTAATCTCCCGACCCTCTCGAGCTTGACTAATGGTAATTTGGAGAAATGCTTCTGGCAAATACTTACCAAGCAGCTCCCCCCACTCTACTACTGTAACGCCATCACCATAAAAATAATCGTCCAATTCCAAATCCTGAACATGATTGGCTGTTCGATAAACATCCATATGATAAAATGGTATTCTTCCAGAATGATATTCTCGCACAATCGTATATGTCGGGCTTTTTACCATCTCGGTCACACCAAGACCCTTGGCAATTCCTTTAGATAGACTTGTTTTTCCAGTACCTAAATTTCCAGTTAAAATCACGGTTGAACCCGCGAAGAGCTGTTTACCTAACCACTGGCCCAATTGATTAGTCTGTCCTTCAGAGCTTAAATACATACCTTCATTTCCCTTCTAAATCAAAATTAATTAAAATAATATTCTTCTAAATTATTGCTATTGTTGACCACTATCTGGTGGATTAAATCACTTAATCTTCCCATGATTGTATCATATTTATCATGTAGTTAATTAAAAATTGGTAACATTTAGAAAGTATAAATAACTCTAGAATAATGGTCTAATTTATTATACTATTAGTTAATTAAAACAAAATAACGAATGGAGGATAAGCTTGAATAAAGGATTAACACAGCTTCTAATATGCTATTTCTTGTGGGGTAGCTTGAGTATTTATTGGCATACATTAAGTACGGTGAATGCCATTGATATTTTATTTTATCGAATCATTTTTTCATTTTTGACTATGCTAATTCTATTAATCACCACAGATCAACTTAGTCTTGTCTGGAACGAAACAAAGCAAACCTTTCGACAGCCAAAACCATTTTTTAGAATTATTAGCACTGCAATTCTAATTACTATTAACTGGGGAACATACATTTATTCTGTCAATCATGGACAGGCCACTGAGGCAAGTTTGGGCTACTATATCATGCCTTTATTAAGCGTTCTTTTGGCAGTCATCTTTTTAAAAGAGCAGCTATCGAGAAATACCTTAATCGCACTTGGCTTTTCACTCGTCGGTGTAATCGTTTTAACAATCATGCAGGGTGGACTGCCACTACCCGTTACCCTAATGGCACTAGCCTTCTCCTTCTATGGTCTAGTTAAAAAAGGATTAGCAATTTCTACAATCACAGCGATGACTCTTGAATCTGCTATAATGATACCAGTCGCCATTATTTACTTTATTTTATCGAAACACCAACCATTATGGCAATATTCGCCAAAAATTATTTTATTAACTCTTTTATCCGGTGTAATTACCATTATTCCACTTATTTTATATACTGAAGCTTTGAAGCATTTAAAGCTATCTACTGTTGGTTTATTACAATATCTTAATCCGACCATTCAATTAGTTATTGCTGTCTTTGTTTTAAAGGAAACCTATAATTTATCTAAATTGATCGCCTTTAGCTTTATTTGGATTGGTGTTCTGATTTTTTGTATTGGACAATGGCATTCGTATCGCGTAGAAAATAAAACACAAATCGATTAGTAAGGAGAATTATGGACTATATTATTTTTGATGAATTTATTAAACTTGGAGATTTACTTAAAGATTTGGATATCATTTCAAGTGGCGGACAGGCAAAATACTATTTGCCGGAAAACCCCGTCATTGTAGATGGCGAATCAGAAATCAGACGTGGCCGCAAAATTTATCCAAATATGGTATTAATTATTGAAGGTAGTACAATCAATACTATTAAGGCAAATGCTGAACAGCAAACCGAAAAACAAGCCGATTTAGCGGAAAAGAAGCGCGTTCAAGCTTTAGTTAAACAGTTAAATCAGAAAAAAACTTCAAACAGAAGGAAAAAAAATAAGCCGAAATTCCCAGGACAATAATTATGAAATTACTCAATATCTTTCTGAAAAATTTCAGAAATTACCCAGAATTAAAATTAGAATTTAATCCTAATCTCAATATTTTTATTGGTGAAAATGCACAAGGAAAGACAAATCTACTCGAGAGTATTTATTTCTTAGCCTTGACACGTAGCCCGAGAACCGCCAGCGAAAAGGAATTGATTCGTTGGCAGCAATCCAACACTCTCGTTAGTGGTGTATTATCACGTGATATCGGTAAAATGGATTTAGAAATTCAATTATCTTCGAAAGGTCGTAAAACTAAGATTAATCGATTGGAACAAAAAAAACTTTCTGATTACATTGGTAAAATGAATGTCGTTTTGTTTTCCCCCGAAGACTTAGAATTAGTTAAAGGTAGTCCAGCCAAAAGACGACGCTTCATCGATATTGAACTTGGGCAAATCAATCCAATCTACCTCTATGATTTGAGCCAATATCATCGTATTTTAAAGCAGCGCAACAGCTATCTCAAAAAAGATAATATTGATGAAATCTATTTAAGTGTCTTGGATGAACAATTGGTAGAATTCGGCAGTAAGGTTATTGAAGCAAGAAGCCTATTCATCAAACAGCTAGAAAAAAATGCGCAAGCACTCCATCAAAAAATTAGTCACGGCAAGGAAGAATTGAGCTTAGAATATCAAACACAGCTACCAATCAGCAATGACCTTCAAAAAGTGTATCTGGAAAAGCTAAAGCATGATAGGCAACGTGAAAGTTTTCAGAAAACTACCTTAACAGGCCCACACCGCGATGAATTAATTTTCATTGTTAACGATAACCCCGTGGCAGTTTATGGCTCACAAGGACAACAAAGAACCACTGCACTGAGTATCAAGCTGGCTGAAATTGAATTGATGAAGCAAGAGGTCGGCGAATATCCAATTTTACTTCTAGATGATGTGATGAGCGAATTAGATAATCAAAGGCAGATAGACCTTTTAGAATCCGTTTTAGGTAAAACGCAGACCTTTGTGACAACAACAACTTTGGATCACCTCCAAAATCTACCTGATGCCCTAACAATTTATCAGGTGAATAATGGCAGTCTATCAGTTGCAGCATCAGAATAAGTCAGCTAAGGCAATCACGTGAAAGAGTTTTTCTATTAGTCTTTCTACTAAATTGTAGTAAAATAATACTAAACTATTCAAATAATAATTAGGATGACTAGAAAGTAGGAATAAAAGTGGCAATCTTTCAAATCGAATATCGTTCAGACTTACTGGATATGGATCGCAATATGAATGTAATTTTACCTGATTTAAATGAATTGGCACCAAATGAAACACTTGAGGATATCCCCGTGCTTTATTTACTTCATGGTATGGCTGGTAATCATAACACTTGGCTAAAGCGAACAGGCATCGCTCGATTAGTTCGTCATACAAAGCTGGCAATCGTGATGCCTTCTACCGACTTAGCTTGGTATAGTGATACACAATATGGAATGCCTTATTTTACCGCCTTAACCGAAGAACTACCGAAAATTATTCAAGAATTTTTCCCACAAATTTCAACAAAACGAGAAAAAAACTTTGTTGCAGGATTATCAATGGGGGGCTATGGCGCCTTTAAGTTTGCCTTCCTAACCGAGCGTTTTAGCTACGCAGCAAGCTTATCTGGTTGTCTGTCCTTCAAAGGGATGAAGCCAACTGACCTTGGTCAAGAGGCATATTGGAACGGTATCTTTGGTGATTTTAATTTATTTGATACCAGTGAAAACAATCTAATGGTTGCTGCTGAAAATCAAGTCAAGCTCCAACACACACTGCCCAAATTATACGCATGGTGTGGTCACCAAGACTTTCTCTATCAAGCTAATCTTTATGCTATAGAGCAGCTAGAAAAGCTCAAATATGATTTAACATTTGAATCTGCTGATGGTAAACATGAATGGTACTATTGGGATAAGCAGATTGACCGCGTTCTTGAATGGCTACCAATTGACTACGTTAAAGAAGAACGCCTAAGTTAAAAAAGCTCAGCATATAAAAAACAATTAATAGGCTAATGATGACTAGAGATACTAGTTTTCATTGGCTTTTTTATGGTCACTTTAAATAAAATAGCAATTTCCCATTTTTGTATACAATTTCAGATATCATTTATGATAAAATGGGCTAAGATAAAAAAATCAGAGGAGGAAAACATGAATTTAAAAGAAATGGTCGGTATTGAAGCAGCAAAATATATTAAAGATGGAATGATTGTCGGTCTAGGTACTGGCTCAACAGCAGCCTATATGACTAAAGAAGTCGGACGACGTGTTAAGGAGGAAGGACTTGAGATTATTGGTGTCACAACCTCTCATGATACTGCGAAGCTTGCTAAATCACTTAATATTCCACTAAAGTCAATTGATGAAGTTTCACATGTTGATATCACAATTGATGGAGCTGATGAAATTGCCGAAGACTTTTCAGGCACAAAAGGGGGGGGAGCTGCACTTTTATTCGAAAAGATTGTTGCAACCTATTCTAAGGAAATTATCTGGATTGTAGATCAATCTAAAATGGTTAAAAAGCTAGGCGCATTTCCATTACCAATTGAAGTGATTCCTTACGGTAGCCAACAGCTATTCACCTATTTTGACAAACAGGGCTATCAACCAAGCTTCCGCAAAGATAATGACAATTTATTGTTGAAAACGGATTCAAATAATTATATCATTGATTTACATTTAGAAAAAATAGAAAATCCCAAATCATTAGCCAATGAACTAGATCATTTGGTCGGTGTTGTTGAACACGGACTATTTATTGACATGGTCTCTCGTGTCATTGTGGGCTATGATGATGGGCCAAAAACATTAGAGGTGTAAAATAGTGAGAACTCCAGAAGAAACGTTAGCATTCACAATTGAAATGGCCGATAAAAAAATTCATAAACCCCTTGAAAGTAAGCTAATCCTTTCTTTTATCGGTGGGGCAATGATTTCCCTAGGCTATCTCGCTTATATTAGAGTAGCAGCGAGCATGGCCGAAGACTGGGGAAGCGTAGCTTCATTTCTTGGTGCCTGCGTCTTTCCAATCGGATTAATTGTAATTCTATTGGCTGGAGGCGAATTGATTACTGGTAATATGATGGTCGTTTTTGCTGGCTTATTGGATAAAAAAGTTTCATGGCTAGAATTAATCAAAAATTGGCTAGTGATTACTTTTGGTAATCTTATTGGTGCACTATTTGTGGCCTTTTTCTTTGGCAAGGTTACTGGATTACTAACTAGCGGTG
Source organism: Streptococcaceae bacterium (assembly GCA_022484805.1). Taxonomy (GTDB): domain Bacteria; phylum Bacillota; class Bacilli; order Lactobacillales; family Streptococcaceae; genus MMGLQ5-1. Next base: position 94,782 of record JAKVKP010000004.1, read on the forward strand.
ATTTTTTAGTTGAGGCTATTAGTTTAGCACACGCTAAGGTTAACGCCACACCAGCTCAAGCCTTTTTCTCAGGAATCGGTTGTAATTGGTTTGTCGGTTTAGCACTCTGGTTATGCTATGCTGCCAAGGATACCGCAGGCAAAATTTTAGCAATTTGGTTCCCTGTTATGACTTTCGTCGCAATTGGTTTTCAGCATAGTGTTGCAAATGCGTTTCTAATTCCATTTGGCATGATGATGGGCGAGGTTACGCTAACTCAATTTCTTGGCAATTTCATCTTTGTTTACCTTGGTAATATTGTAGGTGGTGCTATCTTTGTTGCATTATTCTACTATAAGTCCTTCAAACATTAAAAAATGGCTAAATACAACTAACTAAAAAACAAGCATCAGCTAAAAATGTCAAGACTGTTTGTCTCATGGCGTATTTTGACTTATGTTGTAATTTTCGATGATTTGAAGCCCACAAATTATAGGCTTCAAAAGATTGCAAAAAATGCTACAACTAGCTCTAAAATAAGGAGGCGAATTCTATGGCTGTGATTGGTTTTATCCATCAATCAGATGAGCGTGTCCAGCTATCGGATTACGCTTGCCAACAATATTTTCAAAGTAATGATTTTGCATTATTTATAAAAAAATTAAAAACAAACGATACTGTAATCATTCCTGAATTAGCAACAATCCAAAAATCAACGCGTCAGCTTGGTAAAATTGTTCCAAAGCTTATCGAAAAACAAATTCGCTTAATTGCTGTTAAAGAAAAAATTGATACGGAAAACGATAAGGATTTTTACCAGCATATTCTCACTCTTGCTGATTTAGATAGAACAATCACGAAAAACAGAATTAGAACTGGGATTAGTCGTGCTAAAAAAGATAATCGTGTCGGTGGTAGACCAAGAATTAATCCAAAAACAATTGAGAAAATCAATGATTATTACCACAATCGCCATTTTACAATTCAAATGACAGCCGATAAATTAAATATTTCAGTTGGTACCGTTTACAAGTACTTGAAAAAATAGGATACCTCTAGAAATTTAATGGAATTCATAGTAAACTGAATGAGGAATGAAAAAATTTTAAAGGAGCGATTTCTTAAATGGCAAAATTAGTCTTTGCACGTCATGGTTTATCTGAATGGAATGAAAAAAACTTATTCACAGGTTGGGCTGATGTTGATTTAGCTGAACAAGGTGTTGAAGAAGCAATTAAAGCAGGTCAATTAGTTAAGGAAGCTGGCATTGAATTTGATATCGCCTATACTTCTGTTTTAAAACGTGCAATTAAAACAACAAACTACGTTTTAGAATTTTCTGACCAATTATGGGTACCAGTTGAAAAATCTTGGCGCTTAAACGAACGTCATTATGGCGGTTTAACAGGTTTAAATAAAGCTGATGCTGCTGCAAAACATGGTGATGAGCAAGTCCACATCTGGAGACGTTCATACGATACATTACCACCATTAATGCCTCGTGATGATGAATATTCAGCACATACTGATCGTCGTTACGCTTTGTTGGATGATTCTGTTGTTCCTGATGCAGAAAACTTAAAAGTAACTTTAGAACGTGCCTTGCCTTTCTGGGAAGACAAAATTGCACCTGCACTTAAAGAAGGTAAAAATGTCTTTGTTGGTGCTCATGGTAACTCAATTCGTGCATTAGTAAAACATATCGAACAATTATCTGATGATGAAATTATGGATGTTGAAATCCCTAACTTCCCACCATTAGTTTATGATTTCGATGATAAATTAAATGTCAAAGATAAATATTACTTACAAGAAAAATAATCTTAATTCAAAAAGACGTGTCGCTTAATAGCCACACGTCTTTTTTTACCAAGTCATTTGATTATACTTTTGCTCAAAGGCATTGGTAACAGACTGACTCGCATCAGCTAACGAATAGCTTTTTTCAAAATTAGCACGGACAATGACTCGATTAGTTGCATTAGCATCACTACAGGTGACTAAGGTCAATACCTTTTGATTTTCAATATCATCAATTACTTCTCCGTGATCTGGAGAAACTTCGTAAACCTCTGTGATTTCATATTCATAAATATTGCTTGTATCAGTTAAGTACACTTTTTGACCAACCTGAGCAGGTCCTTCTTTTAAAGGTGAAAAAAGCATTTTCGGTTGTCCAGCAACATAATGGCTCGCCAAAGCATAATTACCTTCCCCCATTTTCTGATCAACCTTCATCGTACCAGCACCCCAAAGCAAATTCGTATTATCAATACCTTTAAAAATAGGCAGATTAAGATTAATTTCCGGAATCGCTATCCCACCAATAACCGGCAGATTTTGATTCGCTATCTGAGCTTCTAGGACCGCTTCAGTACTTAAGGGTTCAACTGATGAAAAATCAAAATTCCCTGCTGAATCATTATTTTTTTTAACCTTTGACTCTGTCACCTTAGAGATATGATATTGGTTGGCGTTTAACCCCATTAGAAAATACTTAATTTGATTATTAAACACTAGTGCTAAACCAATTATCAACATCAAAATCAGAAATAGATTGATGACTGTATTTTTAAAACGATGTGGTTTGGCATTTTCAGTGGTTTGACGGCGTTTTTTGTTCATAATGCTCCTATTCTAAATCACTATTATTACCTAAGGTATAACCCGACTCTGCTTCAATATCAAAATTATCTGCCAATCCTTTTGACAAATATATTTTATTTTCTTTGGTTACAAAAATTGCTTCATAGCCTTTTTTATCATTGATATACTCAAGACCTTTTTTAATGCCTAATGAATATACAATTGTTGAGTAGGCATCATCCGTCATTGAGCTTTTCCCTATAATTGTAACACTTTGCAAGTCATTATCAAATGGATAGCCTGTTTCTGGATCCAGCATATGATGATATTTTACTCCGTCAACCTCTAGATAACGCTCATATATACCACTCGTCACAAACGATTCATCACTACCTTTAACATAGCCCAAAACCGTATTTCTCGCTTTATTCGGATCCTGAATACCAACTGTCCATGCTTCCTCATTGTCCTCTTTGGGTGAATTACCAATTACATAGACATTACCACCTAAATTAACAATTGCACAGGTTACTCCTTTTTTTTCAAGCAATGCCACAACCTGGTCTGTGATAAAGCCTTTGGCAATCGCTCCCGCATCTATCTGCATTCCTTTTTCAGTCAAATAAGCTGTTGAATTAGTCGTATCCAAAACGAGTTTATTATAATCAATCAACTGGAGTGCCTGATCAATCTCTGATTGAGACGGTTTTTTAGCATCCGAAAAGCCAATATGCCATAATTTTGTTAATGCACCAATCGTAATATCAAAAGATCCTTGATCTTCAGAAGCTGATTTAGCATACACAAGCATTTTCATAATATCTTTAGGAACTTTGACAGGTTTAATGCCAGCATTTTCATTAACTTCGTCTAAAATAGAACCATCTTCATTAACGGTAATTTCATCATCATATTTTTTAATTAATTCAATTGCATCCGTTAAGGCCTCTTCTTTATTTTTATCATAAACTTTTATATCAACATAAGTCCCTAATGCAAAAATATCCTGCTTATTTGGCTTACTAAGTAAATTATTGTCTTTGTCAGCTTGAGCACACCCACCTAACATTCCTATTAATAGCATAACAAATAATAGCTTAAATTTATTTGTAAACTTCATTATTTTTTCCTTTCAAAAACGTTTTAAACTTACTACATTATAACTTAAATAAACAATTATTTAACATCAAATTAATTGATTGTGTTTCAAATTTGGAAGCGTTATAATTAAAGTGCTATTATTATAATATTATAAAAGGAGTTTTTACATTGGCTAAACAAAAAATAATTGTTATTGGCGCGGGCTTCGCTGGTTTGTCTGCGACAAGATACCTTTCAAAAAAACTAAAAGACTCCGCTGAAATCACACTTATTGATAAGCATAGTTATCACACAATGATGACACAGCTTCATGAGGTTGCAGCAGGAAGAATTGAACCAGACGGTGTTCAATATGATTTACAGCGACTACTTGGCAGAAGAAAAAATGTTTCAATTGTAACCGATAAAGTAACTAAAATTGACAAAGAAAATAAAATTGTTACGACTGAACTCAACACTTATCAATATGATTCAATTATTGTAGCTGTTGGTGGTGAACCTAACGATTTTGGCGTACCTGGTGTTAAAGAACACGGCTTTACACTTTGGTCATTTGAAGATGCAATGAAAATTCGACGTCACCTTGATAAAACTGTTGAAAAAGCGGCTCAGGAAAAAAATCCAGAAAAACGAAAAGCATTACTCACTTTCTTAGTTGCTGGCTCAGGCTTTACAGGTATCGAAATGGTTGGCGAATTAGTTGATTGGAAATTTGTTGCGGCAAAGCAATACAAATTGGATCCTGAAGAGTTTACAATTGGCGTTGTTGAAATGATGCCAACAATTTTGAATATGCTACCTCGTGTTGATGCAGATAAAGGGCACCGCTTCTTAGATAAAAAAGGTGTAAAAATCCTTACAAATCATGCAATCACAGCTGTAGCCCCAGACCATGTTTCAATTAAAGATGGTGAGGATATTCCATCACACACCTTAATTTGGACCACAGGTGTCCAAGGTAATACAGAAGCAAAGGCTTACGAGCTTAATGAAACTGAACGTGGCAATCGACTTCAAGCCAATCAATATATGGAAGCAATTGGCTATGAAGACAAGGATATCTATGTTGCTGGGGATATCTCGGCATACGTTGAGCCTGAAACTGGACGTCCGACACCACAGATTGTTCAAGCGGCCGAAGGCACAGGTCATACGGCTGCAGCTAATATTGTTGCTAAAATAAAAGGTGAGGAAAAACATACTTATAAACCAAATTATTCTGGCTTTATGGTATCTGTCGGTTCAAAATGGGGCGTTGCTTACATTATGGAGACACTTCATTTAAGTGGCTTTCTAGCTATGATAATGAAGCATTTCATCTATATTATCTATACGCTTCAAGTTGGTTCAGGTTATTATTTCTTCCAATACTTTAAAAATGAATTTTTCCATACTAAAAATGAAAGAAATGTTGGCCGTGGTCATCTTTCGCGACTTGGAAATGTCCTTTGGAGTGTACCACTGCGGGTTTTCTATGGTTTTGTCTGGCTAATTGAGGCTAGTCATAAAGTTGTCGGTGATGGAGACTACCTTAAGCCTTCTACTTGGTTTGGCAAAGGTTCATGGTTTACAAACGACATTCAATTCCCATTTGATTGGTTGCATCAAACTGCAGCTGCGACAACCGGTGCAAGTGAAGCAGCTGGCTCTGCAGGCAGTACAGCTACGGAAACAGCTAGTAAAACAGCGGAATTTGGCTTAAGCTATGCCTATGGTTCAGAACCAATGGCTGTATTTGATAAAATGCCAAAATTCTTAGAACCTGTTATGAAATTTATGATTCCGAATAAAGATGTCGCATTATTTATGCAAAAATTCATGACAATTGTAGAAATCCTAATTGCCTTAGCCTTAATTGCTGGTCTATTTACATTTATTGCAAGCGCAGTAACTGCTGGCTTGACTGTGATGTTTTGTCTATCTGGTATGTTTTACTGGGTCAATATCTGGTTCGTCTTTGTTGCCATCGCCTTAATGAATGGCTCTGGACGCTCACTTGGCTTAGACAAATGGGTACAGCCTTGGATTCAAAGAAAACTCGGTGGCTGGTGGTATGGCAAAGTCAAGTCTATCTACTCGGGTCGAAAATCTGCTTAATTCAAAAAGCTCTGAGCAACTGCTCAGAGCTTTTATTTCGCATGAAGTATATATTTTTATTCCATTTTGCTTTATAATATAGAATCATACTGCTAATAGTCTTAATTATGGGATGGTATATTTATGCTAAATCTAAAACGTGTCGCGGCCTACTGGTCCAAAAGATTATTTCATAATTTCATCAATGCGCCTGTTGTTAATTCCCAGCCTTTGGAATTATCCGAAGACGCTCGCTACCAAATCAAAACAGCGCTAACTCAAAACCGCATTGTCGTTATTAATTATCGAAACGATGATGGGGATTATTCTATTATCAATGGCAAAATTAATCGTTATCAGCCCGCCAAAAATCTCTTAATCATTACTACTGCGGATCAACAAGTCAGACTGATTCAATTATCAAAAATCAAGAAGATAAGAGTATTACCAAGAGAAACTGCAAATTAACGATTATGAAATTCAGAATAAACTAATTGTTTTTCAACACCATTGCGCTTGGCAACCTTCTTAATGGCTATTTTTGATGATATTCCAGTTTCAATTAAGCGCTCAACTTGTTCTGTATAGCTACCTTCTATTTCTGAAGCGACTATTTCAGTTTCTCCAGAAACAATTAATAAACATTCTCCTTTTATCGGCTCATTAACTAAGCTTTCCAAAATCTCGCTAATTGAACCTCGGCGATATTCCTCATACAATTTTGTTAATTCTCGAGCCAATACAATCTGACGATTACCATAAATCTCCAAAAATGATGTCAAAGTCTTAGCAACTCTAAAAGGTGACTCATAAAAAATTTGAGTTTCAGGATAAGACTTTTTAGCCTCTAAAAACTTTTTTTGCTCCCCAGCTTTTCGTGGCAAAAAGCCATAAAAAATATGAGGTTGAGGTATTAAACCACTAGCAATCAAAGCAGTGATACCTGCGCTCGGACCTGGCAAGGCAATCACGTCAATCTCATTTTCAATACAGGCTGCCACAAGATTTTGACCTGGGTCGCTAATACTGGGCATGCCAGCATCGCTAACTTGAGCGATTGACTGTCCATTTTGCATGATTTGAATTAGAAATGGAATTTTTTCCATTGCGTTATGCTCATGAAAACTAATTTGTTTTTTAGAAATCTCTAGATGCTTCAAAAGCTTACCAGTATTCCTCGTATCCTCGCTTGCAATCAAATCAACAGCACCTAAAACTTCAATCGCTCTTAAAGTAATATCAGCTAAATTGCCAATTGGTGTCGGTACCAAATAAAGCTTACCACCTGATTTTTTAAAGCTTCTTTGTATTTTCATTTGAAACTCCTTAACCATTGCTTCCATAAACAATTACCCACTAGCGACACAAAATACAGCTATAACTTAAAAATTATAACCACCCTCAATTCAAAAAGGGCGGTCATAGTTTAACGATAAATAACATCCATACAGAATAAACATGGCTCATCATCAATCCGACGTTGTCCGTAAAATTGGTTGCAAATATGGAAGCCTTCTTCATAAATATTTTCTAAATTTAATCTCGACTTAGAAATTTTCTGACTGCTTTCTGATTTAATGGTTTTTGAAACATCTTCACTAACTAGATTCGTTAAATCATCAATCCGTTCACGTAATCTTTCATTTTCAACACGTAAAGTAGTATTTTCTTCAACAATCTCATTTAAAGCTTGTTGCGTTTCACCTAGTTCATTCGCAATTAACGCCAATAAACGTTCTAAATCATTAAAATTATCGACTAGCTTTTTTTTATCCACAGCGACTCCCTCTTGATTATTTTGATGTAAATTCAATTTCTTCAATCGCATAATCAACTAAAACAGGAGCCTGGTCAAAACGAATTTTCACAATTCCTTGAATGACATTCATGCCCTCAACACGACCAGTGCCTTCATGAGTCATAACCCGCTGTCCCCAATCTGGAAAAGTTCGTTTAGCAGTCTCGTAAAATTCATCTTCGTACTGCAAACAGCATAATAATCGTCCGCATAGGCCAGAAATTTTAATTGGATTAAGTGACAAACTTTGATTTTTCGCCATTTTAATTGAAACTGGTAAAAAATCACCTAAAAAACTTGAACAGCATAGAACACGTCCACATGGTCCAAGACCACCAACGACTTTTGCCTCATCTCTTGGCCCAACCTGACGCAATTCAATTCGCAAATGAAACTTGGCTGCTAAAACCTTCAAAAGTTCACGAAAATCGACTCGTCCTTCAGCCGTGAAATATACAATTAGTCGCTCTTTATCTAATGTATACTCAACTTGTAATAATTTCATACCAAGCTTTAAATTACTAATACAATGTGCGACTTGACTTAACGTGTCTTTCGCATCCTCAATATTTTGTTCATAACGTCTAATATCTTCATCTGTAGCAGGCTTTACCTCTAAAAGCTGGTCCGGTAAATCTGCAGCTTGCATTAAACGATTAGTATAATAAACCTTACCCAACATTCGACCATTTTTCGTTTTGGCGACAACTAAATCATTCACATTATATTGACAATTCGCTAAGTAATAACTAATTTCTCCTAATTTCTTAAAACGAACACCAATAACCTCTTCTTTATTCAAAATATCATCTCCAAAGTGAATCTATAACTAACATCTCTAGGCAATTTTGAAAACTAACATTAAACTGAAAATTTTTTTCTGCTTCAAAAAGATTTGCCGACAAACGGCTATCTTTGCTGGTCAGCATTTGCCTTTCAAAATAATAAGCTAATACATTAAATGCAACTTTCTGCTTCTCTTTATCATCAAAAATAGGTACCAATTTTGCACCGACAGCAACAAAACTTTCCTTATTACCATTTGCTAAATCTGTCACCCATTTTTGAACAAACTGCACGCCTTGATTAAACCACTGACTTTCATTTAAAAGTTGCGCATCACTCATACTATTCGTCACATTTGCCAATAAATCAGCCTTAGTGGGTAAAATATCATGTTGCTTCAAATCCTCACTAAAGGCGAAGAAGTTTTTTCTAAATGGAATAATCTGTGTTCGTGACTGTATGGTTGGTAACACGCGTCCTAATTGATTGGTTAATAAAAATAAGTATGTATTAGGATTTGGTTCTTCAATAAACTTTAATAAAGCATTCGCAGCTCCCGGACTTAATAAATCAGCCGATTTAATGATAAAAACACGCTGATTTCCCTCAACGCCGGTTTGTGACATCTCACTAATTAATTCTCTAACTTGATTCACTTTAATTGTGTTGCCAACTGGCTGAATAAGTCGAACATCCGAAAAATCATTAGCAGCAATTAGCTGACAATTTCGGCATTTACCGCAGGGTAAATGCTGTTCTTTTTGCTGGCAGAATAAGCTTTGAGCCAACCAAATAGCAAAATCTAAGCTGAAATAATCACCATTAAAAAGGTAAGCATGAAATAGAGAATTTTTTTGTACTATTTTTTTAAACCGCTGATACAAAACTGGTTGTACATCACGTATATCCATTATTAAAATCTCAAAAAGCTTTCAACCGGTAGAACGAAAACTGTTGCACCACCAACCTCAACCTCGATTGGATAAGGCACTTGACCATCCATTGATAAATCTAAAGTAATTGGTGACTGAACATATGACTTTCTAGCTTTACTTGTTTCTTCAATCAGCTTAAGCACTTCGTCTACACGTTCATCCTCAATCCCAACAATAAAGGTGGCATTCCCAGATTTTAAAAAGCCACCAGTAGATGAAAGCTTAGTTGCCCTAACATTATGATCAATAAATTTATTTGAAAGTCGATTTGCATCTTTATCCTGTACAATTGCTAAAATCATTTTCATTTTCATCAAGCTCCTCTATTTAAAATTTTCTGGAAAACGGTTAACAATTAATTGATAGGCTTCTTCGAGAATTTTATCTGGTGTCTGCCGAGCATCAATTTTTTTTATTCGTTCTGGATATAATTCTAAAACATTTAAAAATCCATGCCTAACAAGCTGATGCACGGCGATTGATTCCATATCAATTCGATTAATTTCATCTTGACGATGCTGCATAATTCGCTTTAATCCAGTCTCTGGATCTAAATCAAGTAATAATGTCAGCTGTGGTAAAAGACCGTCAGTGGCAAATTCGTTCAATTCAGCGATTACACTAATTCCTAGCTTTCTTGCTTGTCCTTGATATGCCAATGAACTATCCACGTAACGATCAGCAATTACCAGTTTGTCCGCTTCTAATGCTGGCATTACCTTTTCAACCAAATGTTGCCTGCGGCTCGCTGCAAATAATAAAGCTTCAGTCCGCGCATCCATCTCTGAATTCTCGGGATCCAAGATAATCCGACGTATTTGTTCCGAAATTTTAATCCCACCTGGTTCACGAGTTGCAATAATATCCGCACGACTACTTGACTTCAGCTTAGGAATTAAAGCATTTATTAAGGTTGTTTTACCTGAACCCTCCGGTCCTTCAATTGAAATAAATATGCCACTCATTCTATTCTCCAATACATTTCATTTCAAGATACATTACTTATAACAATTTTACTTTAAAACTCATTAAAAATAAAGGCTAGTCCTTTGTTGTTTTAGTTGAATTCGTTAATTTCTTTCTCTATTTTTAAATTTTAATGCTACAATAGAGTTATATTATGGTTATTAATTATTAATTTATAAGGAGTAAATTTATGGTACCATTTTTAATCTATTGGGCAGGCGTATTAGCTGGTATTGGCTTCTTCGCGTTAACTATTTTCTTTACTATTTTTTATTTAGCCAAAAAGGAAAATGGAAATCTTTGGGCTTTTGCTTTCTTTGATGTATTGCTCGCGATTATTCTAGCAATTATAGTTTTTGTCTATCGTGCAAACAATGGCTTCGATATCACGCAATACTCAAATCTATACTTCACAGTCATCATCAGCTTAGTCGCTATGGCGATTATCCAAAGCATCTTTGGTCGTACGCCAAAAGAAGCTTAGTCAACAAAAAGGGATCTGTCCAAAAGACAGAAACCCTTTTTTATATTAGCTGATTTAAGATTTTATTTTCATTTTGAATTTGGTCAAATAACTGATTAATTTTTGTAAATAACTGAGCTTGCGTTGGGTTTACTAAATAAATCAATTCCTTAGAAAATCGTTTTTTCTTTTGTGGTAAATGATCAATAATAGCCTGAGCTTGTTCTTTCAAATCATTTAATTCATCCAATGAAATTTCAACAGGTACATCACCAAGTATTTCTGCAAAGCGCTCCACATTTGAACCAATGTACTTCATACTATCTTCATGATAAGCCCACAAACTAGCCAATTTATTCGCTTTTATAATAATGGTATCCAGCTGATAATCATCATAATGCTGGTAGTCACCATCATCAATAATCGCCAATGCCGTAGATTGTTGATCAGAAGTGGTTGGGGCACCCTTGATAAAATCTTTAATTTTATCAAACCATGAATTTTTGATCATCGTCCTATTTGCCCGAGACACTTTCATCTCTTCGATTATAGTCAAATTTTTCTTAGGTTCTGGTAAATCTATTGACTGATCTGAAACAGAATCAGGTACTCCTTTAGTAATTGATTCGTCTGAATCCTCCTCAGTAGACGGCGATTCCTCCGATTGCACATCCTTAGCTTCACCTAAATCCATATTCGCTAAAGGACTCTCACCCATAAAGGTATCACCCAAATTTTTACCACTTGTTTTATCAATAATGTCGAAAGACCCTGAAATAATTGGCTCTTTTTCAAGCAGAATATCATCATACAATGTATTAATGCGCGTCTCACCATCAATCAATGCATTGGATCTTTTTTGATAGGACCAATAAATCCGCTCAACTTCATGACTCCATACTAAAACCGTAAATCCAGAATCCGTTTTCTTATCTAAAAAAGAAAGAGTTCTTCCATTGGTAGAAAATGAAAAGGCGATATATTTTAAATGCAAAATGACCTCTAACCCTTTTTTTTCTGCTACAGCTTGATATAAAACCTTTTGAGGAAAGTTTTTTGCAAAATCATCTAATATGCCTTCATAATCTGGTTGTTGCTCCCAAGGCAAGGAAATGTCCCTTTTATACTCTCGAACTTTTCTTTTTTTTAATTGAGACAGGAAGTAATCTTCATAATATTCTCGATTAAATGGATAATTAAAGTATGTTTCAAAACTATCTTGAAGTTGCTTTAAAAATTGTTCCTTAATATTCCCTTGAACAAATTTAAAAACAATATCATTCATTTTTCACCTATTCTTCTGCTAATAAACGATCAATTGCTTCTTGGGGATTTTCCTCAAAGAATTTGCCAAAAATCGTCTGCGTTCCATCATTAAATTGTTGCATCCGATGATATAAATCACTCACCTCAGAACGTAAAACATCACGCTTAACCGATATCGTTGCAAGCGTATCAATCACCTCTTGCTGTGCCTTAGCAATCATATCATCACTCTGGTTTTCAGCAATTGCTAACATCTCATCCCGCCGACTAGCCGCCTCTGCAATCATCCGCTCAGCTTCTTCTTTGGCTACTTGATTTATTCGCTCAGCCTCTGCTTGCGCTGCTTTTTTAGTCTCATCAGCAATTTTAAGTGCCTCAAGCCTCAATTCAGTAATATCATGTTCGTTATATTTTGGCTGATTAGCTTCTAATTCAACAACCTTATTTTTTAATAATTGATTCTGACTATCTAATTGTGAATTTTTAACTTTCAACTCAGCTAGCGACTCTACTGCATCCGTCCGCGCAATGTACTTTTCATTTAAATCTTCATATTTTTTACTTGTTGTTCTTAAATCCTCATGTAGACTAGCAATTTGCTTATCCTTATTTTTAATTTCATCATAAACATTATCTAATTGCTGTAATTGTTCTGTTTTTGCTTGTAATTCATCTGAAACCTTAGCTAATCTCGCCTTTAATCCATTATTCTCATCAGTAATCGTTTGAATTTCAATTTCTAATCCTGCTAATTCTGACTTACTAAATTTTTTTCCCGTATTTCTCATCATTTTTGAGTTCCTCCAATAATGCCTAATTTCTATTAATAACAGTAAAAAATAAAATTAATTATAATTTTTACTATACTTCTGAACCACTTCAAGCTGGTCTGAAAAAATTCGATTAGTCGGCAAACCTCTAAGCTTATAATCGCACCAAACAATAAAATTCATCGGTAGAACAGTTGGACGGTAGCTATAAATATATATTTCCTCGCCAACCTCACGACTTTCAAAGTTCGATATATAATTTCCTGCACGGTTATTTTGATAATAGACAATTTCAGATTTAGTAAGTGGTGATTTCAATACCAAATGTTTTTCGTCTTTTTCTATAATTTCAAATCTTGCCTCAATTGTTGCGGCCTTAACTCCACGTATAATTGGATTAGAGGCTACAACTAGCACCAATAAAAATAAGAATATTATTGGTGTTCCTATCATAAAACCGCAAAAAAACTTACGCTGCTTCAATAAATTATCACTATCTTTAGTATTAAAATAATTCTTTATAATTAAAGATAAAGAAAATAGAAACCAAAAAATCAGGAAAATAGTCAATAAATTAATTAATAAATTCATCTCATCCCCCGAATCATTTTACGATTAATGATAATTATATAACGGAATGCACCTCAGTACAATCAATATGGATAGTTTCCCGAACATTTTAAAACTTTTTAAATTAATAATCGAACAATTAAAATAAAATGATGTTAATTTTTGTTAGACTCTTAAAGTACCTAATATTTTATGTTAAATGAAAGCAATTACTGTGAAATTTGAACTTAACGAACAAAAAAATGGTCAAGCGGCCATTTTAGGTTTACAGCATTTATTAGCAATGTATTCTGGTAGTATTCTAGTCCCAATTTTAATCGCCAGTGCTCTGAATTATTCCTCTGAGCAATTAACTTATCTGATTTCAACAGATATTTTTATGTGTGGAGTAGCCACTTTTCTACAATTACAAATGAACAAATATTTTGGTATTGGCTTACCTGTCGTTTTAGGTGTTGCCTTCCAATCTGTTGCACCACTTTCTTTAATTGGTGCGAAGCATGGATCAGGTGCGATATTTGGCTCAATCATCGCTTCTGGTGTCTTTGTTATTTTAATTTCAGGCTTTTTTGCTAAAGTAAGGCGCTTTTTCCCACCATTAGTGACTGGCTCTGTAATTACAGTAATTGGATTAACTCTAATCCCAGTTGCCATGGGTAATATTGCCAATAATCAAACACCAGCCGACTTAAAAAGCTTAGGTCTAGCTGGTTTAACCATTATTATTATTTTAGCCATTCAATTCTTAACAAAGGGCTTTTTACGTTCAATTGCTGTTTTAATCGGTTTGGTGATTGGTACAATCGCAGCCAGTACAGTCGGAATGGTTGATACTAGTGTCATCCAAGAAGCACCTGTTTTTCATTTACCAACTCCGTTTTTCTTCGGTGCACCCAAATTTGAATTAACTTCAATCATTATGATGATTATCATCGCTATGGTTTCAATGGTAGAATCAACAGGTGTCTATCTTGCACTTTCTGATATCACTGGACAAGAGCTTTCACAAAAAAAATTAAAAAATGGCTATCGTGCTGAAGGTTTAGCAGTCTTACTAGGTGGGATTTTCAATACCTTCCCATACACTGGATTCTCTCAAAATGTCGGACTAGTGCAACTCTCAGGTATCCGTTCTCGTAAACCAATTTTCTTTACGGCATTATTCTTAATGATTCTAGGTCTCGTACCAAAATTTGGCGCAATGGCACAATTAGTACCTGCACCCGTCCTTGGCGGTGGGATGCTTGTATTATTTGGAATGGTAGCAGTTCAGGGTATGAGAATGCTTGGTAACGTGGATTTCAACAATGAGCATAATCTATTAATCGCCGGCTTTTCAATTGCCGTTGGTCTCGGCTTCAATAGTTCGGCAAGTATCTTTACTAACCTGCCTAGTAGTCTACAAATGTTCATCTCAAATGGTATCGTAATGGCATCTGTGACTGCGATTATCCTAAACAGTATTTTCAATCGTCAATCTATCAAAGAATTATAAAAAAATATTCACATAAAAGGAGGTGGGACATAAGTCCACACCTCCTTTTGCTTTAAATTTTAATGATTGCTAGGGCATCCCCCAAAAGTGAACGCAGATTAGAAAAAGAACGATATCTTGAATTAAAATACACTTTGATTAGCTTAAAAATATTTCTATGCTCGATAACATTCAAACGCTCAACATAATAGTCCTCTCTTGAGGCCAAATCATAACAATACTTACTCGGAGCATATTGTAAGGCAAAATTAACTCGGTAAAGCTCTAGGGAAACCTGAGCAAAACGCTGATTGACCCGTTTTTCAGTCGATTGCGTCATACTTGCCAAGCCAATAGTATTTGTTGAATGTATTCGATACTGAATGAGAGGCTTGCAATAAAAATAACATCCATTTTTTAAACTTGAAATCAAAGCAAGTGACCAATCGTGCTCTAGCTCTGGATATAAATTATGCTTTAACGCCTCAATTACCTGTCGTCTAACCGCCATTGTACAGCCCTGAGCAAAATTCTTCATCAAAAGATCCTGATAGTTAACTTGAATTAAATCACCAGCATCAGCTTGAAAATCAAGCATCCCATAATTTGAACGAACATCTTTTATTTCTAATAAATCACCAGAATCATTAATTAATTCAAAATCACTTGCTAACGTTAAGATAAAAGGCTTTTCTTTCATAATAGCAACCATCTGCTCAACCTTGTCATGGTGCCAATAGTCATCTTGATCGCAAAGAAAAACAATATCTCCCGAGCTCGCAAATAATGCTTGTGTAAAATTTGCCTTAAATCCTTGATTTTGACGATTAATCTTAAAAGTCCAGTGCTTTAGTTGATAATGATTAATGTAATCTCTGATTAATATCGCCGTATCATCTGTTGATAAGTCATCAAAAATTAGCACTTCATCTGGTTGCAGGGTCTGCAAGCGAATACTATCCAGTTGCGTCTTCAAATACTTAGTCCCATTATAAGTTGTTAAAACTAAAGAAATCTGCATACTGCCTCACTAATTCATATTATTCTTTTCCTTCCAGTAAATCACAATACTAAAAAGAATATTGAAATATTTTAAATATAAAGATTTGCCATTTTTTTCATTAATATAAATATTTAATTTGTAATTTGGAAAATTAGATTTCACCTTATCTAAAACAATTTTAACTCCTCGATAAAATTGCTTAAAATCCTTTGATTTTGCCAAGCGCTTAATAAATGTTCCAAATAAATATCGAACATAGGTGTATTCAAGCTCCGCTTGGTATGTTTCGAAAATACCACGAGATTGATAATCCGTGACTAAATCATCCATATTATCAATTAATTGATACAATTTTTCATTATAAGTATAAGTAATTGAATTTTCAGTTTGAACATAATAGTAACAACTATCAGAAATACTACCAATTAATTTTAAGTCTGGATAAAGCTGATTCAAAAACAATATATCCTCATACCAAAAATCTGGCTTAAAACGATATTTTTTGATAATTTCTGCTTTGTAAAGTTTGTTCCATAAAACTGCATAAGCATCTACCAAAAGCTGTTTATTATGTTGATAATCGCGTATCCCCGAATCAATTTCAATTTGACGATCTGGATAAATCATCACACTATTACAGGCCACCATATCAAAGTTATCGGATACTATCTTATGATGTAGTTTTTCATACATGTCTTCAGTCACATAATCATCACTATCCACAAAACCAATAAATTTACCGTGTGCCACTTCGATACCTTTATTTCTAGCTTCTGAAACACCTACATTTTTAGATTCAATAACCAATAATTGATTGGGATAATTAGCTTTTAAGCCAGCTAAAATTTGTCCTGTTGCATCAGTTGAACCATCATTAATCACGATTATTTCAATATTTGAATAGGTTTGATTGACAAGGGATTCGATACAACGCGTAATCTGAGCCTCACGATTGTATACTGGAACAATAATACTTATTTTATCAATCATATTAACCCCTTTTTTAAGACTGAATGCTGTAAATAATTTTGAAAATAAAATAGGTCACGCCATAGGTTGATTTTAATAAAAAACGTTCAACCCAATTTGCATGATTATATGTTGTTTGAAAATAATATTGACTCTTTTTTAATTGCTGATATTTTTTCAGCTTTTTTAGGCTCTTGTCAATTGAAACAGAATGATTATGAAAAATTGAGGTAGTACAATCTAGATATACTGATAATCCTGCATTTTTCAGCTTTTTGGCGATAATATCCTCTTCATAATATAAAAAGGTATGTTCATCAAAATAATCAACCTTTTCAAGCGATAATGTATCAATTAAGAAAAAGCAGCCCAAAACGGCTTCAACAGGTACAGCCTGACGGTTTTCATAATAGCTATCCTTGTAGCCAATCAAAATTGGACGTAGATACCAGTGAATATAGACAATATTTAACAAAGTATCTTTAATCGGTGTCGGGATTCGCCAACCACGACTAATACCCTCTCGTTCTCTAACTACTGGTGCAACAATTGCAGCATGATTTTGAGCTTTGCATAAAAGTAATGAATCAATCATTGATTCATCATCGATTTCAATATCTGGATTACTAAGAATCACATTGCAATGTCCAAAAATGGTTTGCGCATAACGACTACCATAATTCATCGCATAGGCATAGCCCTTATTTGCTTCACTTTGAATGACATGAATTCGCTCAGAATGGTATTTTTGATATAAATACTCAAAAGAATTATCACTAGATTTATTATCCAGTACAACAATTAAATCAAGATTTTGATAATCCTTAATATTATCAATTAACTGCTCTGCCGTCTGCGCATCATTGTAATTAATTATTATAAAAACTGTCTTCATTCATCCCTCTTTGCTAATTTTCTTTTTATCTGCTCCAATCAGCCTCTGAGTTTAGGCATCAATCCAGTTTTTCATCAATTGACAAAAAACTTGGTTATGACTGTGATAAATTTCAGGTTCAAATGCTTGTGCTTTTGTTAATGCAGACTGCAATTGATCAACTTCATTGCATCCAATAATATAGCCAAGCTGGTCAAAATGCTCTACAATTTCCCGCTGATGATTATTTTCATGCTCACCATAGCTTTCTTGTCTCGGAACAGCAATTGTTTTTTTTCCAAGCTGAAGCGCCGAAAGAATAGTGCCGACCCCTCCATGTGTAATCACTAATTGGCTTTGCTCAAGATAATTTTGAAAAGTTTCAATCGGGATAGACGCTACAACTTCCATTAAATCTGATTCAAAAGCAGTTTGACCTGATTGAGCAATGACTGGCTCACAGATTACACCAATTCGAATTAGGCGTTCTACCTCGATTAATAATCTTGAAAAATTTTGATCCTGAGTACCTACGGTTACAAATATCATAAAGCTCTCCTAAAAAATCCAGCCACCTAATTTAGCCTTTGGGTACATTTTAAGCATACTTTCCCACTGAACAACAAATACATCGGCAATTGGATAAACCAAACGACCCGAAAGCGATTTACTCTCTATATTAGCAAAAGTTTCAATATAAATCACTTTACGCCTAAACAATTTTGCAATATAGCACATCGGTACTGCAGTATGTGCACCGGTCGTCACAACAACTGATGGCTGATATTTTAGAAAAATTGCAAGACTTTTTAGACAATTGTATGGAAAAATAAAGGCATAGGCCAATAAATGATGCTTTGTTCCGTATTTTAAAAAAGAAACTCGATTGTCATATGTCGCCTTCAATGAAAAGTTAGCTTCTGTCTTTTCAGTAACTAGCCGATAATCATAATATGAGAAAATAGCCTTTAGCTGAAGCAATTCAGTTAGATGGCCACCAGTACTTGAAATAAACATTACTTTTTTCATCTCAATTCCTCTCACTATTAATCAAACCAGTAGTTATTGTGCTTCGTTTGCTAACATTCCCTTTAAAGCTTCCTGCCAAGTAGGAATGACAAAGCCGGTAGCTTTGGCTTTCGTTAAATCAAGCACTGAGTATTGTGGGCGTTTCGCCTTCTGTGGATACTCTTCACTTGTTACAGGAGCAACCTCAACGTCTGTATCCTTAAGAATCTCTTTAGCAAAATCATACCATGTACACGCATCATCATTTGATAGATGATAATAGCCAAATTCTTGCTTCGTATCCACCAAATAAGTTATAAATTCAGCTAAAGTTCGCGTCCAAGTTGGTCTACCATATTGATCATTCACAACTGTAATCTTAGGATGCGATTGCGCTAATTTTTGCATAGTGAAGACAAAATTATGACCGTAATTACCAAAAACCCAGCTCGTTCTAATAATATAAAACTTTGAGGCATACTTCTCAATTGCTTCCTCACCTAAGCGCTTAGTACGACCATATTCATTTTGTGGATTCGTTTTTTCATCCACCGAATATTCGCCATCTTTTTTAGTGCCATCAAAAACATAATCTGTTGAAATATAAATCACTAGTGCGCCAACTGCCTCAGCCGCTTTAGCAATATTTTCAGTTCCCGTTACATTAATTTTATAATCTAATGCCTTACCTTCATCTTCAGCCTTATCAACTGCAGTATAGGCAGCACAATGAAAAACAATTGTTGGCTTCATTTGATTAAATTTTTCAATCACCTGTGCTTCATCAGTAATATCCAGTTCAGCAACATCAGTTCCTGTATAAGTAATACCTCGTTCATCTAGTAAATAACGTAATTCTGTCCCTAGCTGCCCACTTGCTCCAGTAATTAATATCATTAAATTTTCTCTCCTAGCTTAATATAATTATGGCTACATTCCTGTCTTATTTTAACATATTCGCGATTATTTTGACGACTTTTCATTTTTTTGTCAAAGTCATCATTAAAATCAACCAGACAGGTAATTTTATGCTAATATTTATTTAAACATTTTTAACTAAAATTAACATTAATTCTTATCTAAATATAAGATTTGTGAGGTTCGATTATGGATGCAAAATTTAGCGCCAAAACAGCACTATTAGCCGGTAAAATTTTAATGGAAAATAATGCAGAAATGCACCGAATTGAAGACTGTATTCGAAGAATTGGAGAAACTGAGGGTATAGAAATTACAAGCTATACAACTCAAACAGGCATCTTTGTCAATATCGAACAATATGACATCATGATGTTGAGAAACGTCACTCGCCGTGTTACAAACCTTGAAAAAATTGCACAGGTCAATCAAGCAATCCGCGATTTTTCAACTAACCAATCTAGCATCATCGAGCTCCATCAGCGATTAGAAGTAATTGAAACTGAAAACTTCTTCTTTCCCGCTTGGCTTGAGGTACTCGCCGCCGGAATCGTAAGTGCTTCATTAATGATGCTTTTAAATGGCAAATTTACTGACTTTTTCCCAACCTTTTTAATTGGCAGTCTCAGCTATATTGTTTACTTACTAACATCTATGCGTTTTGGGTTAAAATTTCTCGCCGAAATTCTCGCTGCAATCGTTATTGGTAGTCTCGCCGCATTATTTCAATATTATAATTGGATAACGCAAATAAATGCTGTACTAACTGGAGCAGTCATGCCATTAGTCCCCGGCGTATTAATTACCAATTCCATTCGTGACTTACTTTCTGGTCACCTAATTAGTGGACTATCTCGGGGAGCTGAGGCAACGATTACCGTCTTAATGATTGCTTTTGGCATTGTCTTTACACTCAAATTATTTTAGGAATTATGAAAGGAAGCCTATGCTTATTCAACTTATTTTTAGCTTCTTTGGTTCGCTCGCATTTGGTGTTATTGCCAACGTTCCAAGGCGTAGTTTGCTAGCTGGTGGATTCACAGGGATGATTGGTTGGTTAATCTATTTGGCATTTCAAAAAATAGAATTAGGCGTCGCTTTCTCAACCTTAATTGCTTCAATCGCCATCGGTTTGACTAGCAAACTCTTCGCCAAAAAATTTAAACTACCAGTCACCATTTTTAATATTCCGGGAATTATTCCCTTAGTTCCTGGAGGCTTAGCATATGAAGCAATTAACCACTTTGGACTTGGCAGCTATGCTATCGGTATTGAAAAAATGATTGATACAATTGCTATCGGTCTCGCCATTGCAATTGGTCTAATCATCAGTGAAGCATTTGAATTTAAGATAAATAAAAAGCAATCAACTCGTCAGTGATTACATCTTATCACACGAATTGCTTGCTTTCTTTAATCAATAAATTTCCGTTTTATCATTCATTCAATCTCGTGCAGTTTTCATGTTTAGAGACCTCCCTCAAGTTAACCATTTAATTTCTCCAGGCTAAAACTCAGAGAATAGATACAAATTCATTAAAATAAAATACTGGAAATAACTGATATAATCTAAAAGAGAGATCATTTATTTTTAATCAGCAGCCGTGAATCGAGCTGAAAATTAACTGTTAAAGCGTATTCATGATATAATTTTCAGATATACAAAACATTCATATATTATCATAAAAAAATTATAGATAGCCTTAGCTTAAGGTAAAAAATTACATTATTATCTATCAAAATTCTGACAGTCTGGAGTCCTGATGAGCTATTATCATATTATTGTTAATCAAGAAGCTGGCAATTCTAAGAACAAAACAAAAATACAACAAATTTATAATCAGCTGACTTCCGAAAAGAAAAATTTCAAAATCTACCAGACCCGATATGCGGGTGAAGAAGAGCAAATCGCAAAACACATTGTTTCAATTATGGCAGAATCCGATCGCATTCTTGTTATAGGAGGTGATGGCACACTTTCAAATGTATTACAAGGCGTTGGTGAAGTCGCTGTTGGGTACATTGCCACAGGAACCGGTAATGATTTTGCTAAGGGGGTTCACTTAACATTAGAGCCATTGGCTGCATTAAAGCAATTTGAATTAAGCAAAGGAAAAAAATTAAATGTCATAAGTTATAAAATAAATAATAAAGCACATTTAGCACTTAATAACGTTGGTGTTGGACTAGATGCTGCTGTTGTCGCCAAAACTAATCAATCAAAATCTAAAAAAATATTGAATCGTTTACACCTTGGCAATCTCTCATATATCGTCATTTTATTTCGATTGCTTTTCCAGCAGCAACCATTTCCTGTCGAAATCACAACCGATGATTATTTCCTAAGAGTTGACAATGCTTTTTTACTAACAATTACCAATCATCCATACTTTGGTGGCGGGATTCCACTATGGCCCGATGCTGATATTTATAGTAATAAAATCGATATCGTTTTAATTAAAAGGTATAATATATTCAAGCTACTCTATCTACTAATCCTAATTGTGACACGCCGTCAAATGAACCACTCAGATATTATTCATTTAAAAACAGATCATTTAAGAATCAAAATATTAAATCCTGAATATTTGCAGGCAGATGGCGAAGATGCGCCACAAAAACCCTACGAAATTCAATTTAATACTCAAGAACATAATTTTTGGCTATAAAAATAATCCCTTGGCAAGGCTGATAATATCCAGTCTTGCCAAGAGATTTATTTGATTTGCATAAATTTACCAATAATTATTCTGATTCATTAATTTTGGTGACTGTTGTCTCTGTAATAATATTGCTATTAAGTGCATTAACTTTTTCTATTTGAGTTGTTTTATTCGATTTAACCTCTGACTGTACCTTAACGAACCAAGTTGGTACATAAACATTTTCACGATTTAATTCAATAATACGCGTATAGCCTAGCTGTAAAGAAAGAATCTTTGATTTTTCCGGAATTCTCAAATTATTGTACAAAGCAATAATAGCTTCACGTTCTGAAATCAAATCCTCTGCCTCACGCAATGGTTTAATATTAATTAAATAATTTTGAGAAATAAGTGTAAACTTATACAGGTTATCCGTAACGGTCAAATCTAGTACCGTGCGACTATTTTCATCCAAAAATGGTAGAGATTTATATGATTGTGAAAGTACAATTTCCCCTTCTTTTTTATCATAATATGAAAATGAAGATAAATAACTGTACTCCGAAGCATTATAAATGGATGTACTTTTTTTAAGTAATTGCTTAATTGCAGCGTCATCCACTTTCTTGTCCAAATAAATGACATTAGTTGGCGTTGCTTTAATTTCACCATTTGAACTTTCAACTATATTTTTAACATCTAAGTTTTTAAATTCTGTCACAAGCTCTTTTTTTTCAGCGCTTAAATAATAGCCCTTTTGATGCTTAGTTGATAAGGTATCCACCTCAATATCATCTTTTTCTAAGCGGTACTCAATATTTGATTTAATTTGATTCGACACCGAGCCATATTTTGCACGATTTTCTTGATAAATACTAAATAGGAAAAAATTTAATATTACAAAAACCGCAATAAAAATATTTTGTATGTTTTTAAAATCCATGACTCACCTCACATTAAATCCGACGTATCGCGCCATTCGTTATCAATCTTAACAAACCATTCTGGAACCAATTCAACAACCTGTGTATTATCCCCTAAGCTATGCCAAGTGTAGCCAATACAAATATTTTCAATCTTAACTGAGGGGTCCTTGGTTTTTATCGCATCAATAATCGTTTGACTTGGTTTTAAAGAAATCGTCGCATCCGTTGGAATAGGCACTTGAATGGCCTCCAAATTAGTTCTAACTGTTTGCACCGATTGTTTAGCATTAACTTCAAAAGTAATTTGTCCTTTATAATCCTGATTAATAATTGGATAACCTTCAATAAACATTAGATACTGCAAATAATTATCATTTTTTTCAAACAATCTTAAATTAGTCAATTCTTTACTTACCGCTTTGACATAGGTTAAGCTGTCCTCCAAGCTTTTTTCTTTTTTACCAATTTCCTTGAAAGTAACAATTCCAGTATTTTCATTAACAATCAACCGAGTAGAATCGTTACCAAGATAGTTAACCTCTGCTTGTGAATCAATCGTTTGAACTTCATTATTATTACCGAAAAATAAAGTTTTAAAAATATTCTGCGCTTGGGTGCTATATATATAATTATATTTTTTTAGTGTTATCTGATCTTGATACAAATACATGAGATGATTATCAATTTGATTTAGCGTAACGGGTATTGTTTCAATACCATCTTGATTAATCAGCTTAGTAAGTTTATCCTGAGAAAATTCTACCGTAGTTTCAAGCATCGATCTATTATCGTCATTATAAAAAATTAATTTATTTTGCTTAGCATTAATCGCAATTCTATTAAAAGCCTTCATTGAAATATCTGACTCATCAAGATTTAATTCATAATATTTAATATAATTATCTAAAGTAAACGCATATGGATAAACAAGTTCAATTTGCCCAGTCTCATTAATCGCTTCTGAATAATTAGTAGCCGATAACATCTCCAGTTGGCCAATTTTTTCAAAATTCATATTGGAAATTTGATCCTGAACTTTTTTGATTAAACCATTACCAATTAGAATATTCGATTGACCCGATTCATGTTGAACAATTTGATTTGCTAAAAATAATTTTTTAGTATCCAATTCGGTTGTATCCTTAACCTGATTCACCTGATTGGTTACCTTTTCACCAGTTACAGGATGTAGCCAAACATTATAAGTAAAGAAAAGGCTTAATGAAACCAGAAAAATAAGTAAAATCACGCGAATTCGATCAATCCAAATATTACGCTCCATCAATCCCACTCCTCTACTTCAAAATCTGCTTGCTCAGGTAAGACAAGGGTAAAGGTTGAGCCCTCACCTTCTTGACTTTTTGCCCATATATAACCCCGATGAGCTTTCATTACTTCACGAGCAATCGCTAAGCCCAAGCCTGTACCACCTTGTTTGCGCGCACGTGCCTTGTCCACCCGATAAAATCGATCAAATATTTTACCAAGATCCTTGCGTGGAATGCCCATACCTTCATCCGTTACGCTCAAAATAACCTGGTGCTGAACAGTTTTAAGTCGAACCGTGATAACTCCACCATCTGGAGAATATTTAATTGCATTATTCATCACATTATCTATTACCTGAGTCATTTTATCTGTATCTACCTCAACCCAAGCCGTTTCTAACTGAAAATCACGCTCAATAATATATTTCTTCAAATCGCTATCATTATTCATCATTTGATCAAAACGATTTAAAGCAAATTCAACTAAATTAACGAAATTGACAATCTCTAAATCCAAATGAACATTACCATCATCCATTCTTGATAAATTCAATAAATCATTAATCATTCGAATCATTCGATTGGTTTCTTCAAGCGAAACATCAATAAATTCAGGCGCTATTTTTTGATCACGCCATGCACCATCCTGCAATGCTTCAAGGTAACTTTTAACAGATGTCAAAGGTGTTCTAAGCTCGTGAGAAACATTCGATACAAAATTTCGGCGTTCTCGCTCATTCTTTTCTTGCTCAGTGACATCATGCAATACCGCAACTAAACCACTGATAAAGCCTGATTCACGGCGTAATAGAGCAAAATCTGATTTCAAAGAGATAAAATCTTCGTTTGCATCCACTCGGTCAATCACAATTTCTGGACGATTTTCTAATAAATCACGCATTGTATATTCTTTTTCTAATTCAAAAAGCTGTAAAATAGAAGTTCCAATAACATCTGAACGCTCCATATTCAACTGATCCAATGCGGGTTGGTTAATTAAAACTACCTTGCCACGACGATCGGTTGCAATCACACCGTCAGTCATATAGGTCAAGACATTATTTAGCTTATTTTGTTCACTTTCCATTGTATCCTGTGTCCGCTCAATACGATTGGATAAGAGGTTAAAGGTTGTACCAAGCTCTGACAGCTCATCTTCACCAACAACCTTAATTTTGCTTGAATAGTCTCCGTAAGCAATCTTGAAAGCCTGCTTTTCCATCTCTTTAATCGGTTTTGTAATTGATCGAGCAAATAATAAAGCAACAACAACAGCGATTAAACCTGCTACAAAGGACGCACTGTAAAAAATAGTTGCAATATCTTGAACACGATTATATTGCTGACTAATGTCGCTCTTGACATAGATTGCACCTAAAACTGAGTCACCTGTGCTATTTTGGATTGGCTGAACATTGATGTAAACTTGTCGCCCATCATCAACAATTTCCTTACGCTTCAGGGTAAAGTCCATTAAATCTAAATAATCATTTTTTTTACCAATTAATTCATCATTGCTTGAGCCCACAGCGGCACGAATAACTTCTTTACTATCCACAATTCTCGCTTCTAGAATGTCCGAAGCGTTAAACGATTCCAATTGATTTTGCAAAACTTCATTTTTTTGCTCGTCAGTCTCTGTCATGTCGCTAAAAATATCGCCTGCACTTGTTGCAAGCTGAGAAACACGATTATTCACTGTCTCCTTATAATCTGAAATCGTGGTCTGCTCTAAATTTTGAATAAAAATATTGCCAATAATCTCTATTGAGACAAGTAAAATGAGTAAAAATGAAATCGTAATTTTAAAATTAATACTTTTCCAAAATACCCATTTTTTCTTTTTTCCAATCAAGCTCTACCCACCTTCCCATTTGAACCCATCTACCAAAGTCCAAGCTTTTTAATATAAAAATTGCCAGAGCCCCTCGCTCTGGCAGACAGCTCTATTTCATTCAACAATGATTCCTTAGAATTCACTCAAAATATTTAATCAGTTTCTGGATTTCTTAAATAATAACCAACACCACGACGCGTCACAAGGTAGACAGGTCGGCTAGGTGAATCTTCAATTTTTTCACGTAGACGCCGAACAGTAACATCCACCGTTCTCACATCACCAAAATAATCATAGCCCCAAACCACTTGCAATAAATGCTCACGAGTCATTACCTGACCAATATGACTAGCAAGATAATATAGCAACTCAAATTCACGATGCGTTAGTTCAATTTTTTGACCACGTTTTGAAATGATATAAGCTTCAGGATGAATTGTTAATTCAGAAATCGTAATATCCTCTTTAGAATCATCTGGATGCTTATTAGGCTCACTATCACCACCACGACGCAAGTTTGCCTTAACACGTGCAATCAATTCACGATTTGAAAAAGGTTTGGTCACATAATCATCAGCGCCTAATTCTAAGCCCAAAACCTTGTCAAATTCTGAATCCTTGGCAGAAACCATAATAATTGGTGTATTGTGCGTCTTACGGATTTCACGAGCCACCTCAAGACCATCTACTTTTGGTAACATTAAATCCAGTAAAACCAAATCCGGATGCTCTTCATTAAATTTTTGAATCGCTTCCTCTCCATCAAAAGCTGTTGAAACCTCATAGCCTTCTTTAGTTAGATTAAATTTTACAATATCCGAAATCGGTTTTTCATCATCTACAATTAGAATTTTTTTCAATCGGTACACCTACTTTCCCATTGTCACCCTATTATAGCTAATTTTACCTCAAATGTAAAAGCAAGGCGTTTTAATCAGCAAATAACTGTTCTATTTTATAACTTTTCAAATTTTTTTCATAACAAATAAATAAAGAATTTTCTTAATTAATCCCCCGCTATACGACACTTATAACCCCTGCAAACGCTACCTTCATCGGTTTTTTTAACTATCCATTTTGACATTTACTTTAACCTTTGATAAACTTAAAAAGCGCTATGTTAGATTTTATAACATTCTCTGCAAAATAATAAAAAAGGAAGTGCTCTGTATGATAAAATTTTCTCACGTTGAAAAATATTATGGTGATTACCATGCACTAAGAGATATAAATCTCGAAATCGAGAAAGGACAAGTTGTTGTCTTAATCGGTCCTTCTGGGTCCGGTAAATCAACATTAATTCGTACCATAAACGCGCTTGAGGAAATCAATAGCGGAACACTTAATGTGAATGGACACGATGTTTCCAAGGCTAGTCCAAAAGAACTTACCGAACTTCGAAAAGAGGCCGGAATGGTATTCCAACATTTCAACCTTTATCCTCATAAAACCGTTTTAGAAAATATTACACTCGCACCAGTCAAAGTGTTAGGACAAGATATTAGAGAAGCAACTCGAACAGCAGAAAAATTCCTAAAATTCGTTAGTATGTGGGATAAAAAAGATGCTTATCCAAACACTCTCTCTGGTGGACAAAAGCAACGGATTGCAATCGCAAGAGGCTTGGCAATGAACCCGGAATTATTATTATTTGATGAACCAACTTCTGCTCTAGATCCAGAAACCATTGGGGACGTTTTGGCTGTTATGCAAAAATTAGCAAAAGAAGGCATGAGCATGATTGTCGTAACACACGAAATGGGCTTTGCACGAGAAGTGGCCGATCGGGTCATCTTTATGGCGGAGGGACAAATCCTAGAGGACACCACAGATGTTCAAGGATTTTTTGATCACCCTAAAGAAGAACGTGCCAAACAGTTCTTGAGCAAAATTATTAATCACACCTCAGACAAAGTCATTTCTGACTAAGCTGCTAAAAGTGCTCATTCATGTGCCCAAGGAGGTCATATAACCCTCCAAAGAAACATTGAGCCTTTAGCCTAGCTATCAGACTAAAATAATCTAGCTTCAACGGTTGGAAGCACACGCCATAAGTTAAAATAATTTATGACAATATTCAAACTAATCCTTCAGAGCCTTTGAGCTCATCTTAAATGCAAGCCTGATTGAATACCATTGTCCCTCTAATTATTTTGCACTTAGATTAGTGTTCCATAATGTGCCGTTTCAGCTTTTTAGAATAGGAGTATACAAATGATGAAACCAATCAAAAAATTGCTACCATTTGTTATGAGCCTTGTGACCTTGTTTATTTTATCAGGGTGTGGCAAGGGGCTAGCAGATAAAAATGTAGCTGAAATCGTTCAAAGCGATCAAAAAATTATTTGGGGCGTAAAAAACGACACTCGACTATTCGGCATGATCAACATTGAAACAGGTGAAATCGAAGGTTTCGATATTGATATTGCAAAAGCCATCACCAAAGAAATACTAGGCGACGAAAGTAAAGCAGAATTTGTCGAAGTAACCAGTAAAACAAGAATTCCATTATTAAAAAACGGTAATATTGATGCAATTATTGCAACCATGACCATCACCGATGAACGTAAAAAGCAAGTTGATTTTTCACAAGTTTATTTCGATGCTGGTCAATCTCTTTTAGTTAAAAAAGGCTCAGATATTCAATCAATTGATGACCTTGATGCTTCTACAACCGTCTTGGCTGTAAAAGGCTCTACGTCAGTTGTAAATATTAAAAAAGCAGCACCTGAAGCCAAGGTTTTAGAATTTGAAAACTACGCTGAATGCTTTACCGCACTTAAATCAGGTCAAGGTGATGCTATGACTACCGATAATTCTATCCTATTAGGCTTACAAACTGATAATCCAGACTACGAGTTAACCGGTGGTAATTTCACGAATGAACCTTACGGCATCGCCATCAACAAGGGACAAACTGAATTTCTAGCACAAGTCAATAAAGCTTTAGACACATTACACGAAAATGGGACTTACGATGAAATCTATAATAAATGGTTCCCTAATTTGAAGGAGGCGGAATAAGCTATGTTGACAATCATCCAAAACTACTGGCCAGAGCTACTTTCCGGCTTTAAAATAACCCTCTTTTCAAGCATCATCGCTTTAATTTTAAGCTTAGTTATTGGCACGCTAATGGCAATCTTACAACTCACTAAGAATAAAATAATTGCCTTTTTAGCTAAAGCATACGTAGAAATTTTTAGAAATATTCCACTTTTGGTCATTGTAATGTTTTTCTTTATCGTCTTACCAATGAGTGGGCTACCTGTTGACGGCTTTACTGCTGGTACAATCGGACTGGCATTATATACTTCTGCATTTATTGCTGAAACCATTCGTGCAGGTATTCTTGGCGTCCCAGTTGGACAAGTTGAAGCCGGTCTATCTAGTGGATTTACCTCTTCTCAAGTTTACCAATACATTGTTTTGCCACAAGCATTTAAAATTGTAATTCCACCGCTTGGTAATCAATTTATCAATTTAGTTAAAAATAGTTCTATTTTAGCAGTTGCTGCTGGTCTTGATTTAATGTATCAAGGTGATGCTATTGCGAGTTTAACTTTTGATACAGTCAATACCTACATCGTTGTCGCTGGCTTCTATTTAATTCTAACTTTGCCATTAAGTTACTTAATGAATTATTTAGAGCGTCGCTGGTCAATCACTGAAGGATAGGAGGAGTAATTAATGGAAAATTTTATAGATGCTTATTCTTGGATTAATTTACGCTTCCTTTTCAAAGGCCTGGTCGTCACTTTCCAAGTTGCCACTGCTTCAATTTTGCTTAGTTTCTTAATCGGCACCTTACTTGGTTGGTTACGCTTTGCTAAATTGCCATTCATTTCAAAAATTGTAGGACTGATTATTGATATAATTCGTAACCTACCTTTACTACTCATTATTTTCTTCACCTACTTTGCAATTCCTCAATTAACGGGAATTCGTTTTAATATATTCTGGGCAGCAGTTACTGCCTTGACCATCTTTGAATCTGCAATGGTTTCTGAAATCATTCGTGCAGGGCTAGTTGCAATTCCAAGAGGTCAAATGGAGGCTGGCTTATCCACTGGATTAAGCAAAAAGGCAACAATGTTTTACATCATTTTTCCACAAGCATTTCGAATGATGATTCCAGCCTTAGTTTCTCAATTTATTTCACTGGTTAAGGATACTTCACTTGCGATTATTATTTCGCTACCAGAATTAACACATCAAGCACAAATTATCTATGGTCAAAATTCCAATTACGTTATCCCGATGTTTTTACTATTAGCAGTTATATATTTTATCATCTGCTATTTCCTAAGCATCATCTCAAAAATATTGGAAAAAAGACTCAGCTATGCTTAAAATTTAGATTATCAAAGGTGGGGATATAAATCCTTGCCTTTTTTAATCTTCTTTTCCAAAAAAACATTGGTCAGACTACTCCAATTATGAATTGATTAATTTTAAATATTTATTTATGAAAAAAAAAATAAATTTGATATAATTGAAACAGACATAATACTGGTATAACACTAATAATTTATTTTAATTAGGAATATATAACCAGTTTTAATTATTTTCCAATTCAAAATGAAAACGAACCAGCAATAGCTAAATGAGCTAAGCCGAATGTCCGTTTATTAAAAAGGAGTATTCATTATATGAGTAGCATAAAAATCGTAACCGATTCTTCAATCACTATTGAAGAAGGACTTGCCGAAAAATTAGGAATTACCATTGTCTCTTTATCATTTATGATTGATGGTATTGTTTATCAAGACAGCGAAGTCTCTGGTAATGAATTTATGCGGATGATGGCTGAAGGTCGAACACTTCCTAAGACAAGCCAACCTCCCATCGGAGAATTTGTAGAAATTTATAAACAGTTAATGGCTGATGGCAGTTCAATTATCTCAATTCATATGTCGCAATCACTAAGTGGAACAGTAGAAGCTGCACGTCAAGCTAGTAAGCTGGTAGAAGGTGACATTACTGTGATTGACTCTGGCTTCACCGATCAAGGCTTATCTTTCCAAGTTATTGAAGCAGCCAAACTTGCCCAAAATGGCGAATCAAAAGAAATAATTTTAAATAAAATTGCAGAAGTTAAGTCGAAAACAAAGCTTTATATCGGTATCACGAATCTCGACAATTTGGTTAAGGGTGGTCGAATTAGCCGCTTAACTGGAGTCATGTCAAATTTCCTAAATGTCAAAATTGTGATGGAATTTATTAATGGTGAACTTCGTCCAATCGTAAAGGGACGTGGTACAAAAGCATTTATGAAATGGTTTGAGGACTGGAAAAATGAAGTTGATTTTTCACAAATTACAGCGTTAGGCATTTCACACGCTAATGGACTTGAGCTTTCTGAAAAGTTCAAATCCGAAATTAGCAGTCATTTACCACAAATTTCAATCCCAGTACTAGACACTGGCTCAATTATTGCAACGCATACCGGTCCAGGTGCTTGGGCCATCATGTATTATTAATGCAACAATCAAAATTTGAATGGCGTTGAAAAGTTATGGATAAAAAAAGAAGAATGTTGGGTGAATGGGGATTATGTGCAATTGTTACAATGCTATGCTTTATCCTACTCAATTTACTAATACCAAAAGCTGGCACCGAATTTAGCAGTAAAAATTTTTTAATTGAAAAAAGAGTCGAGGTATTTGATTTTGTGGCTATTGGAGACTCGCTTACCCAAGGGGTAGGGGACTCGACAAACCAAGGGGGCTTTGTTCCAATTGTTGCCGATCAATTAGATGATACATACGGCTATCGTGTCG
This sequence comes from Streptococcaceae bacterium, assembly GCA_022484805.1. Lineage (GTDB taxonomy): Bacteria > Bacillota > Bacilli > Lactobacillales > Streptococcaceae > MMGLQ5-1. The sequence continues at coordinate 126,783 of JAKVKP010000004.1, forward strand.
AAAGTACAAATTATGGTGTGAGTGGTAATACAAGCAACCAAATTATTAAGAGAATTGAAAATCAAAAAAAAATTCAACAATCAATTAAAGATGCGGAGCTCATTACAATAACTGTCGGCGGCAATGATGTTATGAAGATTATTCGCGATAATTTTGATCAGCTATCCGAAAAATCATTTGAAAAACCACTTAAAGCCTATCAAAAAAGGCTGGTTACAATGATTGAATTGATTCGAAAATATAATAAGGATGTCCCAATTTATGTTTTAGGCATCTACAATCCTTTTTATCTCAATTTTCCTGAAATCACTACCATGCAAGATGTTATTGACAATTGGAATGATGCAACCGAAACAACTGTAACTGAAAATAATGCTTATTTTGTCCCAATTAATGATGTCCTCTATAAAGGTATTAACGGTGACGAAGGGGTTACCAGTCAAGACGAGAGCAACAGCAGCACATCAATTACAAATGATGCCTTATTTGAAGAAGATCACTTCCATCCGAATAATACAGGCTATCAAATCATGGCCAATGCTATCATGAGTAAAATTAAACAAACAAAGGATGCGTGGTAAGGTGAAATCACATGACATTAGAAAAAAGATTGTTCGTTTCAACGAATGGAAAATTGCCTTTTTAGTGCTATTAGGCTTAATCATCGGTACTTTCCTATTTATTGGCTTTAGAATTACTGAAAACAGAGAACCTGTTATTGATGATGCTGCAACGGTGGCTAAAAAGGGCGATACATTAGCAACTTTTACAACTAACAAAGCAAAAATCAATAAAATTATTAACACCTTTTTGGCTGACTATCAAACAAAAAAATTAAACTACCAATTTTATTTAGATGATCAAGTTGTTTTAGAAGGCAGTTACCAATTTTTAGGTATTGAGGTCCCATTATTTATTTATTTTGAACCTTATAAATTAGAAAATGGTAATATTCAACTTAAAGTCAAAAGCGTCTCTGCTGGTACGTTGAGTCTGCCAACATCGGCAGTTTTATCATTCGTCGCCAAAGAATATGCTATCCCACAATTTGTTGAAATTAACGCTAAACAAAATTATATTGAACTTCGACTTAATCAGCTTAATCTTGGAAAAAATCTCTATATCAAGGCTAAACGAATAGATACAATTAATGATGAATTTAGCTTTGAGCTCTATCAAGGTAATTAATACTTAACCCAATCAGTCAGCTCGGTGATGATTGGGTCTTTTGACAACTTTAAATGAAAATTTTAAGCTAAAAATATTTTAATAATAATTATTCAAGAATAATAAAGTCCTAAAAAGCCTCTTATTTGTAAGGTTTTCTAACAAATCTTATAATTTGAATCTTTTTTTTAGCAAATTTTCTAAATATTTTGTGCTATGATATAGGTATAATATTTAATACAATTATCTAACCAGAACGGAGGTAGAAATGTTAGAAAGTAAAGCATATAAAATTGTCAACGAGGTATTTAACGCCGTCACACACGGTATCGGGATGATTTTAGCAATCGTTGGATTGGTTTTTTTATTGATAAAATCACATAATGTTGTCTCTACAACAGCCTATGCACTATATGGAAGCACATTGATATTACTCTTTCTATGCTCTACCTTATTCCATAGCTTAATTTTTACAAAAGCAAAAACTGTCTTTCAAATTTTTGATCACAGCTCAATTTATTTACTGATTGCCGGTACCTATACACCTTATTGTTTGATTAGTCTCAAGGGTTGGGTAGGTATTGCATTACTCATTACAATTTGGTCCTTGGCAATCCTCGGTGTCGTTTATAAATCGGTCTTTTTACCGAAGCTATCTAAAATTCCGAAAATATCAACAATCATCTATATTATTATGGGCTGGTTGTGTATCTTAACAGTTAAACCCTTACTAGATGCACTCGGCTGGAATGGCTTTTTACTACTACTTATTGGTGGGTTGTGCTATACGTTAGGCGCCGTCTTTTATAGCATGAATAAAGTACCATTCATGCATGTTGTTTGGCATTTATTTGTAATGGCGGGTGCAGCATTTATGTACTTTTCAATTTACCTTACCACCTAGGAAACTGCTATTTAAAAATTTAAATCAAAAAATGCTTATCACTAAATGTGTAAGCATTTTTTTGAGTAATCTATTACATTATGCTAAACAACGTTATTTTCACTCTCGCTTTTTAAATAACAATTACTCCCAAAAATATTATTCATTTTCACTATAAAATAAGGTATACTATCTAAGTGTTTTATTTAAAATAACTATTTGGGAGATGTACAAAATGAAAAAAAAGCTATTTTCAATCTTGATGTTAACTGGTGCCAGCTTATTGCTGATATCTTGCAGCACCGAAACTAATCAGAACAAAGATGCTTCGACTAAGGAAACAACTACTCAATCACAAAAAACTGAACACGTCGATTATGACGATCAAGAGGATTGGGAATTTACTTCTGGCGATATGCAGTCACCGATTGATATTGTTACTAGTGACACCGTTGCAATGACTCCTGATACTGGACAAATTAGTCTAGATTATGGAAAAGATATTACCAAGACAGAAAATAATGGTCACAGTATTCAAATTACAGACGGTGGAACTGCTGTTATTAATGGCAGAAATTTCACACTTAATCAATTTCATTTTCACAGCGAGAGTGAACATACCATTAACGGTGAACACTATCCAATGGAAGCTCATTTCGTAAACACTGCTCAAGATGGCCGCATTGCCGTAATCGCTGTTTTCTTTAAAGATGGTGCAGAAAACAAAGGTTTTCAAGAAGTTCTAAATAACGTTGATAATGATAAAACAGATCCAATTACTGACTTGAATGGTATGATTCCAACAAATAAAAGCTATTATCACTACTTAGGCTCATTAACAACACCACCATTAAATGAAAATGTAGAGTGGTACGTTATGAAAGAACCCGTTGAAGTTTCGACTGCTCAAATCAATGCCTTCAAGAAACTTTACTCACATAACAATCGCAAGGTTCAGCCATTGAATAAACGAGTTATTTTAGAACACGATGAGTAGACTGAAAAAGGCATGATAATCATCATTCATTTCATATAGGATTTTTGCCAGTAACGCATGCATATGGATATGCAGTTTGAAGGTCACCATGGACTAATCATCACTCAAATAACAATTCAATTAAAAATAAGCGAAGCTGATGGCTTATTGAGATAAAGTAATTTATGTCAATAGCTCGAATACTTCGCTTATCGTTTTGCTTAACATGCTTAAGCAATATTGCAGGATAAATGATGACAAAAGAAGATGAAGGGAATAATTATTTTCGTGCACAGTGATAGCAATCGACTTGCGAGATTTTCATAAACCAGTTAACAAATTGATTCATTTATAATAGCCATAGAGATTAAGCTTTCCTGAAATATACTCCCCGAGATAGACATCACCAATCTTATCAAAGCCTCTGTCATTTGCTTGACTCAAAAGCCAGTCTTCATCCTTTCCAATCAACTCTAAGACATCTAAATTTGCTTGTCCATCAACGATAATAGGATAACGAATATTTTCATCTCCAAACTCCATGATTGTAAGCTGTCCATTTTGTTCAAGTACAGCTCGTTTAATCTGTTCAATTTCATAAATACCATTTGATCGCAATTTAAACATTAATTCATTGGCTGAAATACCACTTCTAAGACAATCCTTAACCCTAAGCTGACCATTTTCAATCAGTGCAATAGGTTTACCATCAATCATCATTTTAATGACTCGATTATGTTCTTTGGCAAATTTTAAAATTAAGACAAGTAGCGTCCAGATAATCAAAACCATAACAAACTGCAACACGGTAATTGAATCATTATAAATAACCCCACCAATGATACCTCCAAGCACGTAGTTTTGAACTTGATCCATCGCTGAGGTTGGCGCAAGATTACCCTTACCCATTAAATTAATTTGAATCACTAAGCAAATAATACCAAGTGCAAGCTTGATAATAATTGGACTATAAAGTTGCATTTTATCTCTCCTAACTACTTATTGATAGTTTGAGGCTCATTAATCAAATACGTTTCAGTTAGTGTGTACGAACTCTGATCCGGGCTTAATTTCACAGTATAATACTTATTGTTAATACTCACCAGAATACCATCTATTAATTCTGTTGAATTAACATAAATCTCATTCGTAGCAACATTTTGAGCTTCAGCTAGTTGTTGCACAAAATTAACCATTTGAGAGGATTGTGAGTGCTTAGTTTCATTATTTTGATAATCAGAATATTGAACCCCTAGCGAAAAAAGTAAAAATAAGAAAAATATGATACTTAAATCTCGATACTTGGTTTCAATTCTGTGTCGAAGGTATAAACTAAAAAAAACTACTAAAACAATTAACGAACCAAAAATTAAAAAATATTTGAAATAATCATTGAGATTTGATTGAGATTTTAAATATTCAATCCCATAAAAGTTCATAACAGCCTCCAATTAACTAACATTTCCATATCATAATAATATCATAAATTAAAAATCAATTGACTAAGAAGCGGTTAACCTAAAAAACAGCCGAGAAATTAATCTCGACTGTTTAACTCAATCTTAGATTCTAACGTCTTTATGACTTTTTAGAAACGAGAAGTATCTTTGATGTTGTAGAATGATTTCAAACCTTTGTATTCTGCAACGTCACCTAATTGGTCTTCAATACGTAATAATTGATTGTATTTAGCAATACGGTCAGTACGTGAAAGAGAACCAGTTTTAATTTGACCAGCATTAGTTGCAACAGCGATATCAGCAATTGTTGAATCTTCTGTTTCACCTGAACGGTGAGAAACTACTGCACTGTAACCAGCTTCCTTAGCCATTTCAATCGCTTCAAAAGTTTCAGTTAATGTACCGATTTGGTTAACTTTAATAAGGATTGAGTTAGCTACACCAAGTTCAATACCTTTTGATAATTTTTCAGTATTTGTAACAAATAAATCGTCACCAACTAATTGAACTTTTTCACCAAGAGCTTCAGTTAATTTCTTAGTACCATCCCAGTCGTTTTCGTCTAATCCATCTTCAATTGAAATGATAGGGTAAGTATTAACTAAATGTTCATAGTAAGCAATCATTTCTTCAGTTGTTTTTTCGCCTTCGCCTGAGTCAGCTAATACGTAAACACCTTTTTCTTTGTCGAAGAATTCTGAAGAAGCAGCATCCATAGCAAGAACGATGTCTTTACCTGGAACATAGCCAGCTTTTTCAATTGCTTCAACGATTACTTCAAAACCTTCTTCGTTTGAACCTAAGTTAGGAGCGAATCCACCTTCGTCACCAACTGAAGTTGCTAAACCACGAGCTTTTAAGATTGAAGCCAACGCGTGGAATACTTCAGCACCATAACGTAATGCTTCTTTGAATGTTGGTGCGCCAACAGGCATAATCATAAATTCTTGGAAGTCAATTGAGTTATCTGCATGAGAACCACCATTAATGATGTTCATCATTGGTGTTGGTAACACTTTAGTGTTGAAACCACCTAAGTAGTGATATAAAGGCACTTCTAAATAGTCTGCAGCAGCACGAGCAACGGCGATAGAAACACCTAAGATAGCATTCGCACCTAATTTACCTTTGTTAGGAGTACCATCTAAAGCGATCATTGCGCGGTCGATAGCTTGTTGATCACGAACATCATAGCCAATAATTGCTTCAGCAATAATATCGTTCACATTTGCAACTGCCTTTTCAACACCTTTTCCGCCATAACGAGATTTGTCGCCATCACGTAATTCAACAGCTTCGTATTCACCAGTTGAAGCACCTGAAGGAACCATACCACGTCCAAATGCACCTGATTCAGTGTAAACTTCCACTTCGATTGTTGGGTTACCACGTGAATCTAGGACTTCGCGAGCGTAAATATCAGTAATAATTGACATATTGTAAATTCTCTCCTTTGAGTTTTTTATATTAAGGGACCTTCCCTTAATGACAGTTTAATTTTATAACTTTTTGCATTAAAATTCAAATGTTACTCGAGGTAAAACCGCGATTATTTAGCAATTTTAATCCGATTCTATCAAATTAAAATACTTAAAATTATTTTATTGCGTTTAATAATTCTAAGAATGAATCAGCTTCCAATGATGCGCCACGCGTCGAAAGAAACTTCGCTTACGCCAATTTAAAGAAATACACTTCAAAATAGCTATCGCTACGTTCTTTCTCCTTTGCTCACAAAAATGGTATTTTGAACAAAATCTTTCATTTTTGTGAGGCACCATGTCGGCGGCGCAATAGCAATGAACTTAATTGAAAATTATTTTATTGCGTTTAATAATTCTAAGAATGAATCAGCTTCCAATGATGCGCCACCGACTAAGGCACCGTCAACATTTTCTTTCGCCATATATTCAGCGATATTACCTGGTTTAACTGATCCACCGTATTGAATACGAACTGCTTCAGAAACTGTTTTACCATATAATTTTTCAACTGTTTGACGAACAACGCCACAAGTTTCATCAGCTGTATCAGCAGTTGCTGATTTACCAGTTCCAATTGCCCAAATTGGTTCATAAGCAATCACTAAGTTTGAAACTTGTTCAGGTGTTAAATCTTTCAAAGCAGCTGTGATTTGACCTTCTACCCATTCACCAGTTTTACCAGCTTCATAAGTTTCAAGTGTTTCACCACAACAAATAATTGGTGTTACACCATTTGCAATAATTGCTTTAGCTTTCTTGTTAATTTCTTCATCAGTTTCATGTTGGTATTCACGGCGTTCGCTATGACCAATGATGATGTATTCAACACCTAAGTCAGCAATTGCAGCAGGTGAATTTTCACCAGTGAAGGCGCCAGCATTTTCAAAGTAACTATTTTGCGCGGCTAATTGCACTTCTGAATCTTTTAAAATTTCAGCTAATGGTGCTAAAAATAAAGCAGGTGACCCTATTACAGAATCAACAACTGATTTTGAAGGTACTTTAGTTTTTACAGCTTCCGCAAAGGCTTTTGCTTCTGCTAAAGTTTTATTCATTTTCCAGTTACCAGCAATAATTGGTTTGCGTGACATGATTTCTCCTTTAAACATTAATTGTTAGTTGTGTTATTTATTATTTGTTAATTGTTACTTATCTGTTAACGCTGTTAAACCTGGTAAGTCTTTACCTTCTAGTAATTCCATAGAAGCGCCGCCACCAGTTGAGATCCATGAGAATTTATCCGCACGACCTAAATTGATTGCTGCCGCTGCTGAATCACCACCACCAATAATTGAAGTTGCGCCAGCTTGTGCTGCAATTGCATCCATTACGCTGATTGTACCAGCTTGGAAATCAGGATTTTCAAAAACGCCCATTGGTCCGTTCCAAACAACCGTTTTTGCGCCTTCAATTTCTTTAGCAAATTTTTCAATTGATTTAGGACCAATGTCTAAACCAAGATAACCTGCATCTACCGCTTCACCTTCAGTGTCTTTAACATCAGTGTAATCAGCGAAAGCATTGGCTTCTTTCGAATCAACTGGTAAGATTAATTTATCGCCACCTTTAGCAATAATATCCTTAGCTAATTCAACTTTATCTTCTTCAACTAATGAATTACCGATTTCAATACCTTGTGCTTTAAAGAAAGTATAAGTCATACCACCACCGATAATAACTTTGTCCGCCTTAGCTAATAGGTTTTCGATAACGCCAATTTTATCAGATACTTTTGAACCACCTAAGATTGCCACAAAAGGACGAACTGGTGTGTCAACTGCATCTTTAATAAATTTGATTTCGTTTTCCAATAAGAAGCCTGCAACTGCTTTTGAAACGTTAGATGAAATACCAACATTTGAAGCATGCGCACGGTGAGCAGTACCAAATGCATCATTGACAAAAATATCATCACCAAGTGAAGCCCAATATTTTCCTAATTCAGGATCATTTTTAGATTCTTTTTTGCCATCAACATCTTCAAAACGAGTATTTTCGACTAGTAATACTTGACCGTCTTTCAAATCGTTGATTGCTGCTTCAAGCTTAGTACCACGAGTTTCAGGTACAAAGATAACCTCTTGACCTAATTTTTCGCTTAAAGCTTTGGCAACTGGTGCCAATGATTTACCAGCCTTATCCGCTTCTTCTTTAACACGACCTAGATGTGAGAAAAGGACCGCTTTCCCACCTTGCTCAATAATGTATTTAATTGTTGGTAATGCCGCAGTAATACGGTTATCGTTGGTAATCACGCCATCCTTCAAAGGCACGTTAAAGTCAACACGAACTAAAACCTTTTTGCCTTTTAAATCAACGTCTTTAACAGTTAATTTTGCCATTTCTTAGTTTTCCTCCTCAAATTTATTGTTTTTATTACATTTACTATCGAAAAGAGGCGAGGAAGCGATAAGCTCCCCCGCCTTCCTTTGTGGACCTATTAATTAATAATCTAATTATTTAATTAATTTAGCAAAGTAAGCTAAAGTACGGATAAGTTGTGAAGTGTAGCTCATTTCGTTATCGTACCAAGCAACTGTTTTAACTAATTGTTTGTCGCCAGCTTTAACGATTTTAGTTTGAGTAGCATCGAATAATGAACCAAAGCTCATACCTACGATATCGCTAGAAACGATTTCGTCTTCGTTGTAGCCAAAGCTTTCATTTGCAGCAGCCTTAGCAGCAGCGTTAACTTCTTCAACAGTAGTTTCTTTGTCAAGAATTGAAACCAATTCTGTTAATGAACCTGTTGGAACTGGAACACGTTGAGCTCCACCATCAAGTTTACCGTTTAATTCAGGAATTACTAAACCGATTGCTTTAGCAGCACCAGTTGAGTTAGGAACGATGTTTGCTGCAGCAGCGCGCGCACGACGTAAGTCACCTTTAGGGTGTGGTCCGTCAAGAGTCATTTGGTCACCTGTGTAAGCATGGATTGTAGTCATTGTACCACCAGTGATGCCGTATTCTTTGTTTAAGAAGTCAGCCATTGGTGCTAAACAGTTAGTAGTACATGAAGCACCTGAGATAACTGTTTCAGTTCCGTCTAAGATTTCATGGTTAGTGTTGTAAACAATTGTTTTAACGTCGTTTCCACCAGGAGCAGTGATTACAACTTTTTTAGCTCCACCTTTAATGTGAAGTTCAGCTTTTTCTTTTGAAGCAAAGAAACCAGTAGCTTCTAAAACAACGTCAACATCGTATTTATCCCAACCAATGTTTTCAGGATTACGTTCGCTAGATACAGCAATTGTTTTACCATTTACAACGAAAGCATTTTCAGCAACTTCAACAGTACCGTTGAAACGTCCTTGAGTTGTATCATATTTTAATAAATGAGCTAACATTTTAGCATCTGTTAAGTCATTGATAGCAACAACTTCAACACCTTCAACTTCTTCAATACGGCGAAGTGCTAAACGTCCAATACGTCCAAAACCATTAATACCAACTTTAACTGTCATTTGTAGATTTCCTCCTTATGAAAATCAAAAATTTTTTATATAAAAGGGAAGACCCCTTTTAAATCAGATTTGGGTGTTACTCAAAATTTCTTTAGCACATGCTTCATCGGTAATCAACCAAGTCTGCTTCGGCGCATTTTGCATATAAGCCTTCACAGCCTTACCCTTACGTTTACCACTTGCAATTGCCATGATTGTCGGAATTTTTTCCAACTGGTTTAATTGTATACCAATTCGGGGAACTTTGTAAACTATTTCCCCTGCTTCGTTGAAAAAATATCCGAAGCTCTCAGCGACAGCACCAAGATTTCTTAATTTCAAAATCTCTTCTTCTGTCATATTTCGGCGTTTCGCCATGTAAATTGCACGTCCAATACCGTGCAAGACACAGTTTGATTTTTCAATCAACCTTAGAGTATCAAGGATTGCTGGTTCTTCAATCAATAAATCATAAGTCGCTTTACTTACCTGCTCTGGTACATAAAGTACCCGATGCGTTCCTCCAGCATTTTTTGCCATCACTGCAGCAACACTATTAGCCTGTAAGCTGATTGTCTCACCTATACCACCTCGTGCCGGTACAAAGATATTATGTCTAGTATTCGTCTCAAGAGACTGCATATTTTCTGCAACACCTGACATCGTTGAACCGCCCATACCAGCGATAATATTTTCACCCTTTGGTAGGCATTCATTTAGTGATTTTGTGACTGTTCGACCAAGCTCAGTGATGATTTTAGGTTGACTATCTGAATTACCAGCCAATACAATCACGCGACGATTGCCAAATAATTTTCTCAATTCTTTCTCAATTTCACGAGTAGAATAAAGCTGATTCATCGTGCGTTCCATTGCTGGAAAAAATTCAACTGCTTGTTCTGTCAGGGTCATACCACTTCTTGAAATGTTAATTAATTCTAATTCACGAAGTATTTCTGTTTCAGAACGAAGCAAACGCTCAGTTAATCCCATCGATTCGATTAAGCTTCTTCGACCAACTGGTTGCATCCAATAGATTTGCCTTAAAATTCGAAAACGTCTTTCTAAGGTGTCCATCATGTCTGGCACTAGCGTTTCAAATAGTTCTTCATTTTTCATCTAATTCGCCTCTGTCGTTTTCTGCCCCGCCGTTCAAAAAACGCCCCACACTAAGTAAAAAAATAAACCTTTTACTATTAAATGATAACGTGTATCACAAATTATTGCAAGTAAATCGGGCAAAACTTTTAAAAAAACAGCTAAAAATAAGGAAAACGGATACAAGACAAGTGATATTTAATTAATTAGCAAATTTTATCAGCAATTGGGTTCAAATAAATACAAAAATAGAGGTAAGACATATTATGCTCTTACCTCCATTCCAGATACTATTTGATAAATCTTTTTAAAAATGCTTTTGTGCGTTCTTCTTTTGGATTTTCAAATATTGCATCTGGTGTACCCTGCTCTGCGATAACACCATCATCCATAAAGATTACTCGATCAGACACTTCTTTGGCAAAGTCCATTTCATGAGTCACTATTACCATTGTTAGACCTGATTTAGCTAAATCATTCATTGTCTTTAATACCTCGCCAACCATCTCTGGATCAAGCGCCGAGGTCGGCTCATCAAAAAGCAAAACATCTGGGTTCATTGACAATGCCCGAGCAATTGCCACACGTTGTTTTTGACCACCTGAAAGTTGACTCGGTTTGGCTTTAATAAATTCAGCCATCCCAACTTTTTCCAGATTTTCTTTAGCAATTTTTTCAGCCTCAGCTTTATTGCGTTTTAAAACCGTAATTTGTCCAGTTGTTACATTATCAAGTACATTTAAGTTATTAAAAAGATTAAAGCTTTGGAATACCATCCCAAGATGAGTTCGATACTTGGGTAAATTATAGCCCTTTTCTAAAACGGCTTCACCTTTGAAAATAATCTCACCTGCAGTCGGAATCTCTAAGAGGTTAATAGAGCGTAGCAGAGTGGATTTTCCGGAGCCTGACGAACCAATAATTGAAATTACTTCACCTTTATTAATTGTCATTTGAATATCTTTCAATACTTCATTTTGACCAAAAGATTTCTTTAAGTGATTGATTTCTAAAATAATATTTTCTGCCATTATTCTTTCACCTCACTCACTTTTTCAATATCATAGCTACTTGGTCCATCCATTTTACGTTCAATCAAACGTAAAACTCGTGTAACCGTAAAGGTTAAGACAAAATAAATGACACAGATGATTGTGAAGGTTTGGAAGTATAGATAGTTTTGCTGAGCAACTGTATTTCCTTGGAAATAAAGTTCTGCTACCGAAATGACATTCAAAACAGAGGTATCTTTAATATTAATCACAAATTCATTACCTGTTGCAGGCAGAATATTTCTCAAAACCTGTGGCAAAATAATTTTACGCATTGTTTGACCATGATTCATACCGATTGCCTGTGCTGCTTCAAATTGCCCTTTATCTACCGCAAAAATACCACCACGTACAATTTCAGACATATAGGCACCTGTATTAATTGAGACAATTAATAATGCAGCAAATGTTCGATCCATATTAATACCAAAAGCTTGCGCTGCACCATAATATAAAACCATTGCCTGCACAATCATTGGTGTACCACGAAAGACTTCAATATAAATATTCAAAACCCAACCAAACAAGCGTTGTAAGCCATATAAAATGACATTACTTGCTTTGGGAGTTGTTCTAAATACACCAATTAACAAGCCAATACACGTACCAATAATTGTACCAATCATTGAGATAAATAGTGTCATGCCAGCCGCTTTTAAAAATTGACCACCGTTACTTTTGGCAATTGAGATTGTTTGTGCCAAAAAGCCATCCGCCTTCTCCTCGGAAGGTTGCCAATCAATTACTTTATTCATTAAAGCAGTCTGATCAGCCTCAGAAAAAGTTGCCAGATATTCATTAACCGCATTGATATCTTCACTACCTTTTCGCATCCCAATTGCGACAGCTGTATCATCACTAGAGGTTTTGAAGCCCTTGTCATCAGCAAATTCAACCATTTTAAAGCTTGGGTTGGCCTGTTCAGCTGTAATTCCTTCCGGACGTTCGGCAATATAACCATCAATAACACCCGACTGTAAAGCAACACGCATTGCTGAAAAATCAGTACTTGCCATTTGTTTGTCGACATCTGGAATTTGATCAATCACAGTGTAATGGAATGTACCCTGTTGGGCTGTGATTTTAGCATTTTTAAAATCTTCTAAACTTTCAGCATTTGCATATTTACTGTCTTTATTAGTCACAATTACCAAATGAGAGGTATAATAATTATCCGAAAAATCAATCGTTTGCTTCCGCTCCTCGGTAGGGCTCATTCCAGCAATAATCGCATCAATTTTTCCTGAAGTAAGCGCAGGAACAAGACCATCCCATTTGGTTTTAACAATAATTAGATTTTTATTTAATTTTTTTGCAATATTTTTAGCTACTTGGACATCATAACCATTAGCATATTGGTTACTGCCTTCGATTTTAACGGCACCATTACTGTTATTTTCCTGTGTCCAGTTAAAGGGTGGGTATCCAGCCTCCATTCCAACACGAAAATCCCCAGTAGTTTCAGCAGCTGACACTTTAGGTGTAATAAATAGTGTTAAAATAATCGTTATTAATGTTATTAGTCCTAGTATCCCTAAATTTTTCTTCATTTTTATTCTTGATTCTCCTTGAACCTTGCAAATTTTTGATCTTTTTCATAAGTGGCATCAATCGCACGACTAATTGAACCGACAAAGCCATCCGCCTCTAGCGATAATACGCCTTCAATGGTTGTGCCTCCTGGCGAAGACACCTTATCAATCAATCCCCAAGGATTATCATCTGATTGTGCAACTAACTGAGCACTTCCAAGCACCATCTCAGTCGCTATCTGAGTTGCTAATGGTTTTGGCAAGCCATGTTTAACAGCACTTCTAGCCAAACCATCAATAAATAAGTAGGCAAAGGCAGGCGCACTACCCGCTAACGCTGTAAAAATTGAAAAGCTTTCTTCGCTTAAATTATAAACGCTACCAATGCTCTCAAAAATCTTAGTCGCTAGCTCCAATTGTTCTGAGGTTGTTGACTGATTAGCCGTAATACCAGTAACCGATGCGCCAACAGTTGCATTTACATTAGGCATTACTCGAATAATCGCTTGCTGTGAGGTTTTGACCGCACGCTCAAGATCCGAAATAGATTTGCCGGCCGCAATAGAAATCAATAGTGTTTCACTTTCTGTAAGCTCATCTCTAATTTCGCGGATAATTTCATGCACAACATGAGGTTTAACTGCTAAAATAATTACATCTACCGCTTTAACCAAATCTTCGTTTGGAAAAATGGCAGTAATATGATTTTGAGATGCAAAGGCTTCAGTTCCTTCCAAAGTATGTCCAGATACAAAAATGTTTTCTTTAGGTAATACATCGTTATCAACTAACCCTTTAATAATCGCGGCGCCCATATTACCGTGACCAATAAAACCGATTTTCATGTAATCTCCTTTTCTACGTTAAAAATCAATCGCTTTTTATGTCCATATTTAAAAACTAGTCTTATTATAGCAAAGCCATACTCAATTAGGTATGAAATCGGCAAATTAATCCCAAATTCACTTTTATATTTTTTAAATATATATTTTATGAAAATATGAATTGTTCTTACAAAAAGCATTGATATATACTAAAATAGACTCGCTATAATATTTTAAATATATATTTTATGAAAAACAATATTATATTAAAAAGGCTATTTATCAGCATTTGAGTCTTGACATTTAATGCAACAGCTTTTATGATAGTAAAAAATAACGACTTGTAATTACAGAAAGGAACAATCTATGTCCAACTTTGAAACTAAATTCTTAAAAAAAGGATATACCTTTGATGATGTTTTACTGATTCCAGCTGCCAGTTCTGTCTTACCTAATGATGTTGAAATGAAGGTTGAATTAGCCCCAAACATTACCTTAAATATTCCAATGATTTCTGCTTCAATGGATACCGTAACCGACCACAAAATGGCAATCGCAATGGCACGTCAAGGTGGTTTAGGTGTTATTCATAAAAATATGAGTATCTCAGCTCAAGCTGATGAGGTTCGAAAAGTGAAACGCAGTGAATCAGGTGTCATTTTAGATCCATTTTTCCTAACACCAGCACATAAAGTTAGTGATGCAGAAAATCTAATGGCAAAATATCGCATTAGCGGTGTTCCAATTGTTGAGACAATGGAAAATCGAACATTAGTTGGTATTTTAACCAATCGTGATTTACGCTTTGTAACAGATTATTCAATCGATATCAAAGATGTAATGACAAGCGACAATTTGGTAACCGCTCCAGTGGGGACTTCTTTAAAAGATGCAGAAAGTATTTTGCAGCAGCATAAAATCGAAAAATTACCACTTGTTGACGAAAATGGACGCCTTTCAGGTCTAATTACAATTAAAGATATTGAAAAAGTAATTGAATTTCCAAACGCGGCAAAAGATGCACATGGTCGATTATTAGTTGCAGCAGCCGTTGGTGTAACTAGTGACACCTTTGAAAGAGCTGCGGCACTATTTGAGGCTGGTGCTGATGCGATTGTAATTGATACAGCTCACGGTCACTCCGCGGGTGTTTTACGCAAAATCGAAGAAATCCGTGCTAAATTTCCTGAACAAACCCTGATTGCAGGAAATATTGCAACTGCTGATGGCGCACGTGCACTTTACGATGCAGGCGTTGATGTTGTTAAGGTTGGTATTGGACCTGGTTCAATTTGTACAACGCGTGTTGTTGCTGGTGTTGGTGTCCCTCAAATAACAGCAATTTATGACGCTGCAAGCGTTGCTCGTGAATATGGTAAAAAAATTATTGCTGATGGCGGTATTCAGTATTCAGGTGACATTGTTAAAGCTTTAGCTGCAGGCGGCAATGCCGTAATGCTTGGCTCAATGCTTGCCGGAACAGATGAATCACCTGGCGAATTCGAAATTTATCAAGGACGCCGTTTTAAAACCTATCGCGGAATGGGCTCACTAGGGGCAATGAAACAAGGCTCCTCTGATCGTTACTTCCAAGGTGCTGTCAATGAAGCAAATAAACTTGTTCCTGAAGGTATCGAAGGCCGTGTAGCTTATAAGGGTTCCGTCGGCGATATTGTTTTCCAATTGATTGGCGGTTTGCGTGCCGGAATGGGTTACGTTGGTGCAGCGAATCTCATTGATTTAGTTGAAAATGCACAATTTATTGAAATGAGTGGTGCAGGATTAAAAGAAAGCCATCCACATG
The DNA here is from genome assembly GCA_022484805.1 of Streptococcaceae bacterium. Lineage (GTDB taxonomy): Bacteria > Bacillota > Bacilli > Lactobacillales > Streptococcaceae > MMGLQ5-1. The sequence continues at coordinate 142,506 of JAKVKP010000004.1, forward strand.
ATGTACAAATCACTAAAGAAGCACCAAACTATTCAGTTCAATAGATAATTTACAAAAGGCATTCGAGAGCTGTGACCCTCGAATGCCTTTTACTTTAAAATAAAAAATAATTAATAACAATAACATTCCACGTAAATTATCTCAGATTCGTCAGAAATATATTATCTTGGTAATTGCCCAAGTGAAAAAACTGCTAAAGTACCACGACCAGTGTGAGAGGCAATTGTCGGACCAAGAGGCACAATATTTACACTTTGAACCTCGGTTGTTTTCAAAATTCTGGCTTTCATTTCTTCGGCAACAGACTTAATACCTGAGTGACCAATCCAAATCGTTTGTACTTCGGGATGATATAAATCCTTCACTGTTTCTTCATAGAGATAGGTCAAACCTTTTTTTTGCCCTCTAACCTTGGCAATAGCTTCTAGCTTACCCATTTCAGTAACATGAATAATTGGTTTGATATTAGCAAGAGTGCCAATTACCGCGGAAGTTTTAGAAACACGGCCACCACGCATTAGATGGTATAAATCATCAGCTAACACCCAAGAACGTAATCTCGGAATAAAATAGTTTAATTTTTCAATTACATCATAAATTTCTAAGCCCTGATCTCGCATTTGGACTGCTAAATCCACTAACAAACCCTCACCAGCAGCAGCAGCGAGTGTATCAACAATATTAATCTGAGCTGTTGGAAATTCCTCCAAAACCATTTATTTGGCAATGACTGCACTTTGATAGGTTCCCGATAATCCCGATGAAAAGCAAAGGTACAAAAGCTCGTCACCATTTTCAGCATATACCCTAAACGCTTTTTCAAATTCAGCAACATTAATTTGAGAAGTCGTTGGCATCATGCCTTGATCCAAAAATGACAGCAATAACTCTGGAGTCAAGTCACCTTCCACCGCCGTATTATACTGTTGATCATCAACTGTAACAACCATACCAACTATCTCGACATCATGATCTCGTAAATACGAAAAAGGTAAATCACTTGTCGTATCTGTCAATATCTGAAATGTCATGACAGCCACCTCCCATTAATTAAAATTATTATGACCCCGACTAGACTCGAACTAGCTACCTACCGCTTAGGAGGCGGTCGCTCTATCCTGATGAGCTACGAGGTCAATACACAACGTTAGTATTATATCATTATTTAATGTTAAATGGCTATCAAGAATAAAACCCTTGCTTCAAAGTATATAAAATAATAATTTTGATTCATTCAATCAAAAGGTGCAGCCTGCTTACAGACCCCACCTTGATATTGAATGATAATACATTGATTAAATATTTTCGATAAATTGTAAACCCTTTAAAGTGACATCAATAAAATCAACCTTAAATTTTTTCAACCATTTTTCATCTGTCTGTTGAACTAAGGTTAAAACCTTCCCGTGATTACCCATTCGACCAACTCGACCACTTCGATGGATAAAGCTTTCTTGATTCATTGGTAAATCAAAGTTAATCACAAACGGTAATTGTTTGATATCAATTCCCCGAGCAAGAATATCTGTCACCAAAAGATAGGTCAGCTCTCCATTTTTAAATTTTTCTAAGATTATTTTTCGATAATTTTTATTGACATCACTTGCTAAGCTCGCAACAGGTACACCCTGATAAATCAATTTTTCCTCAACTGCACCTAGATCATTTAATTGATTAAAGAATACTAGTGCCTGCATCTCTGGTATATTAGCAATCTTACTTAATAATTCAACTTTTTTTCTTTTCTCAACCGATATTTTCAAATAATCAACAACACTTGGCTGCGCTTCAACAATCAAACGTTTAAATACGCCCTCTGTCAATGCCGAAAACTGAGCCTCAATCCGTTCTGCAGTTGCACTGACCGCAACTAATTGATATTTTCGAGGCGCATAATGAATCAACCGATCCACCAGCTTAAATTGTTCTGGTTCAAATAATTGATCAACCTCATCCAAAACAATCATCTCTACCTTGGCGAGTTTAATTTTTTTAGCCTTGATTAACTCCAATAATCGTCCGGGTGTGCCTACAATTACTTCAGGCGACTTCTTAAGCCGTTCCATCTGACGTTTCAAGCTCGCACCACCAATAATCACATTGCTTTTCAAGCCTAAATCAATCGACCATTGCTTCACAACTTCATGAATTTGAATCGCTAATTCTGCCGTAGGTGCCAGAATTAGTAATTGATTCCCCTGAGCTTTTTTAATATTCAATAATAAAGGCAATAAATAAGCTAAGGTCTTACCTGTTCCAGTCGGAGAAACCATTAATAAATTAGAATTCCCATTTAAAACATCAAAGCTCTGAGCCTGAACCGCTGTAAAATCAACCATCCCAATTTGTTGCGCCTTATCTTGCCATTCTTTTGGTAATTTTTCTATAATTGTCATGTTTATCCATTCTATTCTTGATGATCCGCTGCAAAAATAACGCCCGCAGAATGTCTCATATCGGTCAAAGTCTGATTAACTTCTCTTGATAGTTCTTGCCACTCAAGATACTTTTCTATATTATTACTATTTTGATTTTTAATCACTTCAGCAAATTGCCTTGCTTCCTCTACCATCGGATTTACCTTTACTTTAACAGGTAAAATCGTCTCTGCCCCAGATAGGTCTTTAAAGACCGCCTTTGAAATTGCATTCACGCCATCTAATTCTAGAGTTCCATCAGTAAAATAAATTTCAGATTTCAAATTACTGTTCAAATTCTTGCCTGTATTAACTACTACGTTGAAAGTTTCATAAAACAAAATACCCGTTCCAACAATATCAACACCTGTCGACATCATTGTTGGAAAATATTTACTTGCTTGCGGTTTACCAAACCAGCCAATTGCTGCATATAATAAATAAACACCTAAATCTGCTAAAGCACCTGTTGAAAATTTTGGATTAAAAATATTAGGTATTTCACCTGCCAGATACTGTGGCATTTTTGAGGAATATTTTGCATAAGTAAAATTAGCACCAATAATCGTCCGACCTTCAATGAAGCGTTTCACTTGGTCAAAGCTTGCTTCATGCAAGTTACGCGCTGCTTCAAAGTATAATAGCTGTTTTTCCTCCGCCAACTTGATAATTTCTGCCATCTCATCCGGTGTAGAAAAGGCTGATTTTTCAACAATTATATGCTTTCCTGCACCCAAGGCTTGCTTAGCTTGAGTAAAATGCAGGCTGTTGGGAGAAGCAATATAAACAACATCCAAGTCAGGATCTTCTAAAAATTGATTAAAATCATCAAATACCATTATTTCGCCATTATTATTTTCAGCAAACTGCTTTGCAGTTTCCAACTTACGCGAGAAAACGCTGTGTAGCTGATAATCAGCTGTTTCAACGCCTGCATTAATAAATTGCTGTGTAATCCAACCTGTACCAATCACACCAAGTTTTATCATAGTTGCCACCTCATTTTGATTTTTAATACAAACAGAAACCAATTCTAACTCATTTTACCATGCTACCTCTCATAAAAGCATTATATTACGATAAAAGAGTAATTATTTTTAAGATATTTAAGCTCTAAAAATTATTAAATAATGTAAATATATTATTTAAGCTGCTAAGCTGCCAAAACTAGATAATCTCAAGCTAATAAATAAAAATGACAATTAAAATCATCGCAAGCACTGTTACAAACATGAATTTTTCATATCAAATCCTTAACATTTTCTTACTTTGCCCCTTTACGAATCTTTTTCATGCTAGAATGAGCCTAAGAAGCAAACAGGAGGGCATAATGATTAAATTTTTAAAATTGCTATTTGGCACAACCGTTGCAACCAGTGTCGCAACGCACCTCATTCAAAAAAAGAAACAGCCCTTAAAGAAATTCCAAGCCATCTATAATGGTAAATTTGAAATCACGCACCCACTAACACACAAAACAAACCTTATTCACATCACACAAAATTTAGATTTTGTGATTAATCACAAACACGTTGATGGAGAAATCATTGAAATTAATGAGCGCCATCTTCTTTTTCGAGACGCACTTGGCTTTCAAATTGAAATCGTTACAAAAAATAACCGACCAGACCTCTTTATTGATGAAATAGATCAAGTGCAAATGCCAATGCTTGAAATCTAAAAACGGTCATAAACATTCTATAAGTTAAGTTATCACGCATATTTGAACATAAAAAAATCGACTATCAAATTGATTAGTCGATTTTTAAGCTGTCACTGACATTTTTTCCTGTTAATTCGTCATAACGCTTTATCCATATTTTGACGTATTCTGGAGAAAAAGGGCCTTTCTTTTGATTAATCCAATCCACTAAAATCTTAACATTCTCCTTTAAAATATAGTCAATTTCAGGTGAATAGTGCATTTTCTTTTTGTGGAATTCATACTCTTCAACATCTAACAATTTTTTCTCGCCATCCGGGAAAACCTTGATGTCTAAATCGTAATCAATGTATTTTAAAGCTTCAGAGTCAATCAAAAAAGGTGAAGCTAGATTACAATAATATGAAACGCCATTATCTCTAATCATCGCAATAATATTGAACCAGAATTTTTTATGAAAAAAAACAATTGCTGGTTCTCTAGTTACCCATCTTCTACCATCCGCTTCCGTCACCAGGGTATGATCGTTCACCCCGACAATTGAGTGCTCACTAGTCTTTAAGACTAGAGTATCTCGCCAAATTCTATGTAAATGTCCGTCATGTTTATAGCTTTGAATTGTGACAGCTTCTCCCTCTTTTGGAATATTATTCATAAAGGACCAGCTTTCTCTTGACAACTCAACACATAAATAGTAAATCCTATGCTATTGTAACATAAAAATCGATACCATTCTAAAATTTGTATCTGTTTCAACTCAAATTTCTAATTTCAAGAATAATATCTTTCTATAAACAGTTTTCAGTACATAATTCATTATTTAAAAAATGATTTTGGAATTTTATTAATTAATTTATATTGCACCGTCGGGATCGGATAATCATTTAATGCTTTTAACGAAAGCCACTTTCTCGTTTGCTCATTTGCTTCAGCTATTCTGAACGAAAGCTCAGGAACCAAAAGAATATGCCAATTTAAATGAGTGAAAATATGTTTCACTTGACCAACCGCCAACTTTTCAATCGCTAAATATTCCGCTTTATCAACCTCACGCATTGGAAAAAGCCACATATTCTTTAAAACACCAACATCAGCGCGCTGTTCAAATAATAACTGATTTTCATCATTCATCACTAAATCGGCAATCAAATAAATATCCTTTTTCTTTATTTTCTTAGCTTTTTTCGGAAAATTAAGCTGCGTCTTTGACTTAAAGGCTAGACATACACTATTGACTGGGCAAATTTCACATTCTGGTGCCTTTGGTGTACAAATTTGAGAACCTAAATCCATAATCGCCTGATTAAAATCACCTGGATTACTTTCTGAGATAAGTTGATTACCAATATTTTCAAAAATTGGCCTAGACTTAGCCTCTCCAATATCACTTGCTTCTGTCATGACTCTAGAAAAAACGCGAAAGGCGTTGCCGTCAATCGCTGGAGTCACCTCATTAAAGGCAATACTTGCAATCGCACTTGCCGTATAAGGTCCAATTCCTTTTAAAGCTAATAATTCGTTTCTTGTCGCAGGCATCTCACCATCAAACTCTGTCACGATTTGATTTGCTGCTACTCTTAAATTACGCGAACGAGAATAATAACCCAAACCCTCCCATGCCTTCATCAATTTATTTTCGTTAGATTGGGCCAAATCGGCAATGGTGGGAAAAGTCTCAATAAAGTTTAAAAAATAAGGGATAACAGTGACAACTTGCGTTTGTTGAAGCATAATTTCTGATATCCAAATATAGTAGGGGTTTTTATCATTGCGCCACGGTAAACTTCGTTGATTTATTTGGTACCAGTTTAATAATAATTGACTAAATTGACTCATTTTCTTCATTTTCCATTTCTTCAATAAAACGATTGACTAAATCAAAATCAAAGCCTTTACTCGCTAGATTGCGAAAAACACGATTTTTTCGCTCCCAACCATCATATTGCCTCGAAACACGGCGCCATACTGGCGCACCTTTAGCAATCAAATTTTCATACTCCTCATCCTCAGAGCTCTCTATTGCCAATAATGAAACTGCCTTCGCTGAATTGTCATAGCTAAAGCCATTACGCATCAAATTTTCGGTAATTTTTTGTTCCTGAGCCCGTTTTGATTCCCGATAATAACGATTTTCAAGTCTTTCCGCTGAATTAATTGCTGCTGAAAGCTCTGCTTCCTCTGAATAATTTTCAATTGTTAAATCAATAATATCAGGATGGATGCCCTTTTGCTTTAATTTTAAAATAACAGCCTGCCGACCTTTTTTCTTAGCCGCAACCATACTTTCAACAATATTTTGTGCATAATCTGTATCATTCAACAAGTGGTTCTTTTTTAAAAAATCAATAACTAACAGAATTTTCGATTCATCAATTCCCTTCACTCTTAGTTTTTCCTTCATCTCATGAACAGAATAGGCTCGATAGTTTAAAGCTGTTAATGCCACTTTTTTTCCTTCATCCAAGCTTTGGTAGGCTGAAATTTCTTTAAACAAATCATCCGAGATTAATTTATCCTTGGTAATTAAAAATTCAGTTAACGTATTCTCAGAAATAATTAACGTTTCATCGTTCTCAAAGGTAATTCGATAGTTTTTTTTCAATCGTTGGATCTCTGTCACCTTACGTATCATCGATTTTGTCACTCCATTCGCTAAAATTTCCAGATTTTAAAAGCTTTTATTATTCTATCACGCGCGCCAATATTTTGATATGATTATAGTTGAACGTCGAAAATAGTGGAGCATAATATGATTCAATTATCAATCAATCAAAAATTAAAAATTAAAATTAAAAAATTAGGCATTAATGGTGAAGGTATTGCCAACTACAAGGGAAGACTCATTTTTATTGAGGATGTCTTGCCGCAAGAAGAAGCAACCATTAAAATTATTCGCAATGAGCGAAATTTTTCTATCGGTCAATTAGTAAAATTAACTAAAAAGAGTCCTTATAGGGTGACACCGCCATGTCATATTTATGATATATGTGGTGGCTGCCAACTGATGCACCTTGATTACGACCAACAGCTGAAATATAAAACTGACCTCATTTTTCAAGCTCTACGAAAATTTAAACCCAAGGGCTTTGAAAAATTTCAAGTTAGGGCAACAATCGGTCAAAAGGAACCGATGCACTATCGGAATAAACTACAATTTCAAATCCGACAAAATATCAAAAGTGGGAAAATTGAGGCTGGCCTGTACGCAATTAATTCCCATCATCTCGTTAATATCAAAAACTGCTATGTTCAAAGTAAGCAGACACAGGCAATCATAAATACTTGTGTGAAATTATTTAATCAATTTAAAATTTCAGCTTACGATGAACGGAAAAGGTCTGGCTTGCTTAAAACTGTTATGGTTCGAGAAAGTGCACTTACAAAAGAGATTCAGCTTATTTTTGTGACAACCCGAAAGGAATTTCCAAAATTTAATGAATTAAAAGTCGCTTTAGTGCAAGCCCATCCTGAAATTGTAACCATTGACCAAAATATCCAAAAAAAGCAGACTTCTAAGGTTTATGGTGAAGCAAATCAGCATCTTTGGGGTAAGCGAACAATCCAAGAAGACGTTCTCAAACAACGCTTTGAGCTCTCACCACAAGCTTTTTTACAGCTCAATCCTGAACAGATGAATCGGCTTTATCAAGAAGCATTGGATGCAATGACCTTAAATTCGGAAGATAAAATTATTGATGCTTATTGTGGTGTTGGTACAATTGGACTCTCATTAGCTAAAGGGGTTAAAGAAGTTCGAGGAATGGACACAATTTCTCAAGCAATTGATGATGCTAAAATTAATGCTAAAAATTTAGGAATCAATAATGCCCATTATGAAACAGGGACTGCAGAAGCAATCATTCCTAAATGGGAAAAAGCTGGATTTAAAGCAACTGGATTAATTGTTGACCCACCAAGGACAGGTATTGATAGTAAGTTATTGGCAACCATTATCAAGCAACCACCGAAAAAAATGGTTTATATTTCCTGCAATATTTCAACACTTGCTAGAGACTTAGTTGAATTAGTGAAAGTTTACCGAGTTGAGTATATCCAATCCGTTGATATGTTCCCTCACACTGCTAGAACAGAAGCGGTGGTTAAATTGACTTTGAAATAAAACATTAACCCTCACATATTAGCTATGTGAGGGTTAATAATTTAACTAAAAAATTAATAATAAGGATATTAAAATTGATATGAATAACATTAATAATCCACTATAAAGTAATAAACTATTTTTTACATTATTATCTTTAAATTGCGCTCTTTTTAACAATAAGATAATCAAAATAAAGCCGAACAAATTAAAAGAAACTGCCTGTTGTATCAGCGCTACTTTTAAATAGATAAGTTGCTGTCTTCCTTTTAATTGCTCTGCAAAATAACTTTGTAGCATAGAAAAGCAACCCGTGAAAAAAGTTAGCGCGAACATCGGTTGACTTAAAAGATTCTGAAAATCAGTCTGTGTTAAGACAGTTGTCAAATAACTATAGAAAAAAATTAATAAAGCGCTAATAATCCAATAGCCAATTAGTAACCGCTTAATACCAATTTTATGCATTAATTGAGTCAAAATTAACCTCCTCTTAGACTATTGAGAGTCCATGTTAATAATAAATTGTCTAACTAAGGTGTCTAATAATAAATTTAATGTAATGAACGAATGTAACTGGCGATTTCGACCTTTGATATTCATCGGTGTGACATGATAATGTAAACTATAATTAGCCAATGTTGACATATAGTTTTGTGAAAATTCGGTGATTGCAATAAAAGGAATTTGTCTTAATTTTAAAATTTTTAAGTCCTCTTTTATCTCTACAGTTTCACCACTTAAAGATAAGAAAATTACCAAATCATCACGACTAAAGGCTGACATACTGACGTCAAATTCTGTTTTGGCAGGTAAAACCATCGATTTAACATTACATCCAAGCAAACTTTTAGAAAATTCATTGGCAGCATTCTTTTGTGCATAGCCTGTACCATAACAATACACAATATTTGCATCGCCAATTAGCTTTAATATCGGCATGAAATCTAATTGCCTTAAATATTTCATTGTATTCTCTAAATCTCGATTTTGATTTTCCAGTACATCATACAGATTCTCCTCAGGCCTCGCTTTAGAAGATTTAATGAAAAACTTCAATTCAGAATAACCAGAGAAACCTAATTTCTTTGTTAAACGAATTACTGAAGATTTTGATACATGAGTAGCTAGAGCAACATCACTAATCGTCATCCCTTCAACAGCTGCCTGATTTTCAATCATAAAAGTAATAATATCTGTCTCTGTTTCGCTAAACTCATTTTGACTGCTATTAACAATATCTAATAAATCCATTCAAAACTCCTAGCTATAAATTTTATTTTTTAAATATACATATCTATTGTACCAATAAAATCAAAGCTAGGAATACTTCATTCTTCATCAAGCAACTGTTCAAAGCGTTCACGAACCTGAGGAACATCCATCCCCACTATAATTTGAAAGGCATTCCCTTTCCTTACTACGCCATGTGCACCTCCAGAAACAAAGGCACTATCAGCCTCTACCTGTGTTTCATCAACAACTGTAATTCTTAGACGAGTAGCACAGTTGCTTACCTTATCGATATTTTCAGCACCTCCAAAGGCTTCTAAAAAAATTTGAGCTCTTTCAGAATAGGGATCCTCAAAAGATTTTTCTGTACTTTTCGGCTTTGCCTTATTATTTTTAGCTTTATAGTCTTTTTTAGAATAAAGTTTAATCGCTTCATCACTATCCTTTTCACGACCGGGTGTTTCAAAATCAAATTTGATAATCAAAAATCTGAAGACAACAAAATAAATACCTACAAAAATCAAACCAATTAAAATTTGTACCAAATAAGTTTGCCAATGATTTGCACCTAAAGGTAACCAATTTCGAGTTAACATATCAATCAACCCACTGTTCATATCGCCAACAACCCCAAAAATATACATTGTCGCTGCCATTAATCCTGTTAAAATAGCATGTACAACAAATAATGGAGGTGCGATAAATAAAAAGGTAAAATCCAGTGGTTCGGTCACACCAATTAGCATTGCTGTAAGAGCAACCGGTATAATAATCGCCATCACTTTTTTTCGGCGTTCAGGCTTGGCGGTCGCAATGAATGATAGAGAAATACCAATTGAAGCAAATATTTTAGAATTACCGTTAAGAGAGAAACCACCTTCAGGGAACAATTCCTTCAAAGGTTTTGTACTATTTGCATATTCACTCAAATGTTCCATCCAATACTTTGCAATCCCATTTTCTACAACGGCTGGTCCATATAAAAAGGGAGTGTATACAAAGTGATGTAAACCTGTTGGAATTAAAACTCTCTCTAAAAATGCGTATAATCCCACACCAAAAACACCGGATGAAACTAAAAATCCTTGTGTTGAGCTGATGCCTAATTGAACTTTCGGCCAAGTTAAACAAGTTAATAAAGCAATTGGTAGCATTATTAAAAAACCAATTATATAAACAAAAGTCGATCCTTGAAAAACGCCAAGCCAATCGGGTAACTTTTTCTCAAAATAACGATTATGAATCCAAACTGCTATTGACGCAAAGACAATTGCACCTAAAACACCCGTATCAAGAGTTTTAATACCAGCAATCAATTTAAGACCAGATTCACCACCTGCTTCCTGACTAAAATCAACACCAAAGTTAGAACCATAAAATTCCAAGATACTACTAATAAAATAAGTGCCTGTTAAATAAATAACAAATGATTCTAAGGCTGCACGACCATTTGCTTTCTTTGCTAAACCAAGAGGCAAGCCTATTACAAAAAGTAACTCAATCTGGTTAAATACTGTCCAAGCACCATTTTCAATGATTGTCCAAATATTATGCCACAAGGTTCCTTCAGAAGCGATAGTACCCACTAGAGCTTCGTTATTTAATACGACAGATAGTGCAACTGCAACACCAGCAAACGAAAAGAGTAGAACTGGGGTATACATGGCACCACCGAAACGCTGTATTTTCTCCATCATTAGAGAACACCTTCTTTCAAATTTTTTTAACAGTCTATTTATAACATGCTCAGATAGCGCTTACAATGATTTGACTACTTTTTGGAATATAGTGTGCCAAATAGCATTTTAGTGTCATGGCATGAAACAAAATTCCTAAAATTAAGGGCAACTAGTAATAAAAAAAAATTCTTTTATAATGATAAAAGAGGTGAGATTATGAACCAAAATGTCGTTCAAATACAATATCAAACTGGAAAAGAATCAAACCAACCCTATTGGACACCTAAAATTGAAATTATTTACGTTGTTCAGGGCACACTACGATTAGGAATTGAAAAAAATTTAATTCATGTCTATGAAGAAGAAATTTATATTATTGATCGTGGCTTATCTCATTATTTTTTGAATTCAACTAATACCGAATATATTATTGTAAAAATTGATATATCAGGTTTTGATAATTTTTTAACAGTTCAAGAGAAAACGCGAATCATTGATGCTTTTGAAATTACGGAAAAACATAGTATTAACTGGCCTCAAAAATTACAAAATATATTTCGTCAACAAATACTTAATTTATATGAAATAGAAGAAAATAATGCCAATTTTAAAAGTATAGAAATATTACGTCATATTTCTATATTAATTCTAATCGTTACAGAACAATTGCCGAAAACAAAAATAGCTGCACACAAAATCAATAAATCTACCCTAATTAACAAAGAAATGATTACTAAAATCGAACAAATATACGATTATATTAACAATTATTATTATGAAGAAATTCGAATTGAGGACGCTGCAAAAATTTTAAATCTAAGTCCCAATTATTTCTCAAGATTTTTTAAAAAACAAGTTGGTATTAGCTTCCATCAATTTCTAAATGAATATCGAATCAATCAAGCGAAATTTCTTTTATCAGAAGAAATATTACCAATGACAGAAATCGCAGAAAAATCAGGCTTTTCGAGCAGCAAAACATTTCATCGTGTATTTAAAAAATATGAAGGTATTTCTCCTCTCAAATACCAAAAGATAATTATTGAGAAAAAATAAGCACTTTTTTGGGAAGAATATTTTAAAAACATTTCGTATAGTCTATTACGAAATGTTTTTTATCACGCAAAGGAGGCTTTCAATGTTTAATATTTTCAAAAATTCAATAATCAAAAATCAAAATGGAGTGCAATTCATCCATGCGATGATTTCTGGAACATCAAAACCGATTACACAAGTAGATGATGAGGTATTTTCCTCCAAAATGATGGGTGAAGGATTTGCAATTGAACCCTCAGATAATATTATTTACGCACCTAGTGATGGCCAAATTGTTAGTGTTTTTCCAACTCAGCACGCAATCACAATAAGACTTACTAATGGTGCAGAAATATTAATTCACATAGGCATTGACACTGTTGAACTGGAGGGGGCACCATTTACTATTTTAGTGAATACTGGTGATTTGATATCTGCTCAAACACCAATTGCCAAAGTCAATTTTGAACAAATCAAGACGGCTCAAAAAAAGACGGACGTTATATTAATTATTACCAATAGCGACCAATATCTTATGACACCAAGCGAAGTACATTTCTCCAATGTTGAATTTGGCGATAAAATACTAACTTTGACTAGAAAGTGAGTATTTTATGAAAATATTAACCTTAAACACACACAGCTGGTTAGAAAGTAACCAAATTGCTAAACTCTACCTACTCGCAAAAGAGATTATTAATTCTGATTTTGAAATGATTGCACTACAAGAGGTCAATCAGCTTATTGAAGCACCAATAATTCCCAATAGTTCATATATTCAATCTCTTTCCAACAAACCAATACGAAAAGATAACTTTGCGTATTTATTAATAAAAATTCTAAAGCAACTTGGCAAAAATTATTATTGTATATGGGTCGATTCACATACTGGATTTAAAATTTATGAAGAAGGCGTTGCTTTAATTTCAAAAACACCATTTATAAATACACAAGTCATTACTTGCCGAGATAGCTTAAATTTTACTGATGTCAGAAGAAGAAGCTTGATTGGTGGTTCAGTCTATTATCATGAAAAAGAAGTTTGGTTTTACTCAGTTCATTTTTCATGGTGGCAATTTAAGAATGAGGAGCTATTTGCAACCGAATGGTTTAATTTCCAAAAGCAAGGCAAAATTTCAAAAAATGATTTTAGTATTATCATGGGCGATTTTAACAACGACGCTTCCATTAAACATGAAGGTTACGAATTAATTCAAAGTACCAGTGCTCTCTATGATAGTTTCTATCAAGCGCAAGAAAAAATTGGTGAATACTCGGTAACTAAAAAAATTGATGGCTGGGAAAATAATAAAAATGAATTAAGAATCGATTATATATTTACAACACAGCCATTAAAAATTAAGACTTATAAAATATTATTTAATGGTCAAACCCAACCAACTATTTCAGACCATTACGGTATTTCAATAGATATGGAGATTTAATTATGAAACACACTAATTATATTCGAGGCATACAACATATTGGTATTCCAACAGTAAAACTACCCGAATCCATCACATTCTATGAAAAAATTGGATTTAAAATTATTAACGAAGAAAAACAAAGCAATGATAAAAAAGTCGTATTTGTCGAGGCAAATCAACTGGTAATTGAACTTTGGGAAATTGAATCCAAAGGTCAAAAAAATGGTGCCATCGATCACATCGCTCTAGATGTAACAGATATTGAAAAGCTTTATCAAGATGCTATTAATGACAAATTATCAATCATATCAAAAGGCATTGAAAGCTTACACTATTGGAAAAAAGGAATCAAATTTTTCATTGTTGAAGGACCAAATCAAGAAAAAATAGAATTTTGTCAAATCAATGTATAAGGAGTAGATTATGCAAAAAAAATGGTGGCAAGAAGCAATTGTTTATCAAGTTTATCCTAGAAGTTTTCAAGATAGTAATGATGATGGTCTTGGTGATATTAGAGGAGTCATTCAAAGACTCCCTTATTTAAAAAAATTAGGAATTGATGTTATCTGGTTAAGCCCTATTTATCAATCTCCTAATGATGACAATGGCTATGACATCAGTGATTATCAAGCCATTCAACCAGAATATGGAACAATGGCTGATTTTAATGACCTGCTCAAGGAAGCACATGATTTAGGATTGAAATTAATGATGGATTTGGTAGTTAATCATACCTCTGATGAACATTACTGGTTTCAAGAAAGCAAAAAATCAAAAGATAATCCATATCGGGATTACTATATTTGGAAGGATGCTAAAGATGGAGCTGCTCCAAACAATTGGGCATCAGATTTTGGCGGTTCAGCATGGGAATGGGACAAAGTTACTCAACAATACTATTTACATCTTTTTTCAAAAAAGCAGCCTGATTTAAACTGGGATAACCCTAAAGTCAGAGAAGAAATTTATCAGATGATGACATGGTGGCTAAATAAAGGTGTAGACGGTTTCAGAATGGATGTTATCAATCTCATATCCAAAAATAAGAAATTTCCTAATGATCCAAATGTAAATTATCAAAATCATAGTTCGTCAATGGAAATGGCCGCTAATGGACCAAACATTCATCAATATCTGAAGGAAATGAATGAAAAAGTATTGTCCAAATTTGATATCATTACGGTTGGTGAGACACCTGGTGTTTCAATTGAGGATGCTAAATCATACGCTGGCTTTGAATCTAATGAATTGCAAATGATTTTTCAATTTGAGCATGCTGTAATTGATGATAGTACAGAAGGTTTAGGAAAATGGAGCAATCGTCGTGCTGACTTGGTTGAATTAAAACATATTTTATCAAAATGGCAAATCGGTTTACATAATAAAGCATGGAACAGTTTATACTGGAATAATCATGACCGCCCAAGAGTTGTTTCTCGTTTCGGTAATGATAACGAGGAGTATCGTGATCGCTCTGCTAAAATGTTAGCAAGTACGCTTCACTTCATGCAGGGTACACCCTATATTTTTCAGGGTGAAGAAATTGGTATGACTAACGTTGCTTTTGATAATATCGAAGATTATCAAGACTTAGATACCTTGAATGCTTATCAGGACTTGGTAATTGATCAAAAACAACTTTCTCACCAAAAAATGTTAGAATACATTCATCACTCTTCCAGAGATAATGCTAGAACACCAATGCAATGGAACAACCACCTTAACGCTGGCTTCAGTGGTGGTAAACCGTGGTTAAAGGTTAATCCAAATTATGATAAAATCAACGTAGAAAGAGCGTTAAGCGATCCAACATCAATTTATTACTACTACCAAAAAATCAATCAACTACGAAAACAATATCCAATTATTATCCACGGTAGCTATGAATTAGTAGAGCCTGAGAACCCTAAGACATTTATTTATCGTCGAAGCTTTAAAAATCAACAATTATTAGTCATCAGTAACTTTACTGACGAGACACTTGAAATAACTAACTATAATCATAATCAAAATGTGTCAAAATGTTTAATCTCAAACTATACAGATGACTTAGGAAAAATATTACGTCCTTATGAGAGTAAGGTTTATTTAATTAATAATTAATAAAAAGGCTTGTATCAATCTTTAAAACAATAAAGATTGATACAAGCCTAATAATTTGAAATTTAACCACTAACCATTTTCAATCAGCTGGGCAATTTCTTCAATCGCCATGCCATCAATTTGAATCACTCGAGCACCCAATTCTTCATAAACTTTTTTAGAATAATCGATTTCTGCCTTAATTCTTTCAATACTAGAATAATTTGAATCTGTATATAAACCTAATGATTTTAATCTGGTTTTACGTATTGCCAAGATTTTTTCGGGATTTAATAATAAGCCAATCAATTTTTCCTTTGGTACTTCATAAATCTCAGTAGGCAGCGGTACCTCAGGTATCAAAGGTAGGTTAGAAACTTTAATTGATTTATTTGCCAAATACATACTTAATGGCGTTTTCGATGTTCTGGAAGTTCCGAGTATCACATAATCTGATTTAATGAAGCCTTTTGGATTACGACCATCATCATAAGCAACTGCAAATTCAATCGCCTCAACGCGATTAAAATAGCCCTGATTTAACTTATACTGTGCTCGTGGCTCATGTTTAGGTTCAACATGAGTCGTTTCTACAATTGCATCAATCAATGGTGACATGAAATCAATATATTTGAAGCCATATTTTTTTGAGAACTCCACCAACTGTTGTGTTAAAGCAGGCTCTACTAATGTGGTCACAACTACTGCTTTTTCAGCTATCGCGTCTCGAATAATTTTTGTTAATTCTTCCTCACTGTCAATAAATGGAAATTTTTTAATTTCAATATTTTCAACATTAGGAAATTGAGCTAACACTGCAGTTATAACCTTTTGAGCTGTATCACCGACTGAATCAGAAATTATAAAGATAGTTAGCGAATTGCTATCATCATACCTAATACTCATTATCTTCCCTCACTTTATTACCTTCTTGAATTAAGAAATTCATAATTCTTGTTTTAGTTATTTTGCCAACAATTTCATCTGTCGTACCCGCTTTAACTACTGGTAAAGAATCAACTTGATGTAGCATAAGCATCGTACCAGCCGCTAAAATTGATTCATCTGGTGTAATCGTATAAATATTGGGTTTTCTAGTCATCACTACAGCCACTGGAAAGTCCTGTTGTCCGCTAGTCAAGGCACTTCTCAATAAATCTTTTCTAGATAGCACACCAACTAGATTATCCCCTTCCTCATCCACTACAAATAAAGAGCCAACATCATAGACGAATAAATCAGTGATTGCATCTCTAATAATCGTATTCGAGTGAATCAAGACAGGTGGAATCATTAAATCGCTGACTTTTTTTAAAAATAATTTTTCAAATAAGAGTGGCTCAACTCTCTGACCAGAATAAATATAACCAACTTTGGGACGAGCATCTAAGACACCAGTCATTGTCAAAATTGATAAATCGTTTCTTAATGTTGGTTTGGTTAAACCAAGTTTTGCCGCTATATTATCTCCACTAATTGGTTCGTTTTCCTTAACGATTTCAATAATTCGCTTCTGACGATCAGAAAAATCCATAGATTACTCCTTTACTAACATCATATTTTTAAATAATATGTCGTAATTCATTAATTACTAGCCTTATTGTGATTATAATACATATTATATATCTAAAAGTGATTTTTATAAAGGATGAATATTAAGAAAGTCGATGTATTGCTTCCTTGGCAACAGTCAACCTTGCAATTGGGACACGATATGGCGAACAAGAGACATAATTCACGCCAATTTTTTGGAAAAAGGCAATTGACTCTGGATTACCACCAACTTCCCCACAAACCCCAATTGAAAGATTCGGCTCAATTGCACGTCCCTTTTGAACAGCCATTTCAACCAATCTGCCAACGCCGTCAATATCTAAAACTTGAAATGGATCATTCGCAAGTAGGCCTTTTTCTTGATAATCACCAATAAATTTACCAATATCATCTCGAGAAAAGCCATAGGTCATCTGCGTTAAATCATTTGTACCGAAGCTAAAAAAATCGGCCTTTTCGGCTAACTGATCGGCCACTAAGCAGGCTCTAGGTAGCTCAATCATTGTACCGATTTCATACGGAATTTCAATATTCTTCGCCTGAAATATTGTTTGAATTTGCTCAATCAGCTGCTGCTTAACTAATTTTAGTTCAGAAGCTTCCGCAATCAAAGGAATCATAATTTTAGGTATAATTTCAAGCCCTTCACGCCAATGTTTAATTGCACTTTGGATGATTGCAGTCGTTTGCATTCGATAAATATCAGGTGCTGTCACACCAATCCGAACACCTCGATGACCAAGCATTGGATTGACCTCAGCTAAAGCTGCCACACTTTGCTCAACCTCAGCTACTGTCAACGACAACTCTTCAGCCACCTTTTGTATTTCTCTATATCCATGTGGTAAAAATTCATGCATTGGCGGATCTAATAAACGAATAATCATTGGCTTTTCTTTAGTAAGTTTGAACATTTGATAAAAATCAGCCTTTTGAAATAAAATTAATTGGGCCAAGGCTTCAGATTTTTGCTCTGTCAAAATCCATTGACGCATTGCACGTAATCTTTCCACTCCAAAAAACATATGCTCAGTTCTAGCTAAGCCAACACCCTTCGCGCCAAAATCAAGTGCTGTCCGCAAATCCAAAACCGTTTCAGCATTAGCATAAACTTTGACTTTGGCAATATCATCACACCACTGCATTAATTTTTGAAAATTTTCATCAATCTTCGACAGCTCAGTTTCAATTTCACCAATATAAATTCGACCTGTTGTACCATCAATCGAAACGATATCTCCCTCAGTCAATAGTTGATTATTAATTCTTACAATTTTTTGAGCTTCTTCTATTTTTGCTGCTTCACAGCCGGTCACACAGCAAGTTCCCATACCACGTGCAACAACAGCCGCATGCGAGGTCATCCCACCATAAGTTGTAACGATTGCTTCTGCTGCAAGCATTCCCTCAATATCTTCTGGCGATGTTTCACGACGAACCAAAACCACCTTTTCACCAAGCGCAACTAGCTCCTTGGCACGTTCTGCAGTAAAGACTATTTTACCCACAGCAGCCCCAGGACTAGCGGGTAAACCACTGGCCAAGAGAGTCGCTTTTTTCAATTCTGATTCAACAAAAATAGGATGTAAGAGTTGATTGATTTCGTCAGGATTTATTTTTAAAATTGCCGCTTCTTTAGTCGAAATTTTTTCTGAAACTAAATCAACGGCAATCTTTAAGGCTGCCTTAGCAGAACGTTTCCCGTTACGAGTCTGCAAAAGATAAAGTTTACCGTGCTCAATCGTAAATTCTAAATCTTGCATATCACGATAATGTCTCTCTAATAAACGTGCAATTTTCTGAAGCTCATCAAAAACAGTCGGCATTATTTGTTGAATACTTTCAATCGGTTGTGGCGTTCTTAAGCCCGCAACAACATCCTCTCCTTGCGCATTAACTAAAAATTCACCGAATAATTCATTTTCTCCAGTACTTGGGTTACGGGTAAAGGCAACTCCTGTTCCGCTACGTTGACCACTATTTCCAAAAACCATACTTTGAATATTGACGGCCGTTCCTAAATTATCATCAATTTGATTAAGCGCACGATAGACCTTGGCCCGATGGTTGTTCCAAGAATTGAAGACAGCTTGAATCGCATATTCTAATTGTACGTATGGATCTTGGGGAAAAACACGTTGATTAATTTGATAAATTTGATGAAATGCGTCTATTAAGGTAATAAATTCACCTTCCGAGAAATCGCTTACATTTTTATCGTATTTTAATTCATGCCTTGAAATTTGAGCATCAAATTGTGACTTTGGAATCGCAAAAACAACATCACCAAACATTTGTAACAGCCGACGATAACAATCATAGGCAAATATATAATTATCGGTCATTTTTGCCAATGCTGTTACATTTTGATTATTTAATCCTAAATTTAAAATAGTGTCCATCATACCCGGCATTGAAAACTTGGCACCACTGCGAACAGAGACTAATAATAAATGATTTGATGAATTAAAAGTCTTACCTGTCTCACGCGCCAAAGCTCGAATTGCCTGCTCAATTTCTAATCGAAGCGCTTCATTGTAAACACCTGTTTCTAAAAAGGACATGCAAGCCTCAGTAGTTACAGTAAAACCTGGTGGAACTGGTAAGCCTAAGCGTGTCATCTCAGCTAAATTCGCCCCTTTTCCTCCAAGTAGTGATTTCATTGAGGCATTGCCTTCAGCAAAACTGTAAACATTTTTCATAAAATCCTCCTAAATCATCTATTAATATGTATGATTAGATGATATAATACGTCTTAAATAAAGTCAATATGATGTATTATATTTTAAGGAGTTAATTTTATGATTGCAGATAAATACAATAATTTATTATTTGAACAATTTAAAACAAAAGAGGCAATTCTCACAGAGCTAATTAACCTAGAGGCAATATTGCAATTACCGAAGGGGACTGAGCATTACATTAGTGACATCCATGGAGAATACGAAGCTTTCGCCCATACCCTCCGTAATGGCGCTGGTATTATCCGTGAAAAAATATATTTATTATTCCCTGAGCTACCAACGCAAGAAAAAGAAGCGTTAGCTTTATTCGTGTATTATCCTGAAAATTATTTAAATAGTAATAAAAAAATGCCAGATGATTGGTATTTTATCAAGCTTGAACAGCTCATTATCCTTTTAAAGGAAGTTGCTGGTAAATACTCTCGTTCAAAAGTAAGAAAGGCACTGCCGAAAAATTTTGCCTATTTAGCAGAAGAATTAATTTTTCGGTTTGAAATTCAGGACTTAAAAGAAAGCTATTATCTAACTATTATTAATAAATTAATTCAATTAAATCAGATGACAGATTTCCTAATCGCGATTTGTCAAACGATTCAACGTCTTGTAGTAGACCATCTACACGTCGTTGGAGATATCTTTGACAGAGGGAATCAGGTTGAAAAAGTAATGGATGAATTGATTGAGCACCATAATGTGGATATTCAATGGGGTAATCATGATATCCTATGGCTCGGTGCTATGTCAGGATCAAAAATTTGTTTAGTAGCTCTGTTGAGAATTGCTGCACGCTATGATTATCTTGATGATATTGAAGCTGCCTATGGATTTAATTTAAGACATTTATTCATATTTGCTGAAAAGAATTATGCGAATAATGAGGCATTTTATCCCAAAAATTGTCCCAATCAAATTAAAAAAGAAAATTTATCAAAGGTTCATCAAGCCTTGACAATCATTCAGTACAAGCTAGAAAGTCAATTAAATGAACGACGTCCTGAGTTTCAATTATCTGGTGGCAAACTGCTAAACGGCTTGTCGAGTGATCGAAAAACGATTGAAATTAATCACCAAAAGTATTTATTGATGAATGGATGCTTTCAGTTGGTTGATACTAAAAATCCAGAGCAACTCACAACAGAAGAAAAATTAGTATTGGAATCATTATTGGCAAGCTTCCAAAATTCACAGCGTTTAAAAAACCATTTAGACTTCTTAATGAATCATGGCAGTATGTATCTAGTCTATAATGGTCAGCTCCTATTCCACGGCTGTATCCCTTTGGATGATGATGGTAATTTCAAAAGTATTTTTTTAAATCAAGAAAGTTTATCAGGTAGAAAATTACTTGATTTCTTTGATAATCAGCTTCGAATGGGCTATAACAATCCTGACTGTTATAATGACTTCGCAACTGATTTATTCTGGTATGCTTGGTGTGGTAAGTATTCTCCCCTTTTCGGAAAAGAAAAAATGGCTACTTTTGAACGCTATTTTATTGCCGATAAATCTAGCCACCATGAAAAGAGAAATCCTTATTTTAATTTCCGCAATCAAAATAATTGTTGCGATCAAATATTGGCGGAATTTGGGTTATCTGGTAATAATGCACATATTATCAATGGGCACACACCAATCAAAGTCACACAGGGCGAGAGTCCAATTAAAGCTGATGGTAAACTTATCGTGATTGATGGTGGGTTATCCAAGGCTTATCAAAAAACTACCGGTATTGGTGGCTATACATTACTCTATACCTCGACCGGCTTTCAAATTGTCACGCATCAGCCTTTTAATTCTGTAACAGCTTTATTTAATCAAAAAACACCCAAAAGCACAGTTTCGACCAAACGAATTATTGATCATGATGAATTTCGTGTCTTAATTAAGGACACTTCGATTGGTAAAGAATTGCAACGACAAATTGCTGATTTGGAGGAACTAGTTCAGCAAAACTTTAACGAATAGGTGAGGCAGCCATTTAATCGCCTTTACTAAAAAGAACTCAATGAACCGGCCATTAAGAGTTAGATTTTATCTAATTTTTAATGGTCGGTTCAAAGGTTAAAAAATTTTATGCTAATTGTCACTTTTAAATCTTCTCTAGAGCACCTGTTCAGTTCGTGCAATAATATCGTCTTGAGTGGCTTTAGAAAGTACATTAAAGAAGGCTGAGTAACCTGCAACACGAACAATCAAATCACGATATTTATCTGGATGCTTTTGAGCATCAAGCAATGTTTCACGCGAAACAACGTTATATTGAATATGATAGCCGTGTAATTGATTAAAGAAGGCACGAATTAGCATAATCAATTTCTGTTTATCTTCCTCTCTTGCTATCATTTGTGGATTCACTTTTTGATTGAGTAAAACGCCACCAATGATTTCCTCTGTCCTTAACTTCGAAACTGATTTTAAAACAGAGGTTGGACCATTCTTATCCATATTATGAGAAGGCGAGCAACCTTCTGCTAAAGGTGTCCAGGCATTACGACCGTCTGGTGTTGCCATCGTCCCCCTGCCTTGACCAACATTGGCTGAAATTGAAGAAGTTCCTGAATAACGTGTGCCACCAATCGAACCACGTCCATAACGTGTATTTGGATATTTTTTAACCTCATCAATATAACTATCATAAGCTGACACAACCAATTGATCAACAGAGTCATCGTCATTTCCGTACTTTGGTACTTCATCTATAATCATTTGTTGTATCTCTTGACCACGTTCACCCGCATAATCTGTCATCAAAGCTTCCCACAGCTCAGCTTGTGAAATCTTACCTTCTTCAAAAACCAATTGTTTAATTGCTGCCAAAGAATCTGCTAAATTAGCAATACCTACCTGTAAACCAGAGATGAAGTCATAGATTGCACCACCTTCTTTTAATGTCTTGCCTCGACCGATGCAATCTGCTGTTAATGCTGAACAAAGCACGTCTGGTACCTCTCGTTCCAAGCCCAAATCAATCGCATTTTCAACAATAACACTCATCTTCGTTAATTCACGAACCACTTTATCCCAAGCTACTTGCAATTCTTTAAAAGTAGTCATTTCGGTAAAATGACCATAACCCTTTGTAAATCGTTTGCCCGAAACAGGATCTACACCATCATTCATCGCAATCAATAAAATTTTAGGAAAATTCATATAACTCATGCCTGTACAACGATAGCCCCACTTACCAGGAACTGCAGTCTCAACACAACCGATTGCACTATAATCATAAGCATCTGCTTCACTAACACCAATTTTAATAAATGACGGAATAATAATTTCATCATTATTAAATGCTGGCATACCGAAGCCAAGCTTCATTACTTCAATACATTCATTCATAAATTCTTTATCCAAGCCTGAATGATAGCGAACGGTAAGGTTTGGCTGTGGTAATTTAGTTTGAGCAACACTTTTTAAAACAAGATATGATAATTCATTTACAGCATCCTTTTTATCTCTTGTTTGGCCACCAATTGTCACATTTTGGTAGAGTGGACTACCAGCGCTACTAAAAGTATGTGCCTGACTACGCACTTTATTAATCGTTAAAGTTTTAATCCAAATATTCGTTAGTAGTTCTACTGCTTTTTCTTCAGTAATTTGATGATTAAGTAAACCTCTTTCCAAGTATGGATACATGTATTGATCAAAACGTCCATAGGATAAAGAGTGACCATTAGATTCAATTTGTAATATTAATTGAATAAACCAAACGGCTTGAATCGCCTCTTGGAAAGTTTCCGCTGGTTCATAAGGAACCTTCTCACAAATACGACTAATTTCAAGTAACTCTGAACGACGTTTTGGTTTGGCTATTTCCGCCATTTCTCGTGCCAAACTAGCATAGCGATTCGCAAATGTTAAAACTGCATCCATCACAATATCAACAGCCTTATAAAATTGATACTTATCAATATTTTCTGGTTGCGTCAAATCCAAATCTGCCTTTGCTTGACGTGCACGCTTCTGATAACCTTTTAAACCAAGCTTAAGCATCATTTGATAATCTACCGCAAGATGAGCATCTCCAGAATTCATCTTACCTTCCATTCCAAAAAAGCCAGTTTCCATATAAACTGAAACCTCATCAGGTAATAATGCACCTGCCTTCGCCCTCAAATTGTTATTATCCCAGAAAGAGGCAATCGAACGTAAGTCTGCCTTTGTTTGCTCCGTAATCTGAAAAATATCGCCATCTCGTTTTTCAAATAAATCAAGCTCATCAATCACAAATGCCATTGTATATTCTGGAAAAATTGGTGCATCACGGTTGGAAGCTGCCTGATTACCAACAATCATTGTTTCATCTTCAATATAAATTGACATTTTCTCTAAAATATTTTTTAACATTAGCGCCCGTTTTACAACACTCGGCTGATTTTGATACATCTGATAAGCCTCTGTTGCCAGTAAAGCACGCTCAGCACAAATATAGGGCTGTTTAGTAAGAATACTTTCACGATAATCATTCATTCTTTTAGTAAGTTGACCAAAATGGTTCGTTTTTAACGCTGTTTTTTCTTGAATAATTGTTTTCATTTTAAACCACCTTTTAATTTTCTTTTGAAATTAATTTAAGTTTCTTTCGTAACTAAATGCTAGCATGATTAAAACTCAAAGTCAATTTAAAACAGAAAAAGAGGTTAAAGTTATATAAACTTCACCTCTAAAAATATATCTATCTAGTTTTATAAAAAGTCAATTATCAAACTGTAATTAAATTTAAGCCATACTTTTCTAACTGCCTAGATATTTGTAAATCAATACCAGTATCTGTAAAGATTGTGTCAATCTCCGAAACATTAAATTCAGTTACCAAGCCTCTTTGTATAAATTTACTAGAATCTGTTAAAATGATCACCTTATTAGCAGATTGGGCCATTAGCTTTGAAGCGTCTGCACGCGCTAAATCACTTCCGGTAAAGACTCCTTTTGGATTGTAGCCATCAATACCGACAAATAGTTTGTCAACATAAAAATGATCAACCACCGTCTTAATCAGTGGTCCAACATTAACTTGGGAATCCTTTTGATACTCCCCACCTAATAGAATAATTTCAATATTATCATATTTACGAACATAAGCTGCTAGAAAACATGAATTTGTAATGATTGTCACATCTTTACAATGCATTGCAATCTCTTCGGCTAGCAAGACACAAGTCGAACCCGATTCAATAATAATTGTCTCCCCATCATTTACAATATCGCGTGCCCGCATTGCAATCTTCTTTTTCAGTTCATAGTTAGTAGCTAAGCGATAATTTAAATCGTCTTGATTATTAATTTCAGCAAATCCATGTTGACGATGAATCATTCCACGTTCTTCTAATCTATCCAAATCTTTTCTTATAGTTACTTTCGAAACATTTAGAAGCTCTGCTAACTCATTAACTTCTACTTTTTTTCTTTGATTAACAATTGCGATAATTTCGTCTTCTCTAGCCAAATCAGCACCCCCATATGATTTTCAGTCTATCATAGAGGAAATTAAAAAACAATTTTAAAAATCAAAAACCCAATCTACTTTTTGGTTATATATTCCTTATTTAAATTTCTAAAGAAATAAAATAATTTACGTACGAAACTTTTGTGTTATAATTAATTAAAATAAAATGTTGTCCAAAGGAGGTCATTATGCAAAATCAGGCATGTATTTTTAATATTCAAAAATTTAGCATTCATGACGGCCCAGGAATACGAACTGTTATTTTCTTCAAAGGCTGCCCACTTCGCTGCTATTGGTGCTCCAACCCTGAATCACAATCTGGAGTACCTGAAAGAATGTGGAATCAGCAGAAAAAACAAGAAACAACCGTTGGTAACTACCAAACAGTTGATGAAATTGTCGATGAGGTAATGAAAGATGAGCCGTTCTACATTGAGTCGAATGGTGGAGTCACTTTTTCTGGTGGCGAGGTATTATTTCAAGCAAAATTTGCAACACAGCTTGCCAAAATTTTACATCACAAGGGCATTCATATTACCTGTGAAACTACTGGTTTTGCCAATCAAGATGTATTTAACAGTTTTATTGCAAATATTGATTTACTATACTTTGATGTCAAGCATTATAATGCCGAGAAGCATAAAGCAGGTATTGGTGTAGACAATATCTTGATACTAAAAAATTTACAATATGCGCTTGCCAATCATTCTAATCTCATTGTTAGAATTCCAATTATTCCCGATTTTAACGACAGTTTAAAAGATGCTACACAATTTGCTCAGTTATTTCAGCTTATGGGTGTCAAAAAAATTGAACTCCTACCTTTTCATCAATTCGGTGAAAAAAAATATCAATCGCTCAAGCGGGACTATCAAATGGCCAATATTCCCCAATTGCATACTGAAGATTTATTAGAGCATCAGGCCATTTTCCATGAAGCAGGCATTAAATGCTTTTTAAGATAAAATAAGGTAGGACAGCTTTTTGTTGTGAACCCCATAAGTTAGACCAAAAATCTAACTTATGGGGTTTTTCATATGGCAAAATATGATGCAGAGTTTAAATTTCAAGTAGTACAAGCGTACATAGATGGAAA
>JAKVKP010000005.1 GCA_022484805.1 Streptococcaceae bacterium
GTTCTATACCCTCCTTTTCCATCTATGTACGCTTGTACTACTTGAAATTTAAACTCTGCATCATATTTTGCCATATGAAAAACCCCTTAAGTTAGATTTTTGGTCTAACTTATGGGGTTCACAACAATAAAGTGTCCGGTTCGTAATTATTAATAATATAATTCTGTTATATTGCGAATAAATCTGTTGGCTGCACAGGTGAGGTATCGTACACTCTAAATTGTTCGTTGACCCCCAAGTCCTTTTTCATCAAAGTTGCTTCCATTGTCATGTGTGCTAATTCGACAATATTATTTTCCTTACTCAAATGGCCTAAGTAAATACGTTTAGTCTTATCTCCAAGTACCTCGGTCATTACCTTTGAGCCATCATCGTTAGATAAATGTCCCTTATCACTTAAAATACGTTGCTTTAAATTCCACGGATACTTACCCATTCTTAAAATTTCTAAATCATGATTACTTTCGATTAAATAAGCATCTGCATTTTTAATAATGCCGCGCATTCGATCAGAAACATAGCCAGTATCGGTTAGCATGACAAATGATTTATTATCCTTCATGAAACGATAAAATTGCGGCTCGATTGCATCATGACTGACACCAAAGCTCTCAACGTCAATATCACCAAAGGTTATTGTTTTACCCAATTCGAAAATTTTCTTTTGCTCACCATCAATGTTGCCAATACATTTATCCATTTCGTGCCAAGTTTTTTCATTGGCGTGAACATTCATTTTATACTTACGTGCTAAGACACCAACACCGTGAATGTGATCTCGGTGCTCATGAGTGACAAATAAGTCATCAATTTGATCAGGTGTTCGTCCAATTTCAGCTAACAGCTGAGTGATTTTTTTGCCAGATAGTCCAGCATCAACCAAGATTTTACGTTGATCAGTTTCGATATATAATGAATTGCCTGTACTTCCAGAAGCAAGGATACTAACTTTAAAGCCTTCCATGAATTATCAGTCCTCTCAAAATTCTATTATACGTTGTGATAGGAAAAATTTAAAGTATTTCATAGCAAAAGCTTTAAAAATATCGAATTTCATAATATTTTTCTTGACTTCACTAGGCAAAACAAGTATTATAGACAACGGTATGTTTACCCCATTTTAAGGCCCCGGAACCGAAAAATGAAATGTAAACAAAAGAACAATTGGAGGAAATAATCGTGCGTACAACATATATGGCTAAACCAGGCGAAGTAGAACGTAAATGGTATGTCGTAGATGCGACTGATATTCCATTAGGTCGTTTATCTGCTGTCGTAGCAAAAATTCTACGTGGTAAAAACAAACCAACTTTCACACCTCATGCTGATACAGGTGATTTTGTAATCGTTATTAATGCAGAAAAAATTAAATTAACTGGTAAAAAAGCGAGTGATAAAATTTATTACCATCATTCATTATACCCAGGTGGTTTGAAACAAGTTTCTGCAGGTGAATTGCGTGAAAACAATCCTATTCGTTTAATCGAAACTTCTGTAAAAGGTATGTTACCAAAAAATACTTTAGGTCGTGCTCAAGGCATGAAGTTAAAAGTATTTGCAGGCGCTGAACACACTCACCAAGCGCAACAACCAGAAGTATTAGATATTACGAATTTAATTTAAGGAGGATTATTCATTGGCTCAAGTACAATATGCCGGCACTGGACGCCGCAAAAACGCTGTTGCTCGTGTACGTTTGGTACCAGGAACAGGAAAAATTACTGTAAATAATAAACCAGTTGAAGAACATATTCCACATGCTGACCTTGGTTTAGTTATTAACCAACCATTCGCAGTTACTGAAACTGCAGGTTCTTACGATGTTTTAGTAAACGTTGTAGGTGGTGGCTATGCAGGACAAGCAGGCGCAATTCGTCATGGTATTGCACGTGCATTATTACAAGTTGACCCAGATTTCCGTGCTTCATTGAAAGCAGCAGGATTGTTAACACGTGATGCCCGTATGGTAGAACGTAAAAAACCAGGCTTGAAAAAAGCCCGCAAAGCTTCACAATTCTCAAAACGTTAAAAATTCTTATATATCAACGTTTCAAGCGTTTCACAATTCAGTTTGTGAAACGTTTTTTTGTATTATTGACACCATTGTTGACACCATTTTGTCCCTTGTTTTTTTGGAACAATTTACGATAGGCAATTTCACCGACTGGCATTTTAATAACATTTGGTGTATTTACATAAGTTTTAGTAACGTTAGCAGATGGATTTGTATTTGTTGATGTCAAACTATGATACATAGGCATCAAGCCAGATTTCTTTGATGTATCAGTTGATTATCTACTCGGTAACACCGATGATAAACATTCAGATGAACGCAATTTATCTGAATTAGACAAACAAATTCTCGAAATATTAAATAAATTATCAGACGAACAAAAAATTATTCATAAAAAATAATCTATTAAGTCGTTTTTTCATATTCCTCTTTCATAATGCAACCAAACCGATAGAATCAATATCTCTTTATTATCTTCGTCCACATTATAAACTAAGCGATGTTGAATGTTTAACCGCCTTGAATAGTAGGGGAGTCCTACTAATTTTTCATACGGTGGCGGTGTTTGATATGGATTGTCTTTGATAATCGCGATTAATTCGTCAAATTTTTGAGTTAAATGGACGCTTTTTAATTTTGGTAAATCTTTATGTGCATTTTCCTTAATTTTTACAAGGTACTCCAATCAATATCCCCCAATACTTCCGTTTCTTCATCCTCGAATTGATGGATTCTATCTAGCACACCAGTATTTTGAAGATATAAAGTTTCTTGAATCGCATTCCAATCACTTTTACTAATCATCACAACACTCTCATTTTCATCTTTTGTACTTGTGATTTCCATAGGTATACTGCTTGATGTGACTTTTTTGATGATATTATAAAGATTTTTCCGAGCATTAGTTGGTGTTACAGTTTCCATATTAATCACCTCTCTTAATTTATTTTATTATAACGTACGCTTTAGAGTACGTCGAATATACATCTTCTTTTTCTAAAATAACTACTTAAAATGAGGTAAGCTCATATATATTGTAACTATGAAAAATAAATATAACGATAATAAAATTTGGTATTATTATAAAAATGAAATAATATTTTTTATTTATATAATAAAAGTAAGCTGACAGAAGCACTGAAAAGAGCGAAAATGATATTAGTCTTGAAATATTAAATATTTAGCAACAAGAACTGCAGTACCAAATACATCATATATTGATTATGTCGCAATATAAATTAATTGTTCCTTAGTTTAGAAAAATAGTGAGGTATTATTATGAAAAAAATTCTATATTTACTTTTATATTTTTTCATAATAAAAATTCTACCTGCAAATGGAACGAACTTATTCTTTTTTGAAGGAAACTATAAATGGATTTTATATTTATTTTTTGCAGTTTTGGGTATCTTTTTATTTTGGAAAGAATTATATGATGATAGCTGCCAATTAGCATACAAAAAAATAGTATCAAAATCTGTTGCTCCGGCTATTGCAATACTGTTTTTTTATGGATTATTTTCATTAGTTTTGGTTCATAGTGTTGATTTTTACTCTTATACAAATATTTTTTCCAATATAATAAGCGCAATATTTTTTGTACCATTAGCTGAGGAACTCGCGTATCGATATTGTTTAATTTTAATCCCTATCAATAATATTTATAGAATTATTTTACTGATTATATCTATTTTTCTCTTTACTTTTGGTCATATTGCTAGTGTAGACTATAGCTTAATATTACTAATACCGTTTTTGTTCATGTCAGTTGTTTTTAGTTATACTTACATAAAACAAAAGAATATTTGGTATAGTATTCTATCTCATGCTTTTTATAATTCTTTTGTCATATTATTTAGTATAATTATTAATTAAGATTTTCTTCCTTAAATTTATTTTTATTAGTGTTCTCTAAAAGCTCGCAAAGCTTCACAATTTCTCAAGACGTTAATGTGCTGGAGCCGTCGCGAATTGTTTCGCATACGGATACAGTAGGGGACGGAGATTTTTTAGGAAATCGAGTAGCAATCAATACAACGTTTCAAGGCATCTTCCAATATTGTGGAGGGTGTCTTTTTTCTATTTATTCTATTGCAAAAATTATTAAGCATTTTTGTTTACTTACAAAAGGTAAGTGATATACTAAGTATTGTAAATAAAATAAGAGGTGATTATATGTTAAAAATTGGTGTAATTTTAGGAAGCGTCCGTAAAGAAAGAAATGGTTTAGCAGTTGCAGAATGGACCGTTGAAAAAGCAAAGGAATTTAGTAATGAAAATGAAGTACAATTTGAACTAGTTGACTTAGGAAAATACGATTTACCTTTCTTAGGTGTTACTCCCACAGCGGAACAAGAAGCAGCAATTGGTGCTTGGTCAGAAAAAATTGCTTCGTTTGACGGATATATTTTTATTACTGCCGAATACAATCATGGTGTTGCAGGTGCTTTCAAGAATGCATTAGACTTTTTGAAACCAGAATTCAAAGATAAAGCAGTTGCCTTCGTTGGTTATGGAGGCTTAGGTGCAGCTCGTTCAATTGAAAACTTGCGTGTAATTGTTGCAGAACAAGGTCTTGCGTCTACACAGCGCAACGTGAATTTCTCATTAATAACTGATTTTGAAAATATGTCTACTTTTAAACCAGCCGTCTTTCACGAAGGAGAACTGCAAGAGCTCCTTGGTCAATTAATAGGCTGGAGTGGTGCTTTAAAAACATTGCGTTAAAATAAATCGTTTTGAATTTTAAAAAAGTGGGCAAACGATCTTTAGCAGATACTCTGCTTAGGGGTTGACTATGGCATTGAAATTGCCACTTTAGTGGTTTATGGAAAAGCTAAGGGCAACGTGCCTTGGCGGATATTCCGCTTAGGCGTTGACTAGTGCTGTCGCATTGTCCCTGTGAATTACGAATATTAAGTAAGAGGCAAAGGCTTTTTGTGCTGAACCCTTTAAATTAGATTTTTTTCTAACTTAAGGGCTTCAGTACTTTTGACCCAGCCTCTTTTTTGCTGTTGATTTTAATCATTCGAGCTCGCATCATGTGTGAAACAACCAGCCACCATAACAACGCTTAATAATTTCAAATTTTTTTCTCAGCTTATTAATAAATTTATCGCTAGCTTTTCTATTCCTTCTCAAATACCCTATCCGTATTCAAAATATACTTTGTGCCATGCCAATCAGTGTTCTGTTTAATCGTATCTCTGAGCCACGCTGTCGCACTTTCAGACCAGCTAACAGGTGGTTGATAGGTTTCTGGAAAGACTGGAATAATCATCAATTCATCATATTTTTGCGTTGTTGAATCTATCGTCACCCAGAGCTGCGCGTAGACATTTACGTTATCTTTTAAGCGAACATTGACTGCATTAATGCCCATTGGTTGGGTACTTTGAAAATCAACGTCATATTTTTTGATTTTAGCCCAAATTGGTGTATAAAGCCTGCGCCCAGCATCTCTAAAGCCCTCTGTATTACCAGCTGTAATTCGTGAATCGTGGTTTTTAACCTGCTCGTCCGTAAAAATTGTGCCCGTCATTTTCTCAGCTTGCACCTTAGGCAATTCGACAATTTGATTAACCGAACATGTATTAATTACATCGGTCGTGCATTCTAACGGTATTTTGACTTGACTTCCGAGTGTCGTATGTGGAACATAGGTATCCCTTTCAACGAGTGCTTTATCGAAAACTAAATCATAGGCAAAGTTGATATTTTCTTTGGCTCGACTGCCCTCAATGGCATAATTGGTTGTCAGCTTACGCTCAAAGCCATAGCCTGATTTGGTATTTGGAATTTTTGCGTACTGCCAAGCAATGGTTTCAGAATCGCGTTGAATTGCTTGCCCTTGTTCGTGTGCTGTTTGGACAATTCCTTTAAATATCGCCTGATTTTTTGTAAAAGTAAAAGTCGCACCTTGGCTGTCACCCGTTTGATTACCAATCGTATCAATCATGGTTGTATAATTTTTTTCAACAGCGGTATAACCTTCTGTCTCAAGCTTGCCGTTGACTAATGTCACTCGATTTGAATTAAAATTCTCAATTCTAGCTTCGTAAACTTGTTTTTGATTAGCTGTTAAAAAATGACTTGGAATTATTCCAGAAAATGTTTTAGCTGTCGTACCTAAAGGCAAATCACTTACCTTAATTTCTCCCCAGCTATAGACCTTTTGATTAGTCGCTTGATTATATAAATTTAAGATGAATTTTTCTTGGTCAGCAATTGTTGAAGTTGCTTTTTTGTTTAAATTAACTCGAACAGGTAAACCAGAATTAGCTTTAGCTGTATCAATTTCAATCCGTTGCAGATTTAATTCTGCGTGCTGATTTATTATTACATTTACCTCATTGGATTCAAATTGTCTGCTTGTGACATCATTATACTGAATTTTGGCCTTATTATTAATAATTTGACCAGGCAGACCAGTTTTAATGATGGTTGGATAAGTAATTGTATAATTTCCACCCTTGTAGTCTAAATTTTCCAATCCAGTCGTATTAAAGGATAATGTTCCTTGTATTGCGTCGTAGCTATAATGATTTTCGGGTACAACCTCCCCAGTACTATTTGTAATCGTTGGCTCATTGGTCAGGCTTAAATGAGTGTCTAGTTTATCGGTAATTATTAACGATTTATACTTTAAAGGCATTTTATCTAAGCTTTCTACCTTAAATTTGACTTGCCAATCGACAGTATCGCCACGGAAAATTAATTTTTGGTTCAGGTCGTTGTCTTGATCATCGGTTACCGCTTTAGTAATGCTTGGCTGATTTGCAATAGGTTCTGGAACCCAGAGTAATTTAGCAGAATACGCAAGCCATGCCTCACCATAATCAGAACCTAATACAATTGTATTCATAGGACTACAAAATTTAGCAATTACTGAATTTTTATAAAAATCTAATAGCTCTGGATGACCGTCGGGGAAATTACTGTTAATTCCTTTGAGAATATTAAAACGTGAACCAGTTAAATTTTCTAAAACATTATTATTTGGTATACCACAATACCAAATATGCTTTGGAATGCCGATATATTCATCTTTATTTAATGAATTAAAGCTTAAGTAAATCGGATTATCTGCACTTATTGGTAATTTAGTACCATCTTGATATTGAAATGTTATGTTATTTTCGAAATACCGAATATTTACAAAATTAAAGCCGCGATACAAGTTATAGGAAAGCTTGAAAAACGAATCATTAGCAGGTGTATTGGGATAAACATTAAGATAGATAGTTGCCTTATTAAATAAAATATTATGAAATTTTACAACGGCATCAATTTTTTGATCGCCATAATTGCCAATTCCGTAATAATGAACTTCAATATAAGCATCAGCTGCAATTCCTTTATTTGCATTTGAATAACGATACAAAATAGAAGGAGATACCAATTTATCACCTGCAATATTTAAGTTTTCTTCTCTCACAAATCCTTTTGCCGTAATCGTTGGCGCTTTATCATAGGTATCAGTTAAAATTAAATCTGAGCCTTGATAAAATGAATAGGGATCAATCGTTTGAATTGCGCCATCTACTTTTTGAGACAATCCTACAATACATAGAATTACAATTAGCAAACTAAAATGCCACTTTTTAATTTTCATAGAACCTCCTAATTAGTATTACGCAATAAACACCAAAAAAGACTTCTTATTTTTGAGAAGTCTTTGAAATATTATTTGATTACCAACGATTTTGGGTTGTATCATCAATATATGATGGCTCACCATCGCCGGCATTGGGATTTGGTTTCCAATTCCCGTCAGCCTGAGTTTGTCTCTCGGTCTCCACTTCAACTGGTGTCTGATTTTCCGCTTCTGCTTGATTAGCAGCCTGAGCTTGTATCTGTGTTTCAACTTGAGAAACGACCTGTCCTTGTGCTTCATCCTGAACAGTGGCTTGAGCGGTGACTTGCTCCTGAATTTGTACCTCAGCTTGAGCAATGTCCCTCGCCTCCGCAATAGCTGTTTCGGTTTGAGCAGTAGCTGCTTGGTTTTCTGTCTTTTCATCTGACTGAGCTATTGTTGCAATTTCATCTGATTTATTACTGGCCTGAGTCGCTGTTGATTTTTTATCAAATTTGTCAGTTGGCTGAGTTGCAGTTATTTTTTTATCAAATTTGTCACTTGATTTAGTGGTCGTTGATTTGCTTTCTGCTTTTTTATCTGACTTAGTACGTGCTTGAGTTTTCGCTGCTATACTGGCTGTTTCAATTGTATTATTTTGTAAATGATAAAATATAAAACCAAGTAAACTGCCAATCACCATAATACCTGCACTTGATAGCCCAATAATTTGTCGCCTCGATAAATTCCTAATAAATCTTTTAAGCTGCTGTTCAATAGTGATTATTTTCCCTTTTATTAATTCAATTATTTCCATTATAAAATCCCCCTATGTATACTACGTCAATTAATCCCTTTTTTTGATGAACAACCCAAATAAATTACAAAATACACATTTAACACTCATTATAAACTAATTTTAAAACGATTTCACTTTTAAAAATAGTCTTATTCGCTTAAATTCTTTTTCAACTATAATGTTATGGAAAAATTGGATGATATATTTGTTCTCTATTTTTAGGAGAAACCTCAGTGGCAAATTTCTTTTTTTAATTAAACGATTAGCAAATAAAACATGATTAATTCAAATAAAAGTTAAATTTAACATGATTTTGTCTTACCATATATAAGTATCAATCAAAATATATGGGGGAAATTGGAATGAGAAAGAAAAAGAATCAATATGTTGCTTTAAGTCAGCTTGAAGAAGTTAAGATTGGATATGCTCGAGTATCTTCTATTGATGATCGTCAGAAATTAGGTCTTGCAGTGCAACTTGAAGCCTTAAAGGATTGCCAAATTATTTTTTCGGAGAAGCAATCAGGTAGCAATGATCAGCGATTGGAATTGATTAAGGGCACTAATTTTGCAAAAGAATTGGCTGATTGTGGCAAAAAGGTTTCTTTTTGTGTATACAAAATGGATCGATTGAGTCGTAAAACATCCACCTTGCTGCGTTTAGTGGAAGATTTAAAGGAGCATCAAATTGAGTTTGTCAGTGTTAAGGAAAATATTGATACTTCAACACCAACAGGTATTCTTATGTATCAACTATTAGGGATATTTGCTGAATTTGAACTGAATAATATTAGGCAAAGAACTCGAGAAGGACTTGAACAAGCAAGAAAAAATGGAGTAGTACTAGGGAAGCCTCCAGTTTCAAAGAAAAAGCAGAGAGAGATTATAAGATTGTATAGCTAGGATACGTTATCAGTTAAACGAATTGCTGAGCGTTTGGAAATATCAGAGAGTACCGTTTATAAAATTGCGAAGCAGCACGGTTTATCACGTAGAAAAAGTAAAGGAAAATCTGCGATAAAATAATCGATTAATTATTTATTTTTATGGCTGTTTGAACTGACTAAGAGGACTTTATAAAAATTATCCTTCTAAAATATATACATCATTGGATAAATTTTTTAATTTGATACAGTGCTTTGCAAGAAATTATTATTGTGTAAGTGAAAATTATTGATAGATTGTCGTTATTTATGAATTTCACGTTTAAAATTTGAGTAAACTAATCTATTTTGAGACATAATTTTACAAATTATGATAGATTTTGTCTATTAATAAATGTGATTTATTATAACATTTATTTATATAACACTAGTGTTTAAATGACTATAAACCTAAAAATAATATTATGAGATAAATTTTGAGAATTGGAGTGGATTTAGAATTAAAGTAAATTTGAGTAATTTTTATTTAGGTGATGTTTAAGACATTATCTATCAAGCTTTTTGCTAATTTATTTAAAGATTTAATAGTAAGGTATCCCAGTCATTTTTGTCCTAATTAACTCATACAATTATAGAAGAAATCTATCAATTAAAATTGGTAATCAGATAATGTGAATCTATCAGTTGATTGATAAACAATATTTAACTGTTATTAATAATTCTGATACAGTATGTCGTATAGTAAATCCCTAAATCAACTCTTTGGTAATTCACTAAGAGTTGATTTTTATTCTGGAAGAGGAGCGTGATACGTTGAACAGATATTTATTTTTATATGTAGACTTTGGTCTAGATGAGGGTGGTGTTAATGTCATGCCAGGGTTGTTAGAATTTACTATTGTGTGAATAGCGCCTGATTGTATATAAAAATTGCTGCTGACTAGGTTAGCAATCCTTCTTTGAGTGATTTAACTTATTGAAGTTTGGTACTAAATTAAAAATTTGAGGACAGAGAAGAAAGAGGTAAAAATTATGAAAAAGAATTTTAGGAAATTAATACTGCTGACAAGTTTTATAGGATTTGGATTGACACTACTTGCAAGTTGCAGTGCTTCTAGTAATGCAACATCGGAAAGTACAGATACGAGCGATTCGGGTAAAACGACGATTACGGCTGAGACTATCGGCTTACCTGCTCCATTTATTGTGACAAATGATGATGGCACTTTGGATGGCTATGATATAGCGGTGTTAAATGCGTTATTTAAGCTGGATTCATTTAAAGATTATAAGCTGGATCTTAAAGTGAGTGAGAGTGCCCTTATTGATGCGCAGCAGGGTACGGTGGATTTCACTGTTAATAACTGGAGCTACAATGAAGATCGAGCAAAAAGCTATTATTTTTCATATCCATATACTAAAGCAAGATATTCTATTGTTACTGCCAAAGGGGAACCAATTGATTCATTTGAAGCGTTAGCTAAGTCAGGGCTCGCAGTTCTTGGTTCTGCTGGTGGTAATACCACCAATGCCGTAGAGAGATGGAATGAAAATAATTCTGATCAGCAAATTAAACTTGAGTATACCTCAGAAGATTTAACTGCGCAGCTTCAGAAGATTGCTTCAGGTGGCTATGCAGCGCTTGGTGATGATCCTGTGTGGGCTGAGTATAGAAAATCGTACCCAGAACTTTTTAATAATCTTGAGCAGACACAGCTTTCAGAGGAAGAAACAACTAATATTACAGAAAGTGCGACATCACATCTTCTTTTCGGCAAAAATTCAACTAACGCAAAAAAATATCAAAAATTATTTTCAGAAGGTATTTATGAGCTGTATCAAAATGGTACCTTACAGAAGCTTTCTGATAAATATATAGGTTCATCAACTAGTGTCGTTCCAGATAAGAGTGATTTTAAATACTTAGATTAAAGTGAAATGATTTGGAGATGATAATTATGTCTGCTACATTTTCGGATTATTTTAATTTCGAATTGGTATTCGAGAGAATACCAAAATTACTAAAATATTTACCAATCACATTAGAATTGTCGATTGTATCAATGATTATATCACTTATTTTAGGCTTCGTAATCGCGGTGATACGAGTCAAGCGTATCCGAATTTTATATCAAATTGCTTATGCTTATCTTTCAGTGATACGCGGTACACCAATGATTATTCAGTTGTATATTGCCTATTATGGCATTCCAGCAATGCTTAGACTAATCAATCCTCAAGCTAATCTTACGACAGTTCCCGGCTTGGTATACGCCTTTATTGCGCTTGGTATCTATGAATCGGCTTTTACATCTGAAACAATTCGTGCAGCAATTCAAGCTGTGGATAAAGATGAAATTGAAGCAGCAACGGCGCTGGGAATGAATTATGGTCAGATTCTTCGAAGAGTTATTATTCCTTCTGCACTTGAAATTGCAATTCCTGGCTTGATAAATTCTTTTATCGGACTAGTTAAAGGAACATCACTTGCCTCTGCTTGTGGGGTAATTGAAATTACATATCAAAATGCAATACTTTCCGGTAGAGACTACCGTTATTTGGAGGGGTATTTAGCGCTAGCGATTATTTATTGGGTGATTACATTTATTTTAGAACGAATACAGAAAGTTGTGGAAGAAAAAATCAAAATTCCGGAGAAGGCTCCGGCCTTAGTAAAGTAAGATTGGGTGATTAAATGCTTAAAATAGAAGGTTTGTCCAAAAAATATGAAGGTAATGTTGTTTTGGATAAGATTGATCTTGAAATCAATA
The DNA here is from genome assembly GCA_022484805.1 of Streptococcaceae bacterium. Taxonomy (GTDB): domain Bacteria; phylum Bacillota; class Bacilli; order Lactobacillales; family Streptococcaceae; genus MMGLQ5-1. The sequence goes on from JAKVKP010000005.1 coordinate 12,043, forward strand.
AAGGCGATGTCATTGGCATTATTGGTCCCTCTGGAACAGGTAAATCAACGTTGCTTCGTTCCATAAATATGCTGGAAAAACCGGAGGAGGGTAGAATATTGATAGATGATCTATCACTCGAGTTTCCCTTAAATCGCGTTGATCGGAAAAAGGTCTTTGAGTTTCGAAGCAAGACGGGAATGGTTTTTCAAAGATTTAATCTATTGAAACATAAAACAGCGCTTCAAAATGTGATGGAAGGATTAATTACCGTTCAAAAGAAAAGTAAATTGGAAGCTGAACAGCTTGCGCTGACAGCACTAGAACAGGTTGGAGTGGCTGAATGGCGAAACCATTATCCTAAGCATTTGTCAGGTGGTCAGCAGCAAAGGGTTGCGATTGCAAGAACCTTAGTTATGCGGCCAGATGTTATTTTATTAGATGAACCAACTTCGGCATTGGACCCAGAGCTAATTAGTGAGGTATTGAAGGTTATCAAAGAAATTGCTGATAAGGGCTATACAATGCTTCTTGTTTCACATGAAATGAATTTCATTCGTAAAGTTTCCAATCGTGTTATTTTTTTAGACGGGGGACATATTGTTGAAGATGGCTCTCCACGAGAAGTATTTAAACAACCAAAAAATGAAAGAACAATACAATTTCTTCAAAAGATGAATATTCTAGCAGAGCATGAGGAAGATTATGTGATTTAAAAAGTAAAGGAAGGTGTAATTTATGGCAGAAATAGTGGCTTGTGGCATATCCGCAAATAAAAAGGGTAAAATCGCTGAAAAAAATAATAAGTTTAAAGATAAATATACAGAAGAGCTCGCAAAATATTTTGGAAGTATAAATAATTCAAAACCACGCCCAATTATTGGTGAAGAAATTGATGAGAAGGGCTTCTGGGTTCGCCAAAGAAATTCACTGACTACTCCGTTTGGAGATGGGGAGGGAGATCTAAAGGCGGCTGATGGGCGATATATTATCTACTGGGCGAGCGTATGTAATTGGTCAAACCGTCCAGTCATTGCTAGAGATATTCTGGGCTTGCAGGATGTCGTTCGTGATTATCGTGTAGATCATACACCTGGACCTTATGGCTGGGGCTTTCCAGAAGAATCTGATTTTAAAGATCCAAGTACGAGTGTGTATTTTTTATCTGATTTGTATGTTAATGCAGATTCTAGCTTTGAAGGACGCGCAACAACGCCTACTTTAGCGGATTTTAAAGAAAAAAAGGCAGTAAATAATGATTATCACAGACTAACCAATTACCTAGAAGTCCAATTCAGAGCATTTCAACCTAAAGATGCGCCTGATCTCTATCCTGTCAAGTATCGAAAAGAAATTGACGAATTCAATGATTGGTTATTTCCCAATATTAATGACGGTCATTATCGTCAAGCATTTGCAAGATCAATTGGAGCTTATGAGGATGGGCAAAAAGCCTTTTCAGAAGGTTTGGAGAAGCTAGAAAAAAGGCTTGCAGATAATCGATTTCTTTTCGGAGATTATATCACAGATTCAGATATTCGATTATATGTTTCATTAATTAAGTGGGAAACCGATTTCTACGTATTAGCTGGGCCACAGAAAAAACGAATAATTGAATACAAAAATATCTGGGAATACATTAAGGAACTATATAATATTCCAGAGTTTAAGAGATATACCAATATTCCTCAGTCAAATTCCAATGATCGAAGTGCATTAGAAGGCTTTGGAAATTATATTTCTAGAATTGCAGCTTATATTGACTGGGATAAAGAATTAAAAACTGATGGCTCTAGAGCAAAACTTTCATCGGATCCTACTCATATATACTTAAAGCATCCTAAGGGAGAGACTGCTGAAGACTACCAGAGTGAGATTTCTGAAACAAAATGGAATAGTCCTGATGCCGAAATACGTGCCGATAAGTATTTTTTAATTTCACAAGATGCTTCCATTAATCCACTTAAAGGGCTATTGAGAAATGATGAGGAGGAATAGTAATGGCAGAAGTTAAAGAAACTAACTCAGTTCAATATACTGATGAATTAGCTGAATATTTTGCGAGTATTAATCAGACAAAACCACGCTCAGGATGGTCAAAAACTGAAATTGACGAAAATGGTTTTTGGGTAAGACAGCCTAATTACCTTATCACTCCTTTTGGTGATAAAGATGGGCAAAATAAAGTAATAAAGGACCGTTACGTTATCTATTGGCATCCTGGTTGTAATTGGTCTAATCGACCAGTAATTGCGAGAGATCTTTTGGGATTGCATGATGAAATAAAGGATTACATTGTTGAACCAACTGGTGAAAGTAATAAGTATGGCTGGGGATTTGGCAAGGAAGCTAATTTCAAAGATCCATATACAGATGCGTATTTTCTATCAGATTTATATACCAATGTAGATTCATCGTATAAAGGAAGAGCAACCACACCCACAATTGTGGATTTTATACAAAAAAAAGCTTTAAATAATGATTATCACAGGCTCACTAATTATCTAGAAGTTCAATTTCGGAAATTTCAACCGCTAGATGCACCGGATTTATATCCAGTCAAATATCGCAAGGAGATAGACGAGTTTAATGATTGGCTGTTCCCAAATATTAATGATGGGCATTATCGTCAGGCTTTTGCAACCTCTCCAGAAGGCTATAGAGATGGACACGACGCATTTCATGATGCATTAGAAAAACTGGATAAACGCTTGGCAGATAATCGTTTTTTGTTCGGTGACTATATTACTGATTCTGATATTCGTGCCTTTGTATCATTAGTTAAATGGGAAAGTGGTGTTTATCTATTAGCTGGGCCACAAAAGAAACGGATTAGAGAATACAAAAATGTTTGGGAATACGTAAAAGAACTATTTCAGGTTCCAGCATTTCGTGATAATACCCTTCCATATCTTATTACCTCAAAAGAGAAGCCAAATGAACTGAAATTTGGTCAGAACTATCTGAGCCGGATTGGGACAACAATTGATTGGCAAGAATATTTCAAAAGTGATGGTGCTAGAAAGGCATTATCGGAAGATTCAGAGCACATCTTCCTAAAACATCCTGCTGGCGAAACAGTGGCAGATTATCAAACTGATATTTCTTCTACAAAATGGAATGATTTAAGCCAAGAAACGAGGGCAGAAAAAAACTTTATTCTCTCAACAAATCCTGAGGTTAATCCTTTAAAAGGTTTATTAAAAAATTATTAATTACATAGAATAAGGAGTATCGTCTATGACAAAAATCAAAGAATTAACAGCTAATCAAACAGAAAATAATAAATTAAAATATACAGATGCTTTGGCAACTTTTTTTGCAAATCAAGCAGATATAAAACCTAGAGGGCGTGAAACAGTTTCTGAGCAGGATGAACAAGGTGCATTTGTGAGACAGCCTAATTATTTTACGAGTCCAATCACTTCAGAAGATGCTGAGAATAATCAATATATCATCTATTGGTCACCTGGCTGCAATTGGTCAAACCGTCCAGTTATTGTGAGAGATATATTAGGTCTTCAGGATGTAATTAAAGATTATCAGGTTGGTCATGCTGGTGAAACGAATATCTATGGCTGGGGCTTTCCGGAGGAATCGGACTTTAAAGATCCTTATACAGGTGTATATTTTTTATCACAATTATATAAGAATGCAGATTCAAATTATAAAGGTCGTTCAACCACGCCTACTTTTGCCAATATTGCTGAAAAAAAAGCTGCATCAAGTGACTATCACAGATTAACAAATTATATTGAAGTTTCATTTCGTCAATTTCAGCCAATAGATGCACCTGATCTTTACCCTGTTAAGTACCGTAAAGAAATAGATGAGTTTAATGATTGGCTATTTCCACATGTGAATAATGGTCATTATCGTCAAGCCTTTACTAATGTGCCCGAAATTTACGATGAATCACAAGCAGATTTTCACGCTGCCTTGGAAAAGCTTGATAAGCGTTTGGCGACTAATCGATTCTTATTTGGCGATTACATCACAGATTCTGATATTCGCGCATACGTAAGCTTGATTAAGTGGGAAACTGATTTCTATGTTTTTGTTGGTCCGCAAATTAAAAGAATCTCTGAGTACAAAAATATTTGGGCTTACATTAAGGAGCTTTATAATATTCCAGAATTCAAGCGCTATACCAATATTCCCAAGAAGCCTCAGGATGCGAAGGGTTGGATTAGTTATCTTGATAAAATTTCATTCCGTGATTTTGATGATTGGTTAGCTAGCGATGGTTCAAGAAAGGCACTTTCCTTGGATCCAGAGAACATTTATTTGAGACATCCAAAGTCAGAAACGATTGAAGATTATCAAACGCCGATTTCTTTCTCTCAATGGAATGCTAAGGAGCAAGCAGTAAGAGCGAATTGGCATTTTGAATTATCAACAGATGCAGAAATTAATCCATTAAAGGGGAAATTAAAGAATTAAGGCGGAATAGACTATGAATATTTCTTATGTAGAAAATATTGAAGGTATTGATTATAAACAATTGAATGCGATGCTTGAAAAAAACACTACAAAGAAAGCAGTAAGAGGTGTATCGCACACGCAAACTGTCTTTGAAAATAGCCAATATTTTGTATTTGCATACAATCTCAATCAATTGATTGGCGCCATTCGCGCAATTTCAGATGGTGAGTGGGCTGTAATTTATGATTTCGTAGTTATAAAAGAGTACGCGACGAGGCAGATAAAGGAAGAAATCCTTTCAAGACTTGTTAAACAATTGGTGGGTCAACACATTTTCACTAATGCCACACTAGAAACATTGTCATTTTATGAGGAAAATGGGTTTCAGAGAACTAAAACGGCATTTACCTATGTTGGCTTTAAACAGGGAGAAAAAAATTATTCGAAGGGTTATTTTTTACCGCAAGGTTATCAGTTTGAAAATGAGTTTTTTGAAGTGAAGCTGCCGTTTATAAAACGTCATGTACCAACAAAGAAAAAAAAGGTTACGATTTCATATCGTACAAGTAGAAGTGGTGTAGATTATAAGCGAGTCAATGAAATCATTAATCGCGCCTTTAAAGATGAAGGTAGCTGGCATTCTGAAAATATCGATATTATAGAAATTGAAAAAACAAGACATCTCTTTGATATCAGTCAATATGTTTCATTTGCATATGATGGTGATAGGTTAGTTGGTGTAGCTAGGGCGATTACGGATCAATTGGAAGAAGCATATATTCAAAATGTTGCGATTGACCCTGATTACCAAGGCTATGGAATTGGTTGGCAGGTTACAGTAACTCTATGTGAAGCCATTTTAAAAGCAGGACTTAATCCTTTTCTTCACACTCATCCAGGGGCGGTTGGATTTTATAATCGCGCAGGGTTTCTAAGAAACAAGATTGCTGTTGATTATCGAGGAAAAGAGGATCAGAATAGCCAAATACCAATAGAGGTAGAGCAGGGTTTTTACCTGCCGCGTGGCTATCGTTTTATAGATGAATTTTAAATAATTTATTTAATATCTGTTTTTTGATTAATCTTATTTTTATTTATAAAAGTACAACATTATTGTCAGCTAAATACTTGATATTATTTTAGACACTTTCTTAATTTTTGGAGAGTGTCTTTTTTCGAGGATATATTTTATTATTAATTTCAAAAGTTACTTATATGCAAAAATATTGACAACATTGTTGCTTGAATTGCTTAAAAAGAGTAAAACGAAGATAGGAAATTGTATGCTAGAAAAAAGGTGGCGATGTCAATTGAATATTTTATCTAAAATATTCAATTGTCGATAGTTTAAAAAATTGACTAATTCTATTTTATCGTGATACCGTTTTAAAGGTATTGTGAGGTATTATTTATAGTTTTAGCCAAGACGCCTAACATTTTTTTTAATGTTTACTCTGAAAGGAAAAAATTATGAAATTATTCTATGCTTCAGGTGCGAGCTCGTTAGCACCACATATTTTACTTGAGGAAAGTGAAATGGTTTATCAGCTTGAACGAGTTAATTTAGATACAAAAAAATTTCAAGATACTGATTACAATTTGATTAATCCTAAATCGTATGTACCAGCCTTGGAAATAGAGCATGGCAATATTTTAACGGAGTGTGCTGTAATTTTGGAATTCATTGCTAGGACCTCGCCGGATAAAAGCTTTATGGGAGCCTATGGCAGTCAAGATTATTGGGAACAAAGAATGTGGTTGAATTATATTGCAACTGAGCTGCATAAAAATTTTATTTCACCTTTTAGAAATGGAAATTGGCTACCGAATACTGTTGAATCGAAGCAACTAGTATATCAACGTGTTTTACCAAGGTTAAAATTGATTAATCAAAAATTAGCGAATCAATCTTGGCTAGTAAACAATCAATTTTCTGCCCCAGATGCCTATTTATTTGTCATCACTAACTGGCTCCAAAGATTAGAATATGGTTTTGATGGCTTAGAAAATTTATCGCTATTCGATCATAGAATGAGAAATCGTCATGCTGTTCAAAACGTTCTCCGTCAGGAAGGGAAGCCACATAGCCTAAAAGATGATAAGGCTTAAACAATGCCGTTAATTCAACGAATAATAAATATTTTCATTATTTACTCGTCTTTTTTCAAAGGATAATAGAGCCTGAGTTTGTATTATTTTACTGGTACTCAGCCATTATCCTTTTTTTATGCAATTTTTAACCTTCTATATTTTCTGTTTCAGAAATTGTATCTAAAATCTCAATTAATTTTTTTAGGTCATCACCTAATATTGCTTTTTTTAAGAAGGCGTATTGAATATAAAAAATTTCTTTATCCTTAGCAATTAGTGGAATTTTGACCAAACCCTCTATATCTTGAAAATATGGAAAATCAGTCATTAATGTAATACCGATATTGGATTTAACCAGCTGACCGATTGTTTGAACATCGGAAAAATAAAAAAGTATTTGTGCCTTTTTTTTATATTTTTCGTTGAGATTTTGGAATGCTTTCATATGTGTATATCCCTCTTCTAATAAAATAAAAGGATATTCTAGGGCTTCTTCAAATGAAATTTCTGCTTTTTTAGCTAAGGGGTTATCTTTTGAAACAAAAATAAAGAATTCTTGCTGATGAATTAATTTAACGTTTAAATCTGGATGCTGCAAAGGATTCACGCTACCAATCAAGCTAAAATCTAGTCTTCCAGACAATAATTTCGCAAGTAGTTCATTAGAACCACCTGAAATTAAATGAAAATTTGAGATAAAGCTAATTGCTCCCTTTTCATTCAATAATTGAGAAAATATCCTTGAACGAATAATCGGTGGCAGACCTATATGGATTCTATTTTTCTTCGAATGTTCAATTGCACGTTCAACTGTAATAAATTCATCCAATATATTTTCAATATGTGCCTTTAAGATTGCTCCTTCATTAGTAAGCAATATTGAGCGATGAGATGCCTCTCTCTTAATTAAATCGCAGTCATAATATTGTTCTAATCGCTTGATGGCATAGCTAATTGTAGGCTGACTGACATTAAACTGATGTGCTACTTGCGTAAATGAAAGCAAATCACCCAGTGCGTTAAAATATTCAAAATCACGTATATTCATTCTTCAATTCCTCCTTTTTTATTTTACCACTTAATTATTTGATATAAATAAAATTTATTATAACAAGCCGATTTGACTATATTTATTATAGAGAACTAAAGTAACAAATGTAAATTAGTTTTTTTACTAAATAATTTTAACTGGAGGATGTACAAATGCGTGCACATGAAATTTTGAATGATCCATTTTTAAACAAAGGAACTGCCTTTACATTAAAGGAGCGTCAAGAGCTTGGTTTAGTTGGCTTGTTACCACCTCACATTCAAACAATTGAGGAACAGGCTGAACAAACTTATCAACAGTATTTGACTAAGGAATCAGATATAGAGAAACGTCATTTTTTGATGGAAATTTTTAATACAAATAGAACGTTATTTTATTATTTGTTTAATCAACATATTGTTGAATTTAATCCAATTGTTTATGATCCAACAATTGCTGAAACGATTGAAAATTATAGTCATCTTTTTGTTGATCCACAATATGCTGCCTATCTTGATATCAATCATCCTGAAAGTATTGAAGCAACATTAAAAAATGCAGCAGGTAATCGGAAAATACGTTTAATTGTGGCGACTGATGCTGAAGGTATTCTCGGTATTGGGGATTGGGGCACTCAAGGCGTTGACATTTCGGTTGGTAAATTAATGGTTTATACAGCTGCAGCTGGTATTGATCCTTCTTGTGTGCTACCAATTGTGATTGATGCAGGGACAACTCGAAAAGAGCTAATTGATGATCCATTATATCTTGGCAATCATCATGAACGTATTTATGGAGAGCAATATTATAATTTTATTAATCAATTTGTTGAAACTGCGGAATCATTATTTCCTAAATTATATTTACACTGGGAAGATTTTGGACGCTCAAATGCTGCTAATATCTTGAATCAGTATAAAAACAAAATTCCAACTTTTAATGATGATATTCAAGGAACAGGTATCGTCGTACTTGGCGGCATTTTTGGTGCTTTGGACATTACAGGTGAAAAATTAGTTGACCAAGTTTACCTTTGCTATGGTGGTGGTTCCGCTGGTGCAGGGATTGCAAGTAGAGTTCATGCAGAAATGGTCAGTGAAGGGCTATCAGAATCAGAAGCTTATCAACATTTCTTTATGGTCGATCAACAAGGCTTGCTGTTTGATGATATGACAGATTTAACGCCAGCCCAAAAACCATTTGCCAAAAAACGTGCAGATTTTGAAAAATTTGGTGATATGACGCAACTTTTAAATGTCATTCAGGCTGTTAAACCAACTATTTTGGTAGGAACCTCTACTGATGCGGGTGCATTTACGCAAGAAGTTATTGAGTCTATGTGTGAAAATACAGTACGTCCAATTATTTTCCCAATTTCAAATCCAACTAAAAAATTAGAAGCAACGGCAGAACAAGTAATTCAATGGTCTGATGGTCAAGCCTTCGTTGCGACTGGTGTACCTTCGGGAACAGTTAATTATAAGGGTGTAGATTACCAAATTGGTCAGGCAAATAATGCTTTAATTTATCCTGGTTTAGGATTAGGAATGCTAGCTTCAGAGGCTTCACTGCTTACGGATGAAATGATTGGTGCTGCTGCTCATTCATTAAGTGGTCTTGTTGATTTGAGTCAAAAGGGTGCACCTGTATTACCGCCTTTTGAATATGTTGCCGATGTTTCTATCAAGGTAGCAGAAGCGGTAGCAAACATGGCACAAGAGCAAGGCTTAGCGCAATCACAAGAAACTGATATGATTAAGGCTGTTCAAAATCTTAAGTGGTATCCAAAATATTAGGAAAGGCGAGAAAATGAAAAATTTTAAAGACATTAAAATTTCGGGAATCAGCCTACCATTATACCTGTTTTTTATAATAGTAATTGCTAGTGCGATTGCTCTGGATAAATTACCACTTAATATGGTTGGTCTAACTTTATTATTAGTCGCCTTGGGACATTTTTTATATTATATTGGTGAAAAGCTGCCCATTATGAATTCTTATCTCGGTGGTGGCTCGGTATTTACTTTAATTGGCGCGACTCTCTTGGCTTCCTTTCATCTGATTCCGTCTCATATTATAACTGCAGTTGGTAAATTTATGGGTGGTCAATTTGGTTTTCTTGATTTTTATATTGCGGCATTAATCTGTGGTTCGATTTTAGGCATGAATCGCAATTTATTAGTCAAGGCATCTACTAAATTTATACCTGTTGCTTTAGTTACTATGGTTGTCGGCTTCTTTTCGGTTGGTTTGGTTGGCATGCTTTTGGGTGAAGGCTTTGCTCATTCTGTAATGTATGTTTCGATGCCAATGATGGCAGGTGGTATGGGAGCGGGCATAACGCCCCTTTCTCAAATTTATGCAGACGGCTTGGCTCATGGCAATCAGGCGGCAATATTTTCGCAATTGGCACCATCAGTAACGTTCGGTAATATTATTGCCGTCATCGGTGCATTATTAATTTCAAAAGTATTTGCAAAGTCAAAATATAATGGACATGGTACGCTTATTTCAGCAACAAAAGAGGAGCTAGCAAAACCCAAAATTACACTTGACGCCCAAAAAATTGGTGTTGGTATGCTTTTCGCTTTCTCATTATTAACAGTCGGCTGTATTTTAAATAATTTTTTCCCTAAAGTTCATGAATATGCATTTATGATTATTATTGTATTTATATTAAAGGCACTTAATATTGTGCCCAAAAAATTGGAAGAATCTGTCGTGATGTTCAATCAGGTGATTATGACGAATCTCACACATGCTGTTTTGGCAGGAATTGGTTTAGCCTTAATCGATTTATCAACTCTTGAATCAGCATTTACTTGGCAATTTGTTATTCTTTGTTTGACGAGCGTTATTTCAATGGGACTTTGTAGCTGGTTTTTAGGTTGGGTATTGGGCATGTATCCAGTAGAAACAGCGATTGGTGCTGGTATGATTAATAACTCAATGGGTGGTACAGGCAATATTGCTGTTTTATCCGCGGCTAACCGAATGGAAATGATTGCATTTGCTCAAATGGCGAATCGTTTATGTGGTGCAATTGTTTTAATCTTAGGTGGTATTTTGATTCGTTTCTTTTATAGTTAATTATTTTGAATTCTAATTTTTATTTATATAGATGTACAATTGTTATACATATTACTAATCATCTCGTAAGAGGTGGTTTTTTAATTATATTTATTTGTAAAACAAAGCATTTTTCTTAAATTATTAATAACAAGCGCTATTTTTTTGTGAAACATGATATAATTGCCTTAATTATGCGGTATGTTCACGGCAAATCAGATTACTATTTTATTCATTAAAAATTGATAAGGGTAATAGCTGAGCCTATGGATAGTGATTTCTTAAAATATAATTTTAAAGTTTTTTAATTATAAATTGATTGATTATTATGAATGGCGTTGATTTATTTATACTTTTGATAAGTTTTATTTAATTAATGGTAGCGTTGAGACTGTCAATTTGGTGGTCGTTAAATTATTAAAGATAAAAGAAGAAAGTAGAGGGAAAACAATGAGTTTAAAACGTGCAACAGAATTACTTGATTTATCAGGTGTATTTTTTTTAGCAACGAATTCAGCTAATGGTGTACAGGTTCGGCCATTTGGTGTGTACATTGTCTATCAAAATGAAATTTATTTTATCACCAACACAAGTAAAGCAGTTTTTGAGCAATTGAAAGCAAATCAACGTGTTCAAATTTCAGCAAATCTTGCAGACAGATGGTTTAGAATTACCGGAGATCTAGTGGAGGGCTCAGGTGAGTCCTTAGCAGCCTTTAAGCAGGAATTTCCAAAATATGGTCAGCAAGACGATGCAGTGACATTTGTATTAAAAAATGGTGAATTAATTGAATATCCATCAAACGGTCCTGCGATTCAATCAATTATTTAAATATTAACGCTGATTTTTAGGTATATTAAATTTTTTTGAAATTCAAAATTATACAATTCAACGTTTCAAACGTTTTGCAATTTAATTTGTGAAGCGTTTTTTGTATATTTTAATAGCAACGTGGTTATGGGAAGTAGTACTTCGGAGAATAATCAGCCATCAAACTTAATATTATTAAAATGTTTAAATCCATGATAAAATACTGTCTAAAATTGAACGGAGGAAATAAATGGAAAAAACCAAATTTTACATTGTGGATTCTTTTACTGATACTGCTTTTAAAGGGAATCCAGCTGGAATAGTTCTGTGTTCAAAATCCTTGACAACTGATGAAATGCAAAATAGTGCAAAAGAATTAAATTTATCTGAAACGGCTTTTCTTTATCAAGCAATTGATCAACATCATCACTTTGATGTAAAATATTTCACACCGACTAATGAAGTAGATTTTTGTGGACATGCAACGGTTGGTGCTGCTTGGATTATCGCAACTGAACTAAAATATTATCCAAAGTATTCTGAATTACGATTAAATACTAATATTGGTATTATTCCAATTGAATGGCAAACAAAAAATGAATTATTATCTAGCGTGATAATGACACAAGGAGTACCAGACTCAAAGCTTATTGCTGAAAGCCCAGCTTATTTACGTCAATTTTAGGTGTTAAGCTAGAGGATATTGATAATACTTATCCAATTGGCTTGGGATTTTCAGGTAACTGGCATTTATTAATCCCTATAAAAACAATTGCTGCGATTAATGCTTCAAAGCCAGATTTAGATGAACTTGCTATATTTAACAAAAAAATTGGTTGTATTACAACTCATTTATATACATTTCTTGATGAGAAGCCGTCAGACTATAAAATTTATACTCGAGATTTTGCGCCAGCAATTGGTATTCCAGAGGATCCTGTAACCGGTTCTGCGAATGGGGCGTTATGTGCCTTTTTGATTAAACAAAATATTTTAGACCCTAAAGTTAATCATAGATTTATAATCAAGCAAGGCAACTTGATGAATCGAGAAGGTTATTTATCTGCCGAGATACTTAAAAACGGTCAATCCTTTGAGATAAAAATTGGCGGTCAGGCAGTTTTAACAATGTCTGGAACGATTAATACTTAGTAAAGCAGGTGTTCGCAATTAAGTTTGTGTAACACCTTTTTTACGTTATTTTTATAGTTCAATTTTAACTTGCCACAACGATTAATCTAAATTGTTGCATATTCTAACTACATAACTTACCATTAGTAAGTATATAAACTAATAAAGGATGTGCTTTATGAAAGAAAATTTAAACGCAATCCCAGCCTTTGACTCAAAGAGGGGGATTGAATTTGGTCTTTATACGCTAGGTGATCATTTAACTAATCCACATAATGGCATACGTATTTCTGCAGAGCAGCGATTACAGGAAATTAGAGAAATGGCTGTGCTTGCTGAAGAAGCAGGATTAGATACCTTTGTTGTTGGTGAAAGTCATCAAGATTACTTTGTAACTCAAGCACATGCTGTCGTCATTGCGATGATTGCTCAAGCCACTCACAAAATTAAAATATCAAGTGGTGCAACGATTATTAGCACCTCTGATCCAGTACGCGTCTTTGAAAATTTTTCAACAATTGATTTATTATCTAATGGTAGAGTTGAAATTGTTGCTGGTCGTGCTTCGAGAGTAGGCCTTTTTGAATTATTAGGCTATGATTTAGCTGATTATGAATCATTATTTGAAGAAAAATTTGAATTATTATTACAAATTAACCAGAATGAATATGTGAATTGGCAAGGTGAATTTCGAGCACCGCTTCATAACGCACATATTTTACCGCGCCCCTTAAATAAAAAAATTCCGATTTGGCGAGCAGTTGGTGGCGGTGCTGGGAGTGCTGTTAGGGCTGGTCGTGCAGGAGTACCAATGTATATGGCTCATCTGGGTGGTCCAGCACAAATATTTAAAAGAACGATTGATAATTATCGTCAAGCCGCAGAAGAAGCGGGCTATGATGCAAAAGCATTACCAATTTCGACCGCTGGTTTTTTCTACGCAAGTGAAACTACCCAAGATGCTCTAAAAGAGTATTATCCCCACATCAACGAGGGTATGAAGCTAACTAATGGGCAAGGTTTTCCAAAGCAGGCATTTGCGCAAGCGCAGGATGTACGTAGTATTATCAATGTTGGCTCACCAGATCAAATTGTCGAAAAAATACTTTATCAGCATGAACAATTTGGTCATCAGCGATATATAGCACAGCTGGATTTTGGCGGCGTGCCTTTCGATAAAATTATGAAAAATATTGAATTAATCGGAACACATATTCTACCAAAGGTTAAAAAATATACTGTGAAATAGGTGATTAATATGAAAATAAGATTACTTTCAGGCTCAATTGTCGGTACTAAAACGCTGACGGCGATGAAATTTCTCTATCAGAAAATAAAAAATGAATATCCCGATGAAGATGTCCAATTATTAGACTTGAAATCACTAAACATTGATTTTAGTGATGGTCGAAATTATTTGGATTATGCTGGAGACATCCAATTTTTAACTACTGAGCTAATGGCTGCTGATATGATTATTATCGGTTCTCCAATTTTCCAAGCCTCAATCCCAGCGCCGTTAAAAAATGTTTTTGATTTGTTACCACAAAATGCTTTTCAAAATAAAATTATTGGAGTAGTGATAACTGCGGGCTCTCCGAAGCATTTTTTAGTGGCCGAAACTCAATTAAAGCCAATTATAAATTATATGAAAGGCTATATGCTACCGAATTATGTTTTTATTGAGGATGTTGATTTTTCTCAATCAGCGATTATTAATGATGACATCCTTTTTCGAATTGATCGGCTTATAGAAGATATTTTCCTTTTTGCCAAAACGTATCATCATATATGGCAAGAAAAAGAAGATAGCTATGGCTTTTGAGTAAAGTTTTAATATTAAAAAACATCACAAAATATTTTGTGATGTTTTTTTATTTCAATAGACGCTTAACCAATCTAAATCTAGCGAATATATTGGTTTTATAGTTAATATAATAATCTGGATGAGTTATAATTTAATTATAGATGTTTTATTATTTATGTATTTATTAAAGTTTACCAATTTTCATTATTGGATTAGAAATACAAAAATAGGCTATTGAAAATCAGTTAGTAATATTGATTTAATTGAATGTCAGTGGGCGCCCCATGATGGTGAATTACCAGATTAGCCATGGATTTTGATAAAATCGATTGATTGTTATCCAACTATAAATATAAGAAGTGCTTAAGGGACGATTAGATGAATTTTGAACAATTATTATATGCTGAAGTATTGGCACAGCATAATTCGATGCAAAAAGCGGCGGATGTGCTCCATATTAGTAAATCAGGGCTGAGTATCGCAATCAGCCAGCTAGAGAGTGAATTAGAGGTTAATTTATTTGACAAATCGACTACAGGTACACAGTTGACCTCTGAAGGGCGTCAGCTCCTTTCTTCAATCTCTGCTATTTTGCGTTATAAAAATAATCTTGAAGCAACAGCAACTATTGTCGCTAACCCGCAGAAATATCAAAAAATTGCAATTCATTATATGAATACGATGCTGAAACCGTTTATAAATGTTTTTATTGAAAATGGCTCTAATAAATTTGCCAATGTTCAGTTTGATATTAGCTGTCACGAGTTTGAATCAATCGTACGTCGAGTTAATAATCAAGAAATTGATGCGGGATTTATCGCAATTAACAATACGCAGGATAGCTCGATAAAAAGCTTAGAATTTACACCAGTTTGTGATAGTAAGCTAGTCCTATTGTGCGCTTCGAATAATTCTCTCACGACATTGAGAAGACCAATTACTTTAGAGGATTTGAAAGAACAAAGATTTAGTATTTTTAACGATAAATTTCATGATGAAATCTTTGAAAGGTTACAATTTCAATGTGGTCCCTTGTCTCTTATCCTACGAGTAGATGATGCTTGGGCAATGGAGCAATCGATTAACAGATTAAACACTGTCTGCTTTGGTCGAACATTGCAAGGTAATTTATCGAGTAGCACTGATTTTTCTAATTTAATACCAATTGATATCGGTCATATTATAGATGACAATTTTAAATTAGGTTGGTTGACCAATCCAAATCATATGCTATCCAGTCAAGCGAAAGCTTTACTAGATGAAATTACAAAGGAAATTAAAAGAGATGCCTAATTGCTAGGCATCTCTTTTTACTATTTTGTGCCATCGTGAGTGACGACATCATCTAATTGAATATTGGTAAGTGTTTTAAGGTATTCAATTCCGGGCATATCGAAGTAATCTGTGTTTGCAAGTAATTCAATTAAACCTGGTGTCAGGTGAGATTTATTGACTGATGCTTCATTAAATTCCAATAAAATACGATCAGACTGTCCATTTTTAATTTTGTAGCCGATTTGAGTGTCGATTAAAGTCGGACGACCAAGACTGACAATATCGACATAATTAAGTGCGTCCTCCATTTTTTCGACCGTATGAATGCCACCTGCAATTAAAAGAAGTGTTGGCTTTTGTACGGCTTCTCCTAATAATTGTGCATAATTTTTATCAGAATCAGAAGGTGTACTTGTATAATCATTTGTGGAAAGGTGCACATAGTCGAATTCAAAAAGCTCAGTTAGCTTTTGAAGTAGTTGTTGAGCTTCCTGCCAGTTATAGCCAATATTATCTCCATGGATTTCTTCTGGACTAATTCGATAGCCTACAATAAAGTCTTTTGGTGCATGTTCTGCAACAACCTTAAATACTTCACGAGCCACTTCAATTGCAAAATTCATTCTTTTATTAAGGTCGCCACCCCAGTAATCATTTCTAGTGTTTGAAAAAGCGGAGAAAAATTCTTGATGTAAATAATGATTAGCGCCGTGAATTTCCACACCATCAAAGCCACTTTCAATAGCTCGTTTTGTTGCTGTACCAAAGTCCTTGACGATTCCCCAAACCTCATCCTCGGTTAATTCATGTATCGGATAATCAATCCATGGAAAATCGATTTTTGAAGGAACCTCTACGCGTCCACCAAGTACGATGCGATACTGTGCCTCACGGCCAGAGTGAACCAATTGAAGAATTGCTTTATTTCCATCTTTTTTTAGAGATTCAGCAATATTTTTAAAGCCAGGAATAAAGCTGTCATTATAAATTGCTAATTGTTCACGATTAGGTGCCCAAGAACGTGATGGACCACCATTAGGGCTGACACTTGTATACTCGACAATTACCATACCAGCAGATTGTGAACGAACATTGTAATAATCAATTGTATCTTGAGTTACTTTTTCATCTAAACCACTGTTGGTAAGCATTGGTGATTGAGCAGTTCTTGTAGAAATTGTAGCTCCGTGTCGAAAAGTGACTTCATCTGATAATTTTTTCATTATAAAAACGCCTCCATTTATTTGATAAATTAAGTATATCATTTCACAAACTTTTTCGCGTTTCAAACAATTGAATGGGTTGTTGAGATATAGTGAACATATTCACGATGTCCTTTAGTCGCTTTGATTATTAATTAAGTTTATACGTTAATAAAATAATTTTTATTTTCAGATATTGATAAATTTGTCTTATTTTGGTTTCAATATTTTGATTATTAATATATTAAAACTAAAGCGGATATTTTAGTTTAAACTGCTGTGGAGAATCTTGATTATAAAGAATTGAAACGTATGCCTCTTTTTGAAAATAAATAGTATTACTTGCATTGATCCAGAAGCTTTTTTGGGCGATGATAATTTCGTGTTTAGTGGACTGAAATTCTACTTTTAATTTGATTCTATTTTGTGCCTCGCCTTTAGCGTGAGAGACCTCTGTTCCCCAATTATGAGTTGAAAATTGACAATCAATAATTTTTGCATTAATTTCTATCCAGTTAATATTCTTTGCTTTTTTAAACAACCCCATATTTTTCCCTTCTTGATTTTATTATTCTTTTACTTTTTTTAATGAATTTACTATACATTACTTTAATTTTAAATTAAATACTTTGATTATTGCTTATCAACAAAAAAATAACATCTGCTATTGCATAAATAATAAAAGTATGTTTTGCCTTTTTAAAGAAGGAAGTGAGCAAGCTTTGAAAAAAATTATAATCATTGGTAGTGGCCTGGCAGGTGCGATGGTGGCGTATTATCTAAAAAATCAGGTGGAAATTACGATTATTACTAAAGGGAGCAAAGAAGATAGTAATTCAATGCGTGCACAGGGTGGTGTTGCAGCGGTATTAGATTCTAAGGATAATTTTAATTCGCATATTAACGACACCTTGAGTGCAGGTGTTAATCATAATAATCGTCTTTCGGTTGAATATTTGGTTAAAGAGGGACCAGAGGTCATTAAGGAATTGATGGCACAGGGGATGCAATTTGATTGTGATGAGTCAGGCAATCTTGAATTTGGTTTAGAAGGAGCACATTCATTTCCAAGAATCATTCATGCAGGGGGTGACTGCACTGGTAAAAAACTGACAGGCTTTGTACAAGGTTTGATTAAAAATTCAGTGGAATGGATAGAATTTGCTCAGGCATATGATTGGGTGATAGAAAACAATTGTGTGACAGGTGTTCGATATTTTGATCGAAATCAAGAAGTTAAAATAATACAGGGCGATTATTTTATTATAGCTAGTGGTGGTATTGGGCAGCTTTTTGACTTTACAACTAATCATCAGACAATAACAGGTGATGGCATTGCGATGATGGCACGCATTGGAGGAAAGCTATCAGATATGGCTTTTTTACAATTCCATCCTAGCTTATTGTCAATTGACGATGTTCAACCCATTTTAATTTCAGAGGCTGTTCGAGGTGCCGGTGCCAAATTAATCGATGAGAGTGGGAATCAAATTATGAAGGGGCAGCATCCATTAGGAGATTTAGCACCTCGAGATATTGTGAGTCGTTTGGTTTTTGAGGCGCTTAAACAGGGTAGGAAAGTTTTTTTGGATATTTCATCAGTTGAAAATTTTCAATTAAAATTTCCATTTATTTCAAATTATTTAGATAAGTGGGATGTACCCTATCGCAAGGATTCAAAAATTCCGATTCGTCCAGGTATGCATTTTATGATGGGGGGAATTGAAACAGATTTAAACGGGCGGACCTCAATAAACAATCTATACGCTGTTGGTGAAGTAGCATGTACTGGTGCGCATGGTGCGAATCGATTAGCTAGTAATTCATTATTAGAAATTCTTGCCTTTGGTAAGGCCGCAGCAAACAGTATTTTACAAGATGAAAAGCAAGCGAGCATCAATAAATCAACAAGCATCATGACGAGAACACCGAACCAATTAATATTACCTAATCGACAGGAGCTAATAGCTCGTGTTTCCTCGACTTTAGGGATTGTGCGACGAAAGCCAGAAATTGATGTCTTGGTAGAATGGCTATCAGGTTTTCAGTTTCAATCCATACCGATTGATGAAAGCTGTTCAAAAAAAATTGAGCTTGCCAATTTGTGTCTTGTAGCAGATTTAATTGCACGGGCGGCATTAGCCAGAAAAGAGAGTTTAGGTGCACATTATATAATTTTGGAGGAAAATAATGAATTTAGTTGCAAGTAAGCAAATTGAATCTTTTTTAATTGAGGATATTGGTACAGGTGATTTATCAACTGAATTAATTTTTAATAATGAAAGTGAATCAAGAGGCTATTTTATGGCTAAGGATGATGGTGTTATTGCAGGACTTGCGGTGCCAGATCAGGTTTACCAATTATTAAATCACAAAGTGAGCTTTAGACCATTCTATAAAGACGGTGATTTTGTAAAAGCAGGTGATATTATTGGTGAAGCTACTGGACCTATACATGCACTTTTGACAGGTGAAAGAGTTATCTTAAATTTGATGCAAAGGATGAGTGGCATTGCAACTCAGACCTCTGAGGCGATTAAATTGCTAGATGATCCTTTAATTAGAATTTGTGACACTAGAAAAACAGCACCTGGATTACGATTTTTTGACAAACTCGCAGTTCGAATTGGTGGTGGGTACAATCATCGAATGGGCCTATACGACGGTGTGATGTTAAAAGATAATCATATTGCATTTGCTGGAGGTATTGAAGCGGCAGTTGCACAGGCTAGAAATAAGCTAGGACATACAATTAAGGTTGAGGTCGAAGTTGAAACTAAAGCACAATTAATTGAGGCTCTAAAAGCAGAGGTAGATATTATTATGTTTGACAATCGGAGTCCTGAAGAAGTCAAGCTGTGGGTAAAGCAGGTACCATCATCAATTATTACCGAAGTTTCTGGGGGGATTACCTTGGAGCATTTGGAAAGATATCGGCATACTGGTGTGGATTACATTTCAATTGGGGCTTTAACCCATTCAGTTAAGGCTTTTGATATTAGCTTTAATAGTAAAGAATAAAGGGGAATTATAATGCTGGCAATCAAAAAAGATCATATTTTACCTCAAAGGTATCTTAAGATGTCACAAGCTGATATCATTGAAGCGATTAAGAAAAGGAAGCTATTTTATAAGGAAAAATTATTAATTCTAGCACACCATTACCAAAAAGATGAAATCGTTAATTTAGCTGATTCAGTTGGTGATTCTTTGGAATTGGCGAAGATTGCTAAGGCGAATCAAACGGCAGAGCATATTATTTTTTGTGGCGTGCATTTTATGGCAGAGACTGCTGATATGTTATCTAATAATCATCAAAAGGTTTATTTACCAGATGCAATGGCAGGCTGTTCGATGGCGGATATGGCGACACTAAAACAATTAGAAATTGCATGGTCTAGGCTATCTGATAAAATAGTCGGCAATATTATGCCAATTACTTATATTAATTCAAGTGCAGCGGTTAAAGCATTTATTGGTGATCATCAAGGTGTAATTGTAACCTCAGGCAACGCTGAAAAAATATTAAAACGAGCTTTGAGTGATAATAAAACTGTTTTATTTTTACCTGATCAGCATCTTGGTCGTAATACAGCTTATCATTTAGGGGTTAAATTAGACGAAATGGCAGTTTGGCAGCCAAAGCGTGAGCAATTAATCATGAGTGAAAAACAATCTGAAATAAAGGTTATTTTATGGCAGGGTAGATGCTGTGTTCATCAGCAATACACTACTAATCAGATTAAAGCGTTACGCCAATTAATACCCGATTTAAGAGTAATTGTTCATCCTGAGTGTCCATTGGAAGTAGTATTAGCTGCCGATGATTATGGTTCAACCAAAAAAATTATTGATGTTATTTCACAATCGCCAAAAGGCTCGAAATGGGCAATTGGAACAGATAATAATTTAGTCAATCGCTTGATTAATAAATTACCAGAGCATCAAATTGTATCACTTAATCCAAGTGCCTTTTCGTGTTTAACGATGAATCGAATTCATTTAGCACATCTATTATGGACGATGGATGAAATTGAGATAGGCAGTGAGAGACAGGTTATTAAAGTTAACTCAGAGATAGCTAAGAGTAGTCTAAAGGCTCTTGATAGAATGTTAGGCTAGCTAAACAGTTGATCGATTACGATTAGCCAAAGTCATTATTAATAATAGTTTAATTTTAATTAAATATTATGAAAAATTGGTGCTAGTTTTCTTGAAATATAAATTAAGCATAAATATTGTGATATAATGAACATATTTATGAGAGCATGATAAAGGAGGACAAGCAGTGGGCATTCGAAAATTAGAATATTTTGTGGCAACGGTTGAGTATGGTAGCTTTTCTAATGCGGCACAGCATCTATATATCTCTGCTTCAGCAGTTAATCAGCAAATCACTGCCCTTGAAAATGAAACGAAGCTTAACTTATTTAATCGTACGAAATATAAACCAGTTTTAACGCCAAGTGGACAAATATTTTATCAAAAAGCTCGGCAAATTATTCATGATTATTATCAAGCAATAGAAATGGCTCACGCAGCAGCCAAAACGCTTAGAATTGGGCCAACAGGCCCTGTAGAGCGCAATTTATTACCAGCGTTACTAGAATCTTACCAAGCAAGCTATTCTGATTTAGAATTCGAGCTTAAGCATGGCACCTTTAAAATGATGCGTGAAGGATTGCTAGATGGTAGCCTTGATATTGCATTTGGCATTGAGGATGATTTTAAAGATCCGATGATTAAAATTGTGCCATTAAAACCACTAGAGATGGTGGTAATTTGTGCAAGAAAGCATCCAATTGCCAAGCAAAAAAAACTGACTGGTAAACAGCTTAAAAACCTACCGCTCGTTATTTTTTCAAAGACAACAGGTGAGTACTATTATCAAAATTTAATTAAATCCTTTGAGTTAGATGGTGTTACACCATCGATTCAAGCAACCTATGATAGTATTGATGAATTATTAACCGCCGTTCGAGTGCAAAAAGGTGTTGCAGTGATTTCAAAAGAAGTGGTAAAAAATCAAGATGACTTAGTTATGATTGATTTGAAGGAAACACATCATCATTCATCCTACTGTGTAGCATATGCAGCAAATACAACGCCACTCATCCAGTCTTTTGTTCAACAAGTAATTAACTATTTTAATGATGATTCGAATACTTTGTAATTTTTTCTAACAGTGTTGATAAGCGATTAATGCTTTCATTTCCTCTAGCTTCGGGCTATAATTTTGCTAGAATCATTTGTTACTTATTTAACAATATATTAATGAGTCGATTACTTTGTGCAATTTGGATGGGGAGGTACTAATGAAAAAAATTGTAGTCAACGGTGTAAATGGTAACTTTGGTAGTGTTGTTGCCGAAGGTATCCAACAGCTTGTACCGAAAGAAATATTGTTATTTACAGCGCCAGATATGGCGTCTTTAAAAAAATATCAATCACTTGGTATCCAAACGGCTGTTGCTGATTATAGTGATATTTCGAAATTAATTCCAGTTTTTGAAAATGCTGATAAGGTTTTATTAATTTCAATGCCTTTTGTAGGGGAGAAGCGACGTCTAGCTCATCAAAATGCTGTTGAAGCCTGTGTTAAGGCTAATGTAAAGCAAATTGTTTATACATCAGTTCTTTCAGCTGCTAATCCATTAAATCCGAGCATTGAAAATATTGATCATGCCTTCACAGAAGCCATTATTCAAAATACAGAATTAGATTATTTAATTTTAAGAAATTCACTTTTTGCCGAAGCATTTACCTCTGAGTATTTATTAACTGTTAATAATCATCAAAATGTAATTACTAAAAACGCTGGAGAAGGTCGTGTTGCCTATATTTCTAGAAAGGATGCGGCCTTTGCGGCGGCCTGTGCATTAGCCAATGACTTACTTCACCGTCAAGTTTTAAATATAAATGGCGCAGAGCTCGTTTCCTATGAGAAATTCTTATCTATTGGTAATCAAGTAACGGATAATCAAATACAATATCATCGACAAACAGATGAAGAGCTGTATGCTTATTTTGATCGCATTGGTGTGCCTAGAGACACAGATGGTGATTTTTCTAAGAGTCCAATTCAAGCTACTTCAGAAGGCATGGTAACCTTTGGTACAGCTGTTCGAGAAGGTTATCTTGATGTTGCAGTGAATGATTTTCCAAAATTGACAGGCCGTCAGCCTTTGAGTATTCAATTTATGTTTGAACATTTGAATGATTTTTTACTTGGTGCTCGTCATACGGTTGAATCCTCTTAATTATTAATTTATAAGCTAAGTAAGCCTTTTAATTTAAAGCTTTACTTAGTTTTTTTATTTAAGGCGATTAACATTGTTAGATTTTCTTACAATCTTGATTTCAATTCAGTGCTTTTATAATTAGATAATCACCTTTATACTGTATTTATTAAAACAATTGTGAATTAATATACAAAACAGGAGGTAACTATGAAAATTATTGTAAATGGTGTCGATGGTAATTTTGGTTCAATCGTCGCAAATGAATTATTAACAAAGCTTAATGCTGAGGATTTAATCTTTACTGCGCCAAGCGAAACAGGTTTGAATCAGTTTAAAGAATCAGGTGCCATTTTAAGAGTGGCTAATTTTAATCATCAGGAAGAGCTAACTGAAGCGTTTAAAGATGGTGATGTAATGTTGTTGATTTCAGCACCGTTTGTTGGGAAAAAACGTCAACAAGCGCACCGTAATGCGATTGATGCTGCTATTAATGCAGGCGTTCAAAAAATCGTCTATACCTCACTCGTTAATGCTTCGGATCCTGAAAATCCAAGTATTGAAAAAATTGATCATGCCTATACAGAAGATTATCTGGCCAATCAAACCAATTTGTATTACGATTTTATGAGAAATTCTCAGTACGCCGAAGCGATGATTACTAGTTATATCAATGCCTCGGAAACGAATGGCGTTCAGGTTTCTAATCAAGGAGCTGGTGAAATGGCCTATATTTCACGCAAGGACTGTGCAATAGCCGCCGCCTATGCCTTAATGAGACCGATTGAGGAAAAAAGAATATTTAATGTTAATGGCGCTGAATTAATGACGCTCGCTCACTTTGTCGAAATCGGAAATCAGGCTACGGGAAAAAATGTACGTTATGAAGTGGTTAGTGATGAAGAAACCTATGCTGCCTTTGATGCAATGGGTGTGCCAAGAACAACGGATGGTGAATTTCAAAAAGATTCTCCAGCCCCATACTCAAGTGAGGGTATGGTGACATTTGGTCAGGCAATCCGTGAAGGCAAAATGAATAACTTTACGCAGGATTTTGAATTATTGACTGGGCAAACACCGATTAGTGTTAAGTCAATGTTTGAACAGCTAGAGCTTTATCAAGTGGGCGTGAGAAATGCCACAGATGTTTAAGATAACCCAATAAAATAAGATTAAATCTAGTTGTTTGCAAATATTCGATGAAAGTTTTAAGATTTCCTTATAGAAACTGTCAATATATATATTTGTTGATTAATAACGATTTGTATTTTGAATTCAATTAAAGCAATCAGTGTTATTAAATACCAAAAATATATTTTTAGTCACAATGAAAGAGGGAAGAATCTTATGGCACTTAATTTTAAGCATTCAAAGCTTGGTTTAGGTACAAATAAAGTAGGCGGACATAATCTTTTTGATAATTTGAAAGACCAAGATGGCTATGATTTACTTCGAGCAGGTATTGACGCGGGTATTACCTTATTGGATACAGCGTTTGTGTACGGCTTGGGGCGGTCAGAGGAGATTATTGGTGATGTGATTCAAGACTATGACCGTTCAAAGCTAGTCATTGCGACAAAAGCTGCTCAAGATCCTGCGCATGAATTGCAATTAACCAATCAACCTGAATTTTTAATTCAGTCAGTTGATGAGGCTTTGAAACGTTTAAAGACAGATTATTTAGATATTTTTTATATTCATTTTCCAGATCAAAAAACAGATAAAAGAGTAGCTGTTGCTGCATTACAGGAAATAAAAAAAGCTGGTAAAATCAGAGCAATTGGGCTTTCTAACTTCTCTCTAGCTGAGATAAAAGAAGCTAATCAAGATGGCTATGTAGATATTGTCGAGGACTATTATAGTTTGGCTCATCGTGATGCTGAAGCTAATGAATGGGCATATTTAAAAGAAAACCAAATTGATTTTGTGCCTTATTTTCCATTAGAATCAGGTTTATTGACTGGTCGATATGGCATTTCAGATCGCGATAAATTTAGTCGGTTAACAGATGAAACATTCAATAAAGCGATACACGGGCTAGACGTACTTAAAGAGATTGCCAACAATCATCAAGTAACTATCACGCATATTGTTTTAGCATGGTATATGGCGAATCCGAATATTTCTCATGTTATTCCAGGAGCGAGAGATGCAGCGCAGGCCAAGGATTTAGCGAAAGCTTTGATGATTCAACTTTCTGAAGCTGAATATCAAAAGATTGATGATACATTTAAATAATTAACTCTGTGTTGCTAATAGAATCATAAATGTTTGAATGTCTTGCAGGCTTGCTTGTAAGACATTTTTTGAATTGACTAGCTCTATTATTTTTCATTGTAGATTTACTTATTATTATGGAGTAGGCTTTATTGGTTCTATAATAAATTGGACTGATAAATATTTCTGTGCAATTCTATTTGTCTTAAAATGATAAAAAGACATCTCGTCCTGCAATGAAATCGACCTGATATTTGCAAATCCTCCAATCTTTCTCAGAAAGATTGGGCAATTCGCATGACACCAAGTATACTTTATAAGTATTTCTAAACCTGCAGCATTCAAAACAAGTTTGAGCAATATAAAAAAGGGAATCGTCTGAAGGTGGATATCAGATACCCAGATTGATTTTTTTATTCAAATTAGTCTAATCTGTCATTGAGCCGATTTATCGTAATAATTGGCGTTATTATTTTTGATACTTGATTTATGCTAAAATAAATTAAAATAACAAAAATAGGGGTGAATTGTGACTTTTGAGGAACAAAGACAACAAATATTAAGTGGTGCAATGTATAACGATTTATCGGATGAATTAATTGAAGCAAGGGCGAAAACGGTGCTGCTTACCAATCAGTACAATGCCAGCTTCGGGGAACCGCCTGAAATTAGAGAAGCAATTTTAAAAACGTTATTGCAGTCTGTGGGCAAGGGCGCCTACTTTGAGCCTAATTTTCGCTGTGAGTTTGGCTTTAATATTGCGTTAGGCAAAAACTTTTATGCAAATTTTGATTGCGTGATGTTAGATGGTGGTGGAATTGAAATTGGTGACGATGTGCTGTTTGGACCTCGAGTAGGAATTTATACTTCAAATCATGCGATTGATGCTGAGGAGCGAGCAGCTGGTGGCTGCTATGCCAAAAGTGTTCATATTGGTAATCGTGTTTGGGTTGGCGCAGGTGTTCATATTAATCAAGGCGTTATCATCGGTGATAATTCAATTATAGGCTCTGGAAGTGTTGTAAATAAAGATATTCCAGCTAACGTTATTGCTGCAGGTGTGCCTTGTAAGATAATACGTGAAATTACGGCTGCAGATAAAACTGGTTTTCAACCATAGTCATTATTCTTTGAAGTATCATATATTTTATCAACAAAGGACTGACCATTTTCTATAGCCAGCCCTTTTTTTAGCTTTGTGATTTAACATTTTTATTCATATTCTTTTGAAGACGCCGATTCAAAAAGATTGAACGGGCATACAAATCAATTCCGATAGCTAGCCAAATTCCTGCAATTCCCATTTTGAAAAAAATAGCTAAAACAAGTACACCAATAATTCGGATTCCCCACATACCAACGATTGTACTGATTAGTGGCGTTTTTGTATCCCCCATTCCTTGGAGTGTGCCAGTTGTAATCAAGCTGATGGCCAAAGCTGGTTGGATAAAAGCATCAATTCTTAGTGCAATGACAATTTGCTGAATTGCTTCAGCATCATTAGTAAAAAGTAGTGCAAAGTAAGGCGCGCCTAAAAATAAAATGATTCCTAAAAAAGACATAGTAATCACCCCAAATTTAACAGCTGAATTGGCATTCTGTTTGGCTTCTAGCATTTTATTTGCGCCAATTTGATTTCCAACAATTGTGCTGGCAGCAGCAGCAAGGCCATAGGCGGGCATATAAGTGAATGACTCAATATTACCCGCAATCGAATGTGATGCAAAGGTTTTAGCACTGAGGCTAACAATCAGTCCAAAATAGATGACTTGTCCGAAACGCATGACTAATCTTTCAAGTGTTGCAGGTATAATTAATCTTATCAGAGGTTGATAATTTGTTTTAGCAAATAAAATTTTAAATCGAATTGGGCTTTTTGATTGTTGAATTCTATGAAATAATAAATAGCTCCCAATTATTCTTGAAATTACTGTACCAATCGCTGTACCAATGACACCAAGCGGTGGAATTGGTCCTACTCCGAAAATTAGTAGGTAATCAATTATAATATTAATCAAGTTAACGATGATACTGATTTGCATTGGCGTTTTGGTATCTTCATTTGCTCTTAAAATACTGCCAAAAACAGTCATCAGCGCAATGAAAACTGCTGTGCCCCCAACAATGTAGAAAAAAATCATTGCTTCCGATAAAATTTCATTGGAAGCTCCCATCATTTTTAGCAGTAATTCACCAAAGCAAATGGATATGATGCCAAATAGTAGTCCAAAGATGATGGTAATCAGAACAGTCTGATTAGTGAGCTCACTTGCTGATTGCTCATTTTTGGCACCAAGTCTTTGAGCGATTAATGCACCTCCACCAATGCCTATTGCAATAAAAATGGCTAAATAGACATTTAGAATTGTATTTGCCACACCCACTGCAGTCACTGCTATTAAACCAATTTTTGCAATCATCAAAGCATCGATAAAACCAACTAGGGTCTGTAAAATATTCTCGATTGTGGCTGGGATGGCAAGCTTGATAATTTTATTATTTTTAAGTTTTTTCATTTATAGGACACTTCCAATAGATAGTAATAGTTAGGTAAGTTATATTCCCGATATACCCCCACCCCCTATATTGATGCTAACAAATGTTTATGGCACTGTCAATTGTTCGAATTTTAGAAGATGTTACAGTATAATTGGTGATATAGGCAATTTGAAAAGGAGGTGCGATGTGTCTCATTTAGAAGAACATCAAACAAAAAATTTAATTAATCGCCTCAATCGAATTGAGGGGCAGGTTTCAGGAATTAAGAAGATGCTTAATGAGGAGAAGCCTTATGATGAGGTGTTAATTCAAATTAATTCAGCTCGTTCGGCCTTACAAAAATTAAGCCAAATATTATTAGAGGCTCAAGCAGATCATTCATTAATGCACGTTAGTGAAGGGGAAAATTTAGAAGCTGAAATGAAGCAATTACGACGTGTAATTACTCAATATAATAAAATTAATTAAATAAATAGTCTTAATTAATAAGCGCTATTTTGTATTAGTTGGTGAATAATTTATTATATAATTATTTTAAATAATGTAATTTCAATGAGGGAGGGTTACTATGAAGAAAATATTTCGTAAGCATCACAATAAAATTAATGATGATATGCAGATTGAAAAATCAAAATTAGTTCCCATTAATGAAAAAAATGATTCAACGAAAGAATTTAATCATTTTTTTGAAGAAGTGATTACTAAAATGCCCGAGAAAACCTCAAAAATTATTCTTAGGACATACGACCAAAGTAAACGCCAAGCCGAAAAAATTCTTGACAAAAGTAGAACGCAATTTGACAGTGTGTTTGAAGAATATTTAGTTGGCGTGGATGAAAATATTCGAAAAAAATGTCATCAGACGATTCATGCTGCTTCATTAACAGCTGCTATTATTGGTTGTTCTCCGATTCCGTTTTCGGATGCCTTTTTATTAGTACCTGTTCAGTTAACCATGATGTCTCATCTTCATAAATTGTTTGGGCAATCTTGGTCTGAAAGTCTGGGGAAAAGTCTATCCAAAGAATTAGTTGTCGTCGGTTTGGGCAGAAGCGCTGTTGGCAATGTTTTGAAATTTGTACCGGGTATTGGGACGGTTAGTGGTGCAGCCGTCAACGCTACTGTCGCTGTTACTATAACCGAAGCTCTTGGCTGGGTGACAGTTAAAATGTTGAATGACGGGGAAGATATTTTTAAACAGGTGATGTCCTTTAAAGGGCAATTTGAGCTACTGTTAAAGGCATTAAAGAAAAATAAAAAATAATTTCAATAAGTAACCTAGCAGCACTTTAATTAAAAAGGTGCTGCTTTAATATTAGATGATGGGTAAAGGCAGAGCTTTATATCGCTTTAAAAACGGATTAGAATTGACGATTTAATAACTTGGTTATATTTTAGATGAGATACATTGATAATTAATGGGTTAAAGTACTTCCGGATTTTTATTAAATATTTTATCAACAAATATGAAAAGGCTTTCAAAAAATGGTTGACTTTACTTTCGAAATATATTATATTCTTTACGTAAACGTTTAACTAAATGGTGAATTTAGAGGAGGTGTCTCAAAATGGTGGCCACAATTAAAGATATCGCAAGGGCATCAGGAGTTTCAACGGCTACCGTATCAAGAGTTATTAATCATTTAGGTGGCTATAGTAAAGAGGTTGAATTAAAAGTTTTAAAAATTGCTAAGGAGCTTGGCTATCGTAAAAATGAAAACGCAATCAGTTTAGTTAAAAACACAACAAAAACGATTGGAGTTATTATGCCAGACGTGGCAACCTCATTTTACGGTAATATTGTTAATGGAATTGAGGATAAAGCTTACGATAGTGGTTATAGCGTTATTTTAACGCATGCTGGAATCGAAGGTAAGCGATTGCAGGAAAGTTTAAACTTAATGGCAGAACGTCGAGTTGATGGATTAATTATTTTTTCACTTAATCTTTCTGCACAGGATATCAATACAATTGATTCATTGGATATTCCATTATTATTGCTTTCAACCAAAGCAGAGAATACAGAAATTCCTTTTATTAAAGTTGATGATTACTCTGCATCCTATGCAGCCGTAGAGTATTTAATTGGCAAAGGACATACTAAAATTGGCTTGGCCGGCGTAAATGCGGAGGATCCAATTGCTGGTAAACCGCGAATTCAGGGCTATTTAAATGCCTTGGAGGATCATCAGATTCAACTTAATCTAGATTTAATTAAACAAGGAGATTTTAGCTTTGAGTCTGGGAAAGCAGCAATGTCCGAGCTGATTGCTCAAAAGCAAGCAATTACGGCAGTCTTTTGTGTAAGTGATGAAACTGCTTTAGGCGTTTTGTCCGTTTGCTATACAAGTGGATTGAATGTACCAAATGACATTTCAGTAGTGGGTTATGATAACTCCACTGTATCCCAAATGTCTATTCCGCCACTTACAACGATTGCTCAGCCTTTTTATGATATGGGAAGTATTGGCTGTGAGAGCCTGTTGGCTTCAATTGCAACCGGAAAAAATATTGACTCTCAAATTATTCCTTTCCAATTAATTGAGAGAAATTCAGTAAATGCAATAATATAAATTATTCATTATTTAAGTTTTATTATTATTTATAGCAATTCAGTTAGATTATTTTGTTTTAGTCGTGAAGCTTGTATGATTCAGTAGTAGTGTTTGCTGTAAGTACAATCTTCTGCTGTTTGTTAATCAAACGATAAGTTAGTAAATAGATTATGAATGATTAAACGGGAAATAATCGTTCTATCTTGAATCGTTAATGTGAGGGATAAATTTTTTTGTTATTAACGTAAACGTTTAACTAAGAAAGGATTATTAAATGAAAAAGGTTTGGAAAAAAAGATTAATTGTAATGGCAACTGTTTTATTAATTGCACCTGTTGTACTTTCAGGGTGTAAGGGTGGTAGTAAGACTGAATCGGCACCAAAGGATTCTGATGGCAATATCATTATGAAAATTGGTCAACAGACACAGCCCAATTCAAAATTACCGGAAGGTGATACTTATGATAATAATGCCTATCGCCGTTTAATTAAAGAAAAACTCGGGATTGACATTCAGAGCTCATTTGAAGCGACAGGTGATGACTATACACGTCAAGTATCTCTAGCCATTGCTTCAGGTGACATTCCAGATATGATGGCAGTTAGTCGTGATGAATTAGAAGAACTTGTGGATAATGATTTAGTTGCTGATTTAAGTGATGTTTATGAAAAATATGCAAGTGACAATATCAAGTCGATTTATGATTCCTTTGATGATATGCAGTTGGATGCAGCAACCTTTGATGGCAAGCTGATGGCGATTCCTGGAACTGCCAATGATTTTGGTCCAAATATGGTTTGGATTAGACAAGATTGGTTAGATAAGTTGAACATCAAATTGGATCAAGATGGCAATAATGCGATCACACTTGATGAGTTACAAAGTACCGCTAAAGCATTTAAAGAAAATGATCCAGATAATACCGGTAAAGCTGTCGGTGCAGCATTCTTACCATATTTAACTTCAGGTGACCATGGTGGCTCAGGATTTACGGCGACAGCAATTGCGAATGCATTTGGTGCCTTTCCAAAACAATATTTAGAAGATTCTGATGGTAAGCTATATTATGGTTCGAATACAGAAGAGATGAAAGATACACTTTCTTATTTAAAATCTTGGTATGATCAAGGTTTACTTGATCCTCAGTTCGGGACAAGAACTTTTGATGACATTACAGCAATGATGGTCAATGGAGAGTTGGGAATTGTACCTGGACCTTGGCATTTATCTGACTGGTCTCTAGTTCAAGCTAAAACAGCTAATCCAAATGCACTATTCACACCATTTGCTTTAGAAAATGAAAATGGTGATGGCAAGGTAAATGGTATCTCAAAACCAAGCACTGGTTCGTTCATTGTAATTCGTAAAGGCTTTGAAAATCCAGAAGCATTGATTAAGATTATTAATTTGATTTTTGACGAAGTACCAAATTCAAAAGATATGGCAACAGAATTTCCTGAGATTTATAGCTATGCACAGTCAGCTGTTGATGGATCAGTACGACCAGTTAACATTGAATTATTTAAAAATCTAAGTGAAATTGATGATGCAGTTCAAGCCTCTCAAGCAGCAGAAGGTAAAACAAGTATTGATGATATTACTAATTTCACTGTTAAAAATAATGCGCTTAAAATTAAAGCTTATTTAGATAATCCAACAGGCTCTGATCCTACAGATTGGGCGGTTTATGCTTCTCGTTTATTAGCGGTTAATAATGTGATGAATGGTGTTCGTGAAGCGGGTATCTTTAATGAAATTAAACCACCAGTTATTTTGGATAAGATTGATGCGACTGAAAGAAACGGTGCTCAAATTGCTAAATTGGAAGAAGAAACCTTTATTAAATTTATTACTGGCGAAGAATCAATAGACAAATTTGACCAGTACGCTAAGACTTGGAATAAGCAAGGCGGCACTGCTATTATTGAAGAAATGCAAAAAGCACTTGAAAAGCAAGAAGATTAATTTTGTGCTAAGAGTAATGGATAAAAACGTTTATTGAAAAAAATACGTGCTTTAATGTTGAAATCAATTAAGTAAAGCATTTGAGAATTTTTAAAGCGTTTGACAATCCAGTTTGAAATCAGAGATATGTAATCGGGAAGGAGGCTTGTGTCTTAGCCTTCGTCTCTTTTATCAATGAAAACTGTCACAAATGGAGGATATGAAATGGAACAATCAGCAAAGATTAAAAAGAAACCATGGCTTAGTAAAGATCAACTTTTTTTTATTGGCATGGTCTTACCAGGTATTCTTTTCTTAATCGTTTTTTCATACGGCCCAATGTTCGGTCTGCTTATGGCATTTCAAAAGTATGTCCCAGCGAAAGGTGTTACGGGCTCAGAATTTGTCGGGCTTGAAAATTTTAAATATTTAATTAACCTACCTGATGTTTGGCAAGTAACTTATAATACAGTATTTATTGCCGTTTTTAAAATTGTTTTTAATACGGTTATTCCGATTGCTTTTGCCATCTTATTGAACGAAATTCGGGTTAAATGGATGAAAAAATCCATGCAAACGATTGTTTACTTACCACATTTTCTATCGTGGGTAATTTTAGCTTCGGTTGTGGTGAATCTTTTCAATTTGGATGGTACCGTTAATCAAATTTTAAATAGTATTGGTATTGATAGTATTAATTTTCTAGGCAGCAATAAAGTCTTTCCACATCTATTAATTTGGTCAGATGTTTGGAAAGAATTTGGTTATAATTCAATTGTCTTTTTAGCAGCGATTACCTCAATTGATCCAGGATTATATGAAGCGGCAACGATGGACGGTGCCAGCTGGTCTCAGCGCGTACGTCATGTGACATTGCCTGGCATGATGCCATTTATTATTTTAATGACAATTTTGGCATTGCCAAATATCCTAAATGCAGGCTTTGATCAGGTTTATAATTTATACTCACCGCCAGTATATCAAAGTGGTGATATTCTTGATACTTACGTTTACCGAATTGGTCTAATCGGTCGAGATTACAGTCTAGGAACAGCGGTTGGTTTAATTAAATCTATTATTGGTCTGGTATTGATTGTCGTATCTAATCGGATTGCAGAAAAGAAAACTAATCGCATTATGTTTTAGACAATTTCAAGGGAGGAAATGCTATGAAGGAGAAGTTTGGACTTCGCCAATTTATTATTTATACAATTGTCATTTTATTGTCGCTATCGTGTTTGATTCCGATGTTAAATGTCCTAGCACTTTCAATGAGTAGTGCACAGTCTGTCGCAGCGAATAAAGTTGGTCTATTACCTGTTGACTTTACTTTAGCGGCATATAGTAGAATATTAGATGATCAGCAATTTTGGCGTTCTTTTGGTATTTCAGTATTTCGAGTGTTTGCTGCATTAATTCTAAATTTAGTTTTAATCGTGACGATGGCATATCCTTTAGGGAAATCGCAGAGAGTTTTTCGATCACGTAAAATATTTATGAATTTGATGATTTTTGCAATGCTATTTTCTGGAGGTATGATTCCAACATATTTAGTTGTTCGAAATTTAGGGCTCTTAAATTCAATTTGGTCATTAATCTTGCCAGGAGCCGTGCCGATTGGTAGTGTTATCCTAGTAATGAATTTTTTCCGAGGTATACCAAAATCCTTAGAAGAATCTGCTTTATTAGATGGTGCCAATCCTTGGGATGTGTTATGGAAAATATATATTCCAATGTCAATGCCATCTTTAGCAACGGTATCACTGTTCAGTATTGTTGGTAGCTGGAATGACTTCATGGGTGGTTTAATTTATATGACAAGTAAAGAGAACTATCCTTTGATGACTTATATTCAATCATTATCAATTAATATTGCCGAAACAATTCGAAATTCTGCCAACCTGTCGTCTGATCAATTAACAAGCTTGCTCGCAGTATCTGACCGTAATTTGAATGCTGCTAAAATTGTGATTGCGATTGTTCCATTATTAGTTATCTATCCATTTTTACAAAAATATTTTGTACAAGGAATTGTTGTTGGTGCAGTAAAGGAGTAGATTTAAATGCAGGATTTTTTCCGAGTAGATGGTTTATTTTATCGAGTCTTAAGCAAAATCTGGGGTTTAATGGTCTTAAATTTATTAATTCTGATTTCAAGTCTACCAATTGTTACAATTGGTGCTGTCCAGACGGCAAGTTTTACAGTGCTCTCTAAAATGATTCGTGAGGGAGAAACTAAAATTATTTCTATCTACTGGCAGTCATTTAAGAAAAATTTCAAGCAGAGTACAATTGCTTGGCTGATTCTCGTAGTGGTTATTTACATTCTTGCGGTGGACTGGGTTTATTTCATTCAATTTAAACAGCTCGGAAATTGGTTTGCGGTTGGCGCACTGATTGCGACTATTTTAATCGCAAATATTTGGCAATTTTTATTCTTTTACTTATCACGTTTTAATGACACATTAAAAAAAGCATTGATTAATATAGTGAAAATAAGTTTTTCACACCCGTTATTGAGTATTATTTCGCTTGTTATTATGTTTGGCCCAATATTATTAATGTTTCTTTCTTCTTATTTGTTTGTTTTTAGTTTATTCATTAGTGTTTTTATTGGACTTAGCTTTAATCTCTTCTTGAGAACCTACTTACTACTAGCAATTTTTACAAAATATGAAAATTAATCATGATGTGATAAACACTCTTTCATAATTGTTAGAGTGTTTTTTTAGCACCACTAATTTCCAGTTTACGTTATACTAGATTTATTGAAATAAGTGAATTAGGAAATGGAAGAGAGAGTGCAAATGATGGTTAATCCAAATAATCAGTCAATTCAAAAAATTAATCAATTTAGAGATGATCGTAACTGGCGTCAGTTTCATAATGAAAAAGATCTAGCGCTTTCAATTAGCTTAGAAGCTGCGGAGCTTTTAGAAATATATCAGTGGAAAACAGCCGAAGAAGGCAATCAAGCATTAGATCATATTAAAGAGGAGCTGGCCGATGTTTTAATATATGCCTATATGCTTGCAGATAATTTGCAATTGGATATTGATCAAATTATTTCAGAAAAAATTGTCAAGAATGCGTTAAAGTATCCAATTAATAAAAGTAAGGATTCACGCCAAAAGTATTCTGATTTATAATTACCTCTTATCAATGACTGAATTATAAATCTAGTTGATTGTGTTACTTCAAAACTTGGCAATGACAAAAATTTATTATAACGTGATAGATTTTAGCTATCACGTTATATAGATATTATATTGTAAAAAAAAACTAACAATCATTATACTAATGGTTGTTATATTTTTTTAAAACCGAAAAGGGGTGAGAATTTGGATATTCAGATGATGGAAGAAGCCTTGCCAGAGTATCTACATGCAATGGGCTTAACGCTTAAGCTTGCTCTCATTGGAATGGCATTGGCTTTAATCATCGGTATATTAACTAGCTTTGTCATCTACTTTAAAATACCATTGTTAAAACGTATTGCGGCAACCTATACAGAGTTATCTAGAAATACACCCTTACTAATTCAGTTGTTCTTTTTATATTATGGTCTCCCTAGAATTGGTATTTCATTGCATAAAGAAACGGTCGGTATTATTGGGTTAGCTTTTCTCGGAGGTGGCTATATGAGTGAAGCTTTTCGTGGTGGGCTAGATTCTGTATCAAAGATTCAAATTGAAAGTGGTAAGGCGATTGGTCTATCAACTTTCCAATTGGCACGTTACATTGTCTTTCCACAAGGCTTTGTTAATAGTGTGCCTGCTGTTGGCGCTAATTGCCTATTCTTACTTAAGGAAACGTCAATTTTTTCAGCAATTGCAATTATGGACTTAACGAATGTCACTCGTGATTTAATTGGTATGTATTATTTGACAAAAGAGTATTTATTAATGCTTGTTTTAAGCTATGCCATTATTTTAATTCCATTAAGCTTACTGATTAGTTTTGTGGAAAGGAGGGTACGTCATGGTGCATACGGGACTTGATATTTTGTTGGATGGTAATAACCTCACACGTCTATTAGCCGGTCTTTGGTTAGCCGCTAAAATATCGTTGATTGCTTTAATTATCGGTTTATTTCTTGGTACAATTTTTGGTATAGCTAGAACAACTAGATTTAAAGTATTACAATTTATATTTAAACTTTACTTGGAGATTTTTAGAATTATTCCATTACTTGTTTTATTATTTGTTTTTTATTACATATTACCTGAGAGTTTAAATATTCATATCGATAATATCAAAGTTTCAATCATTGTCTTTGTACTATGGATTTCTGCTGAGACTAGCGATATTGTACGCAGTGCCTTGATTAGTGTTCCAAAAACACAAATTGATGCGGGTCGTGCGATTGGATTAAATCGAGTTCAGCAGTTTTTATTCATTTATTTACCACAGGGCTTGCCCTTAGCCATTCCCGCACTGATTAATTTAGTTACGAGAGTCATCAAAACGACCTCGTTATTATTAATTATCGGAGTGCCTGAAGTCATAAAGGTTGGTCAACAGATTATTGAAAACTATACAATTAAAATTCCAACTGCGTCATTGTGGGTTTATGGCTTTATATTTATTTTATATTTCGCACTATGTTATCCATTAACGAAATTATCAAAGAGATTAGAGCGAAAATTGGGAGGTGTACGCTAAATGTCAGTCATCGAGGTACAAGGTATTCATAAAAATTTTGGCGAAAACGAGATTTTAAAAGGTGTTTCATTATCAATTGAAAAAGGTCAAGTTTTAGTGCTTCTAGGTCCCTCAGGCAGTGGGAAAAGTACATTATTAAGAACCTTAAATGGTTTAGAGACAATTGATCAAGGCATAATCCTTTTTAATGGTCGACCGCTTGAGCAGAGTGAAAAAGCGTGGCAAAAGGTGAGACCAGATATTGGGATGGTATTTCAAAGTTATGATTTGTTTCCGAATTTAACCGTATTAGAAAATATTTTGCTTGGACCACTTAGAGTGCAAAAACAAAAACGTGAAACAATTGAGAAAGAAGCACTGATTTTGCTAGAACGTGTTGGTTTAAAAGATAAAGCAAAAGTCTATCCGAGAGAGTTATCAGGTGGTCAAAAACAACGTGTGGCAATTGTCCGTGCTTTAATTATGAAACCTAAACTTCTACTTTTCGACGAAGTAACTGCATCATTAGATCCAGAAATGGTACGAGAAGTGTTATTGGTCATTCAGGATTTAGCAGCTGACGGCATGACGATGTTTATTGTGACGCATGAGATGAATTTTGCTCGACAGGTTGCAGATAGAATCATCTTTATGGATGATGGTAAAATATTAGTTGAGGCAGATAGTGAGAATTTCTTTAATCAAATTGAAAATTCACGAGTAGAAAAATTTTTATCGAGTTTAGCATTTTAAAAATAGAGTTTATCACTAAGGAGTATGAAAATGAAAAAATGGCAAAAGATTTTGGGGCTAATTGCAATTATTGGGTTGAGTTTCAGTTTAGCATCATGTGGTTCTTCGAGCAGCAAAAGTAGCGATGATTCGGACAATCCTTCAAGTGTTGATGCAATCAAAAAACGTGGGAAAATTAGAATTGCAGTATTCGGTGATTTATCACCTTATGGTTATTTAGATGCCGAAGGTAATAATCAAGGATATGATGTTTACCTTGCTAAACGTATTGCTAAAGATTTACTTGGTAGTGAAGATAAGGTTGAATTTGTTGTCGTTAATGCAGAAGAAAGAGTAGATGCCTTAAAATCGAATAAAGTTGATTTGGTCTTAGCGAATTTCACTAAAACTGCTGAACGAGAAAAAGTGATTGATTTTGCTAATCCGTACATGAAAGTTTCTGTTGGTGTTGTTTCTTTGAAATCTAATCCAATTACTTCAGTGAATCAATTGAAAGATAAGTCAGTCATCGTCAATAAAGGGACAACTGCTGAACAATATTTTACAAAGGAGCAACCAGATGTGACACTTGAAAAGTATGAATCAAAAACACAACAGTTTCAAGCTTTAACAGATGGTCGCGCTGATGCTTTAGCTGATGATAACAGTTATCTATACGCTTGGGTGAAGGAAAATCCAGATTATGAAGTTGGTATTAAAGAACTAGGCGAAGTTTCAACAATTAATCCTGGAATTAAAAAAGGGAATAAATCTTTATTAGATTGGACTAACAAAGAATTAGAAAAACTTGGGGAAGAAAAATTCTTTGAAGCAGATTATAATGCAACACTCAAAGATTTCTTTGGTAGCGATATTAAAGCCGAAGATATTGTGTTGGAAGGTAAAGAATAAATAAATGAATTAATTAGAAAGCGGGTTATTTTTAGTATTCTCCCAAAAAATAGATTTTAACTCTAATCTTTGGTGGTGCTGTTTTTAATCTAGCTTTTTATTTATAACTAGATGATTGATATTGTAATTATTTTATTAATAAGTTGAGCTTCGAGCAGTATCTAGAAAAATATGTTAATGTATTCTTAGATAGAGGAGGTTTATTATGTCAATTCCAAATTACTATTTACTAGATGGCTATAAGTTGCCTCAGGTTGGTTTCGGAACTTATGGCTTAAATGGCACATCAGGTGTTCGAGTAATTGAAACAGCCTTAGATACAGGCTATCGTCTGATTGATAGCGCATTTAATTATGAAAATGAAGGGACTGTTGGGCAAGCAATTCGTAATAGTAGTGTTCTGCGCTCGGAAATTACTGTCACTTCAAAATTACCCGGTCGTCATCATAAATATGCGCAAGCGCTGGATACGATTCAAGAATCTGTTTTGCGAACAGGGTTGGATTATTTAGATTTATATTTAATTCACTGGCCGAATCCCAAAGAAGACTTATATGTAGAGGCGTGGCAAGCTTTAATTGATGCCAAGCGCTGGGGCTGGATTCGTTCAATTGGAGTTTGTAATTTCTTGCCTGAGCACCTTGAACGCCTAGAAAAGGAAACTGGTGTCTTGCCTGTTGTGAACCAAATTGAATTACATCCAAAATTTAATCAAGCAGTGCAGAGAGACTATGACCAATCCAAAAAAATAATTACAGAAGCGTGGAGCCCATTAGGTCGTGCCAGTGATATTTTAAAAAATGAAGTAATCGGGGGTATTGCTCAAAAATATCGGAAATCAATTCCACAGATTATTTTACGCTGGCAAGTTCAATTAGGTGTCTTACCAATTCCAAAAGCGAGTCACATTGCACGGCAAGAGCAGAATATCGCAATTTTTGACTTTAATTTAACGGCTGAGGAAATGGCATTAATTAATCAGCTTAATCAAACGGATGGTCGTTTGCAAAATCAAGATCCCAGCGTTTACCAAGAGTTTTAAGTAATGATTTGTTTTGCAAATTAAATATGGATGTTTGGCAGTCGTCTTCGGACGACTGCCTTTTACCATTGTCACTTACTCACCGAGAATTTCGGTATGAAATTTGAGGCAGTTAGTGACAAATGCTCCAACAACACTTACTCACCGAGAATTTCGTTATGAAATTTGAGACAGTTAGTGACAAAGGTACTTAGCTTTATTTCTTTCAGTGTGATTTCATAGAACATTGAAAGATTAGCTTTCACTGAGTACCATAAAGCCTGCTTTGAATGCTACAGTTTTAGAAATGCTTATAGATTATACTTGATGTTATGCGGATTTCCCGATGTTTCTCGGAAAGCTTGGATTATTTGCCAATATCAGGGTGATTATTGCCAGATTTCCCGATGTTTCTTGGAAAGCTTGGATTATTTTCAGATATCAGGGTGATATCGTTGTAGGACGACATGCTTTTTTTAATTTTTCGCTTATAAATACTTGAAAATACTTAAAAATACATATATTATATAAGTGTATAGGAGGCTATTATGTATCAAGAACAGCGAATAGAAGCGATATTAAAACTTTTAAATCAACGTGGCCAAGTATCAATTAAAGAAATTATGCAAAAATTTGATATTTCTCGCGATACAGCTCGGCGAGATATTATTGAAACTGTCGAGACTGGACGCGCAATTCGAACTCATGGTGGCATCATTCCTGCTAAGCAAACTTTTCCAGTACTAGATTTTTTTGAGCGTCAAAAAGATTCAAATCCCAATCGAGCATTACTTGCCAAGCGTGCTGCTGATTTGATAAAGACAAACGCAGTTTATTTTATAGATGTTTCAACAATTTTATTGGAAATGACGAAGCAAATTAGGACTAAATGTCGAATATATACTCACGCACTAGATAATGCGACTATTTTATCTGGTCAAACCGAGGTAGCACTGACTTTATTAGGTGGCGATTTTGATCATAAAAACCGTTTTTTCTACAGTCAAGAGAGTCTAGAAATTATTGATAATATCAAATTTGATATTGCCATGATTGGTGGAGCTAGCTTAGAAGCGGATGGTATCTATTTCAAAGAGCCAGAAAATGCAAAAATTAAGCAGCATATTGTTAAAAATGCGCATCAGGTTGTATTAGTTGCAGAAAATCGGAAATTTTTTAAACAATCTAATTTTAGAGGTGCCCAGTATGCTGATATTGATATTCTAATTACAGATCAGCCACTGAATAAACAACAGCGAAGCTTATTTCCTGTTGAGACACAAATTATTGAAGTATTGTCAGATTAATTCAAATTATTTTTGAGGAGGACAATTATGCAGAAAGTAAGATTAGTAATGAGTGACATTGACGGTACGATTTTGAATGGTCAACATCAATTGACTTCAGCTGCAAAGAGTAGTGTGAGTGAGTTAGTTTCACAGGGTATTTATTTTATTTTAGCTTCTGCCAGACCGCCTAAGGCAATGATTGGCATTGCAGAAGAATTAAAAATAAAAATGCCATTAGTTGCTTTCAATGGTGCTTTAATCACAATACCGGTAGCAGCTGGGCAATTTAAGGAAATTTATAGCTTACCACTTGAAAAGCTAGATGCAATCCTAGTTTTACAAACACTAAAGGGCTTTGAAGGCAGTATTAGCACCAACGTCTATGCTTCAGATCATTGGTTTGTTGAAAAGATAGACCATTGGAATCAAATTGAAAGTGACATTACAGGTATTACACCAGAAATTATTGACTTTGAGTCATTAATTACATCGGAAATAGCGCTTCATAAAATTCTTTGTATTGGTGAGCCAGATGAGTTGACAAAGTTTGAGGCTGCTCTTGAGCGCTTAAATATTTTTGGTATTTCATTTGTACGTTCAAAAGCAAATTATTTAGAAATTATAAATACGCAGGTTTCCAAATTAGGTGCCATGATTGAATTAAGTCGGTTATTAAAAATTCCATTAAGAGATATTGTGGCAATTGGCGACAATGATAATGACTTACCAATGATTGTTCATTCGGGATTAGGGATTGCAATGGGGAACGCTTCAGTCGAGATACAAAATCAGGCAGATAGAGTGACCTTAAGCAATAATGATGAGGGATTTGCGCATGCACTCAATTCTCTAATCGCAGTTGAAAATTTTGAATAACTATTATTCCAAATAGTTTATCTTTGACAATTTCCTAAGCAGAAGCTTAAGATGTTATTAGAAG
Source organism: Streptococcaceae bacterium (assembly GCA_022484805.1). Classification (GTDB taxonomy): domain Bacteria; phylum Bacillota; class Bacilli; order Lactobacillales; family Streptococcaceae; genus MMGLQ5-1. The sequence goes on from JAKVKP010000005.1 coordinate 53,855, forward strand.
TTAATTAATAATAAATATTTTAAATTATTTGGAGGTTATTCAGTTGAATTATAAAAAAGGTGTGAATTGGAGCTATTTAATCATAGGTATTTTATTTATTGTCACCGCATTGATTTCATTCTCTAATCCAAGAGGTAATTTGGTTGCAATTGTTGCTTTATTTAGTATTGCAGCGATATTGAAAGGTATTTTTGAATTATTTGTTCGCAGTCGTATTGATGAATACTCTGGGAAGAGCTCAACTTCACTAATCATTTTGGGGATATTGGATATTATTATCGGTATTTTCTTCCTTTTCAATATGAACTTGGGAATCATTGCCCTTTCTTATATCTTTGCCTTTTGGTTTCTTATTGACTCAGTCGTTGAACTGTTCACTGCGAAGGCTTGGAAATTAGTGAGTAACGCAATTTACTGGCTAATCGTCGTCATCAGTATTATCGGAATCATTGTTGGCTTAATGTTACTCTTCAATCCACTTGGATCAGCATTAACCTTATCCTTTATGGTTGGTTTTTACTTTATGTGGTTTGGTATCGAATATTTAATATCAGCATTTTAATATTTAACTTAAAAAGTGGTTAGTTCAATTTTGAACTAGCCACTTTTTGAGTATTATTGGATATGCTGATTAAAGCTTGCTGATTGTGCTGTTACTGTAATATTAGTTTGTAAAAATGGATGATTTAAACTCAGCTCTTTTGCGTGTAGCATTAGCCTGCCCTTTGGATTTGGATGATAAAGTGGGTCGCCAATAATCGGATGCTTTTTTGAGCTTAAATGTACTCTAATTTGATGAGTGCGTCCTGTTTCAAGCTGACATTGAATAAGTGAGTGATGCTTGAAAATTTGCACTGGCTCAACATGGGTGATGGCAGTCTGACCGCTGTTTGGACTAATGATTCGCTTTCTACGGTCATGCCGATCACGACCAATTTTTTCATCAATAGTAAAAGATTTAGAAATTTTACCTTCGACCAGTGCTAGGTAAGTTCGCTTAATTTTTTTTTGCTCTAGTAGCCGTCCAAGGATTGGCAAGACAAATGGATTTTTAGCGAATAGGACAGCACCCGAGGTTTCCATATCTAGTCTATGGACAACGAAAACCATTTGCTTTAAATAGGCAGCAACATGGTTTTGGAGCGCGATTTCATTTGGTTGATTGCCATGCGTTTTTAAATGCTCAGGCTTATTAACAATGATTAAATATTGGTCTTCATAAAGCACTTCCACAAAGTTTGGATTACCAAAAGGAATCATTTGAAAAGGATAATCGTCCACTTCAAATGCTAAATGGATCGTATCATTTGCCTTGACTGTTTCATGCCATTTGATTGGCACTGAATTGACCGTAATTGTTTTTCTAGTTCTTAATAAATGTCGTACTTTTCTAGGGACGAGCCAATCAACCTCTAGCAACTCTTTAATCGTTTTTGTTTGAAAGGATTCTGGTAGTTTAATTGTTAATTCCATTGTGACTCCTAGTGATATTTCTTTAAGAACTTTTTGAGGCGATTGATATAGTCTTCAGTAGCAACCTCAACACTGTTAGCATGTTTTGCGCCTTCAACAATCCATAGCTCCTTAGGTCCCTTGGTGGCGGCGTAGTTATTATAAACCATTTCTGTTGGTACAAATTTATCATTATCGCCATGGATAAATAAGACGGGCAATTTATTTTTGGCTAAGGCAGCAGTAGAGCTAGCCTCTTGATACCAAAAGCCCGCTCGCATTTTAGAAATTGCAGAAACTTCATATAATAGTGGAAATTTAGGCAAATTATACATTTCTTTTGCTTGATAAGTCAGTTCATTCCAAACAGAATCGTAGCCACAATCCTCAATAATATTTTTGACCTGTGTTGGTAATTTTTCACCGCTCGTCATCATAACTGTGGCTGCTCCCATTGATAAGCCAAAAAGTGTGATTTCAGCATTTGGATTTTTAGCAATTGTCTGTTTTATCCATTTGACATAATCTTTTTTATCGCTTGCTCCGTAGCCAATTAAGTCACCCTCTGAACTACCATGTCCTCGATTATCAGGAATTAAGATGTTATAGCCGAGCTGATAAAATATTTCACCATAGCAAGCCATATCCTCTTTTGAACCATTAAAGCCATGAGCGATAATTACGGTTTTATTGGTTTTAGATTCATTTGGCAACCACCAAGCGTTGAGTATTAAGTCATCATTTTTGATTGAGCGTTTTTTTAAGTTACGCTTTAGAAAGTTTTGAGTTAATGGGTAAACTGGATTATTTTTACTTAATGGCGTATGGTCGATAAAGTTTTTTTCGGCTCTAACTTGAGCAACCTGAAAAAAATACAAACTTGCGGGAATAGTAATCAAAGTAGCCGTCGATGCAAGGGCAATTGACCACTTAGTTAATTTTTTCATTATAGACTCCTTAAATAAGAATAAATATTTATTTACTCTTATTTTAACATATCGCTATCGAGTGTTCATAAATGAATAAATACATTTTATATGCATAAAAATTGTATTATATTGAATAATATTATTTTTTTTGCCTATTTTATGAATAAAAAGCTTGTTTTATGAATTTTTATGTGATAAACTATTTTTAAGTTAAGGAATGACAAAAATTAAAGGTTGACCGGGAGCAACAATTTTTGTAGCCTTGCTTTATAAGTGAGGTAAAATTAAGGAGAATTAATAGATGACAAAAGAAAAAGTTGTATTAGCGTATTCAGGTGGCTTAGATACCTCTGTCGCAATTAAATGGTTAAGTGATCAAAATTATGATGTCTATGCAGTATGTATTGATGTTGGTGAAGGTAAGGATTTAAACTTTATTCAACAAAAAGCTTTAAACGTCGGTGCTGTTGCAAGCTATATTATCGATGCACGAGAAGAATTTTCTTATGAATATGTTTCTTATGCAATTAAGGGCAATTTAATGTATGAGCAAAAATATCCATTGGTTTCTGCATTAAGTCGACCATTAATTGTGAAAAAATTAGTTGAAATTGCGAAAATTGTCGGTGCTGATGCGATTGCACATGGCTGTACTGGTAAAGGGAATGATCAGGTTCGTTTTGATGTCGGAATTCATGCCTTGATGCCAGAAATCAAAGTGATTGCACCTGTCCGTGAATGGAAGTGGTCACGTGAAGAGGAAATTGAATATGCGGCTAAAAATGATATTCCTATTCCTGCTGACCTAGATAACCCATACTCAATTGATATGAACCTTTGGGGTAGAGCAATTGAAGCTGGTGTCCTAGAAAATCCTTGGGACGTTTGTCCAGAAGATGCTTTCTTTATGACTAAATCAATTTTTGATGCACCTGATGAGCCGGAAACAATTACGTTAACATTTAAAAATGGTCTACCAGTTGCACTTAACGATGAAGAGTTAGCTCTAGATAAATTAATCTTAAAATTGAACAATATTGCAGGTGAACATGGCATTGGTCGAATTGACCATGTTGAAAATCGTTTGGTTGGTATCAAATCACGTGAAGTGTATGAATGTCCAGCAGCAACGGTAATCATGAAGGCTCATAAGGATATTGAGGATATTACCTTTGTTAGAGAAATTAGTCACTTTAAGCCAATTATCGAAAATCAATTAGCGAATTCAATTTATGAAGCACTTTGGTTCAATCCAGCAGTCGATGCTTTGAAGGCTTACATTGATGATACACAAACTGCAGTAAATGGTACAGTAAGAGTTAAGCTATATAAGGGTAATGCAATTTGTGAAGGTCGAGTTTCTGAAAACTCACTCTACGATGAAAAATTAGCAACTTATACTTCAGCGGATGAATTTGATCAAGCAGCAGCCCTAGGCTTTATTGATATTTACGGTTTACCAACCAAGGTTAATTGTCAAGTTCAAACGAAATTAGCAATTGAAGCTGGTTTAGGTGAAACGACGATTGCGGGTAAACAAATTTCAGAAAATGTTAAAAATGCTAAAGTTTTACAAATTGAAACAAAAAAGAATCAATAGATTGAAGTGATTGATTAGATCAAATAATGCTGTCAGGGAGCCGCATTTGATTGAAAATCAGTCTATCTATTATATTTAATCGATTAAAGAGTTCAGAGAAGCTCTATCACATCAAATGATTTTTGTCAGTGAGCAAGATATTGATGCTAGTTTAAAAAGTCATTCATCAGCTTTGATGAATGACTTTTTAGTTGAAATAAAAAATGGTTAGTGACAGCTTTTTTCACTATTTGGTAAGCAATTACATTGGATATGTGCTGGTGCCTTGTTAGCCTTTTCTTGGAGAATATTAATTAAGGCTTGACAATCATGCTGGCTCAAGGGAAGTGCCTCAAGAACTTCAGCTAATGATTGACCAGTTTTATGGGCACACATTGCTGAGAAAAGAGTTTCAAGTTGGCTATTCATTGTATCAATTTCTTTTACGGTGGCATAATATGTGCGATTACGTGCTTCACCATTATTTGTCACAAAGCCCTTGGCTTCTAATCTTTTGAGTAATGTTTTAATCGTTGAGGGCGACCATTCAGTCATCTCTTGCATCACCTGAATTAATTTAGCTGAAGTAACGGAATGCAATGTCCAAATGACACGCATTAATCGCCATTCACTGGGGGTAATTTCTTGCATGATAAGCTCCTTAGCTTTATTTTTTCTTCAGTATCATTTTTTTGTTTACAATTGTAGTCTAACAATTTTTTCCTTTTTTGTAAAATATTTTATAAAGAATTAGAAATATTGTATTTAACTTTTTTAAAAAATGCAATTTTAGTTTATACTATATAGAGTATACTGTGATAATTGTAAGTTTGGTGATTGTATTTTCAGCCAATCAATACATTTTAGGTAAATGAAAAAGAAAAGGGAATGAAATTATGGACTACAATCAACTCTTTAGTTTAGATTTTTGGCGCCAAGTATTTTTTCCAGATGGGTTCAGTTTTCATTTTTTAGTGAGTCTGATTGATATCGCACTTGTTTGGTATGTAATATACAAGTTAATTAAAATTGTTAAGGATACAAGAATTGTTCAAATCATCAAAGGGATTGCTTTATTCTTTATTGCTAGAATTCTTAGTGAAATTATTGGTTTAACGACTGTTACTTGGTTAATGAATCAAGTTATCACGTATGGTGTGATTGCTTGTATTATTATCTTTCAACCGGAAGCGCGCTTATTATTAGAGCTGCTTGGTCGAACTACTAAGGTCTTCAACAAGCGGCGTGTTACTAGCCCAGAAGCAAGACATATTGAGGCTTATGAGCATGCGGTAGCCTACATGGCAAAGCGTAAAATCGGTGCATTAATCACAATTGAGCAAAGTCAGAACTTGTCTGAATATGTGTCTACTGGTATTCGTTTAGATGCTGATATTACAGCAGAATTATTAATTAATATTTTTATTCCAAATACACCACTGCATGACGGCGCAGTTATTGTCCAAAAGGATAAAATTAGCGTGGCAAGTGCCTATCTACCTCTGTCGGAAAACCCAAATATTTCAAAAGAATTTGGAACGCGCCATCGGGCAGCAATCGGTATTAGTGAAGCAACTGATGCGTTGACTATTATTGTTTCTGAAGAAACAGGAGAAATCAGTTTAACCAAAAACGGCATCTTTATTCCACATCTAAATATGGAAGGATTTGTCAATCAGTTAAAAAGTGAGTTGCTTGAACCTGAACAAGATCATAAGAAAAATTCACTGTTTGAACATTTCTTTGATTTAAGGAGGAAGCACTCAGATGAATAAAAAAAATTTTTTAAATTCAAATATTGTTTATTTATTTATTTCATTTTTATTCGCATTATTGCTATTCGTGAATGCAAATGCAACCAATATTAAAAATAATGTGAATCAATTAAGTAATTTGACTACTTACGATTTAACCTTACATGATATACCTGTTCAGGTTACCTATGACGATTCAAAATATTTTATTAGTGGCTTTGACAGTAATGTTAGCGTTTATTTAACTAGTTATAATCGAATTCGCTTAGATGCGGAGCGCTCAGATTCCACAAGAAGCTTCTCAGTCGTTGCTGATTTATCTAAAATCCAAGATGGCACAGTTAATGTCCCTTTGCGTTTACAAGGTCTAGCAAGTGGGGTTAATGGTCAAATTGATCCTTCTCAAATTTCCGTCACTGTTCAAAAAAAAGCATCCGAGGAATTTGAAGTGACTCCAGTCGTTAATCAAAGTCAACTTGCTGATAATTACACCTTAGATAACATCACTTTAAGCGATAAAAAGGTTACGGTAGTCAGTGGTTCTGATATGATTAAAAATATTGCTTCAATTAAAGCAACTCTACCGAGTGATGTCGTTTTAAATCAAGACTATAATGGAGAAGTTACACTTAAAGCTTACGCTGAAGATGGTACTGAAATCCCAGCCGAAATTTCACCAAGTAAGGTGACGATGGAAGTCAATGTGACACCACCTTCTAAGGAAGTACCATTAGTTGCTGTTCAAGCTGGAGATTTAGATGATAAAGTTGAGCAAGTCAGCCTTCAATTATCTCAAAGTACAGCTAAAATTTATGGTGAGCAAGCAGATTTGGATAAGATTTCTCAGATTAAAGTGGCGGTAGATTTAACTAATATTACGACAAAACGTACTATTTCGCAGTCATTAGTGGCGGATAATGTGACAGTTGAGCCAGAAAAAGTAAAAGTGACAATCATACCAGTTCTAAAGTCAGATACTGATAGTTCATCAAATTAAATTTTAAAAGAGCTTTGAATCTGAATGATTATAATATAATCTAGCTTTAACGGCTTGGCAGTGTGTACTCAATTCAATATTTTTTCAATGGCCTAATCTTTTGATTGAAAATCATAGATTTTGTGTGTTTAATAAAGTATTGACTGTTGTTCACAGTTGTTAAACCGAGTCGTTTCGGCTTTTTAAATAAAGGAGCAGTAAATAATGGGTAAATATTTTGGAACGGATGGCGTACGAGGAATTGCTAATAGTGAATTAACGCCAGAATTAGCTTTTAAACTTGGACGTTTTGGTGGCTATGTTCTTTCTCAACATGAAACAACAGGAAAAAAACCAAAGGTACTTGTCGCCAGAGATACAAGAATCTCGGGTCAACTTTTGGAGCAATCCTTAATTTCGGGCTTACTTTCTGTAGGAATAGAGGTTTTCCGTCTGGGTGTAATTTCAACACCGGGCGTAGCCTATCTAACTAGAACTGAGGGGGCATCGGCAGGTGTTATGATTTCTGCAAGCCATAATCCAGCACAGGATAATGGTATTAAATTTTTTGGTAGTGACGGCTTTAAGTTAGTTGATGAGCAAGAAGCTGAGATTGAGACCCTTTTAGATCAAGATCAAGATAAGTTACCAAGACCTTCTGCTGAGGGCCTAGGTACTGTTGTAGAATTTCCAGAGGGCTTGCAAAAATATAACGGTTTTTTAGTGAGTACTGTAAATGAAAAATTTACAGGCATCAAATTAGCAATTGATGCTGCAAATGGTGCAACAGAAACTTCAATTAATTATGTTTTTGCTGATTTAGATACAGACTTTGTTGCAATGGGTAATAAAGGAAATGGCTTAAATATTAATGATGGTGTTGGCTCAACACATCCAGAGCAATTAGCAAGTCTAGTATTAAAGCAACATTGTGATTTAGGACTAGCCTTCGATGGTGATGGTGATAGAATCATTGCGGTTGACGAATTGGGTAATATTGTTGATGGTGACAAAATCATGTTTATTTGTGCTAAATATTTAAAATCACAAAGCAGATTAGTCGATAATACGATTGTTACGACAGTTATGAGCAATTTAGGCTTCTTAAAGACGGTCGAAGCCAATGAAATGAAAGATGTTATTACTCAAGTTGGAGATCGTTATGTTGTTGAAGAAATGCGTAAATCAGGCTACAACTTTGGTGGCGAGCAGTCTGGTCATATTATTTTCTTAGACTATAATACGACTGGTGACGGTATGTTAAGTGGTATTCAACTTTTAAATGTGATGAAACAGACAGGAAAGAAATTGTCTGAATTAGCAGCTGAGGTTCCATCATATCCACAGAAATTGGTTAATGTGAGAGTGAGAAACAAACATGGTGCGATGGATGTTCCTAAAATTAGAGCTGTAATCGAAGCAGCCGAGTCAGAGATGAATGGTGATGGTCGCATTTTAGTTCGACCTTCTGGTACTGAACCATTACTAAGAGTCATGGCTGAGGCGCCAACTGAAGATAAGGTCAACTACTATGTTGATAAGATTGTGGCAGTCGTTCGTTCTGAAATAGGGGTTTAATTAATCGCTTTTTGATAACTAGCATCAATTATTTGAACGCTTTTACAGCTCTGCTTTTTACCAGCTGTTTAGAGATTTAATTGCGAGCAAATCAAGTGTTAAACAACTAAAAGGATACTCATTTTAGTTCTTCTTTAAATTCAATAGTAGTCAACAGTCTATTGAATCATCAAATTTTAGGAAAGGGTAGAAGTAATGATAGAATCTATTTTAAAAAGTGCATCACTAAAGAGCCTCGCTTTAAGAATTAATCATCGAGCGTCTAATATCGATTTTTATCAAAACAAACTAGGTTTCAAAAAAATATTGGAAGAAGGCGCATTGACCTTTTTGGGCGACAAGGATTCGTCTGTAAGTAAATTAATTTTAGAGGAGACTCCGTCCTATCGTGGTAGAACGACAATAGATGGTATCAAAAAAATCAACGCATTATATTTTCAGGTTGGTGAAGAATTAGATTTTGATTCACTAGCTAAGAATGCAGATCAAGTTGTAGAAACTACTGCTGGTAAATCAGCTTATTTTCTCTCACCTGAGGGAGATAAAATAGTTTTGACCTTTGGTGAAACGCCTGGTAAAGATCACTCAATGCCATTGCAAGCAGTTGAACGTGTTTCATGTGATCAGGTTGAATTACAATCAATTGTGCCAAGCAAGGTCAAGCTGAATGTGAGCGATTTGGAGGAAGCAATTCAAAAATATGAGCAAATTTTTGATTTAAGCTTCCAAGCGAATCAGCTTAATTTTCCTTTTGAACAACCTTTTACTTTAGAATTGATTGAATCTGAGGGTAAAGAATTAGAAGGCTTTGTTGATGAAATTTGGGACATTGAATTTATAGAAATCCTAGTTTCAGAACAACAAGATTTAGTAACCTTTGCTGAGTACTTTGAGTCACAGAATTTAGATTATTTTATTGATGCTAAAAAGACTTTGCTAACAGTAAAAGATGCTTCTGAACTTGAATGGTGGTTTGTCCTAAAATAAAGATGATTATTTCAAGTTGATAATGATTATAAATAATTATTAATTAGTATAATTAAATAGGAAATAGCTAGAAATGGAACGAAGGGGATGCTTTCGTTCTTTTTTTGAAGAAAAAAATAAATAATGCCTAAGGCTGAGGCAATTTGAACTAACCATAGTAATTGAACTAATTTTAAATCGGAGCTTAGTAATGCGATTACTAAAAAATCTCCGTTACCAATACCGATATTGATTTTTTGGCAAAGGATTGAAATAATCAATAATAAAAATGGTACTGGAAAAAAGGAAGCGCTTGGTATAACGACTATAAAAGGCACTAACCAAACAATCAAAGGGAAGCTTTTAGATTGATAATCACAATAGCTGATAAAATAGAGTGCGCTAATAATAACAAATTGACGGAATGTGATAATTTGAAAGTAATATAGAACGCTCGTAAAACCACAAAAGATTTCACTGACAAGATGAAATTTTGAAATGGTTTGCTGACAGTAGCGACATTTACCGCTTAATATCAATAGTGAAAATATTGGTATTAAATCAAAAAATTTGAGTGGATGTTGACATGCTAGACAAAAGGATCGGTTGGTCAATAGGGGGATTTCTTTAGTCAAACGCTCCACTTGACAATCGAAAAAAGAACCCAAAAAACAGCCAATGATAAAATAAAAAACAAACATTATTTTCCTCCTATTTATTACTACGCAATAATTTTTAAAGTCGTATCTTTTTACTATCATCCCTAATATCGTTATAATATTAATTAGTAATGTTAATAGTATAGAAAGATAAAGGGAGGAAATTTTCATGGTTAAATATACAAAGACTAAAGAAATTTTAAATCAATCAGTCGCAGATTTATCTAAGGCAGCAGCCTTAGTACACCAAGTACATTGGTATATGCGTGGTCCAGGCTTCTTATATTTACATCCAAAAATGGATGAATTAATGGCTGACTTAGATGGCTTTTTAGATGCTTTATCAGAACGTTTAATTACGTTGGGTGGCTCACCTTATTCAACGCTTAAAGAGTGGGATGAACATTCAAAAATTAAATTAGAGGTTGCTGACTGGAATAAATCATTAGATGAACGCTTGAATGAAATTGTTTTAGCGTACGCTTATCTTTCAGACTTGTTCCAAGAAGGTGTTGACGCAACTGACGAAGAAGACGATGATGTCTCTAACGGGTTATTTGCGGATGCTCAAGAACAAATTCAAAAAACAATTTGGATGTTGCAAGGTGAACTTGGTATTGCACCAGGTATTGATGAAAAAAATGGTGCTAATTTATCAACTTTAAGCTAATAAGTTAGTAGATTAAAAACGGAATTAATTTTCCGTTTTTTTTATGCAAAAGAGAATCTTCATGGTTTGCGTTAAGAAAATATGCTAAAATATAAAAGATGATTTTATTAAGCTGAGTGAGTGCTAATTTATGCTGCTTATTGGTTAAAATAGAATTGATATCTTAGCAATTAAAGACTGATTAGTCTGAATGAATTAATGGAGGACAAAAATGACTGAGCCGAAATATAAACGTGTAGTATTGAAATTAAGTGGTGAAGCTTTGGCAGGCGATGCTGGTTTTGGTATTAATCCACTCGTTGTTAAGCAAATGGTTGAAGAAATTAAAGAAGTACATAATTTAGGTGTTGAAATTGCCATTGTTGTTGGTGGTGGTAATATCTGGCGTGGTGTTACTGGTGAACAAATGGGCATGGAGAGAGCACAAGCTGACTATATGGGAATGCTTGCAACAGTTATGAACGCTTTGGCATTGCAGGACACCTTGGAAAATATTGATGTACCAACACGAGTTCAATCCTCTATTGAAATGCGTCAAATTGCTGAGCCTTATATTCGTCGTCGTGCAGAACGCCACCTTGAAAAAGGTCGTGTTATTATTTTTGCGGGTGGGACTGGTAATCCATATTTCTCTACGGATACGACTTCAGCATTAAGAGCGGCGGAAATTAATGCCGACGTTATTCTAATGGCTAAAAATAATGTAGACGGGGTCTATTCGGCAGATCCAAAACTAGATGATCACGCTGTTAAATTTGAAAACCTAACACATTTAGATGTCATCTCTAAAGGGCTACAAGTGATGGACTCAACGGCTAGCTCACTATCAATGGATAATCATATTCCATTAGTGGTATTTAATCTAAATGAAAAAGGTAATATCAAACGTGCGGTGATGGGTGAACCAATCGGTACAACGGTTAAGTAAAAAGCTCAGTCGAGTTGTATTAATTAGGGTAATATTATCGTATTAAAAAAGGAGAATATCATGGCAAACGAAGTAATTACACAATTAAATGAAAAAAATCAAAAACGTTTAGAGGCACTATCACGTGCTTTCGGTCAAATTCGCGCTGGTCGTGCAAATGCATCATTACTTGATCGAATTCAAGTAACTTATTATGGTGTGCCAACACCATTAAACCAAATTGCTTCAATTACAATCCCTGAAGCTCGTGTTTTATTAGTAACACCCTTTGATAAAACAGCGATTAAAGATATAGAGCATGCAATTTCTGCTAGTGATTTAGGTATTACACCAGCAAGTGATGGCAATGTGATTCGTCTAGTGATTCCGCAGTTAACGGAGGAGCGTCGTAAAGAATTAACAAAAGATGTACGTAAAGAAGCAGAGGAAGCGAAAGTTTCTGTTCGAAATAATCGCCGTGATGTTTTAGACATTGCTAAAAAACAGCAGAAAGCATCTGAAATTACGGAAGATGATTTACGTGTTTTGGAAAAAGAAGTTCAAGAAGCCACTGATCAGACGATTAAAGCAATTGATGAATTGACCGATGAAAAAGGTAAAGAATTATTAGAAGTTTAAATGGATTGATTGGTGCATTTTTTGTGCCAATCTTTTTTATTTATCAATAGTTTATAATTGTTTAAGATGATAATATTATAAATATCAGTATTTATTATTACTTTTAATTATTAATTCCCTTATTGTGAGTGTTTGAAGCGAGTTATACTGTTTTTTTAGTCAATGAAGCGTATAATTAGGAAATACGATTAATTATTAAGTAATTAAATTATAATAATGGAGATTTGGAGTGGAAGATGGGCGTTAAATATCAACAAAAATATCGAGTACCGTATTATGAAAGTGATTTAACTGGAAAAATGAAATTACCAAGCTTATTTAACGTTGCACTCCAGATTTCAGGCGAGCAGTCAACAGTATTAAATCGAAGTGATACCTACATTAAATCGTTTGGCTTATCTTGGATTGTAACTGAATATTTGGTTGATTTTAATCGCTTACCTGCTTTTAATGAATCTATTTTAATTGAAACAGAGGCAATTAGCTATAATAAGTTCTTCTGCTATCGTCGCTTCACTTTTAAAGATGAAAATGAGCATGTCATTTTAACGATTCATTCAACATGGTGTTTGATTAATCTTGAAACACGCAAACCTGCTCATATTCCTGATGAAATTGTCGCACCCTATCAAGCAGAAAAGGTCAGAACGATTCAACGAACGGATAAAATTAAGCCGTTAGAAGATTATCATGATATGATTTATCAAGTCCGCTTTTTGGATTTAGATGCCAATCAGCATGTTAATAATTCAAAATATATTGATTGGATGATTGATGGGTTAGGTTATGAATTTTTAGTCGGTCATACACCAAAAACAATTCACTTAAAATATGTTAAAGAGGTTTATTACGGCAAAAAAGTCAAAAGTCGCATTTATCAAGATGGGTTAACGAGTTATCATGAAATCGCAAGCGATGGCTTAAACGCGCAAGCAGTATTTGAATGGAGTCGAAATGAAGTATAAAGGTTATTTAATTGATTTAGATGGAACGATTTACAAGGGCACAGAATTGATTCCAGCAGGCAAACGTTTTATTGAAAAATTACAGCAGAGTGGGACTCCCTTTCTTTTTGTTACAAATAATACGACTAAGTCGCCACGAGCCGTTGCTAATCGTTTAAAGAAAGAATTTGATATTCATGTATCGTCAGAAGTAGTCTATACTGCAACATTGGCAACGATTGATTATATGAGAGAGCTAAATCATGGGAAATCCGTCTACATTATTGGTGAGTACGGTTTAAAACAAGCGATTTTTGATGCAGGATTTATATATGATGAAGTTAATCCTGATTATGTTGTTGTTGGATTAGATTCAGATTTGACCTATGAAAAAATCGTTAAGGCAACATTGGCGATTCAAAAGGGTGCAACTTTTATTGGTACCAATCCAGATTTAAATATTCCAACGGAACGTGGTCTTTTACCAGGTGCTGGAAGTGTGGTTCGCTTTGTTGAAGCAACGACACAGGTTGAACCAATTTATATTGGTAAGCCCAAGGCGATTATTATGAATAAAGCAATGGCTGTTTTAGGGACTCAGCGTGATGATACGATTATGGTAGGTGATAATTACCTGACAGATATTACTGCCGGTATTAAGAATGATATTGATACATTGCTAGTAACAACTGGTTTCACGAAGCCAGAGGAAGTAAAAAATCTACATGTACCACCTACCTATGTGGTGCACTCATTAGATGAATGGGATTTTGAATGAAGCATAAACTCGGTCTATTCTGTTTAATTTTGACAATGATTAGCTTTGCAATCATTGTGCCAATTTATAGTAAATGGCTTTATTTAATTGATTTAAATCTTTATCGGTTGGATGAAGTGGCTGGCCTATCAAAGTCAGTAATTAGCCATAATTACAATGTTTTGATGCAATATTTACTAAATCCATTTAAAGCGAAATTGAGCATGCCTGATTTTCCTAGCTCGACAGATGGCTTGAAGCATTTTAAGGATGTTAAGCTTTTATTTCAATTAGTCCAGGGTATTTTTTTATTAACAATCGTTCCCTCCTTCTTTTTTCTACGTCGTTTGAAACGTCAAAATCAACTTTGGCAACTAGTCAATCCAATGCGATTAATGATGCTATTGCCGATTTGCTTAGGTTTTTTAATGGCTTTAGGCTTTGACACGTTTTTTACTAAGTTTCATGAGCTATTTTTTAGCGATTCAACATGGATTTTTTATCCGGAGGTTGATCCGATTATTCTTGTTCTACCGGAAGAATACTTTATGCATTGCTTTATTTTAGGCTTTGTTGTGCTGGAGCTACTTGCGTTGTACTTTTATTGGAAAGGAAAGCGATCACTATGAAGCCAGTTGTTGAAATTTGTTTGCGTAATGTTTCTAAAGGCTCAGACCTTTTACTTTATGATGAATGGCTCAACCAGCATGCTGATATAATTACTGAAAGCTGTCTGCAATATTGTGAGCTTTGTGCAAATTCTTTTTTTGTGTTGGTTGAAGGTGAATTAATTACTAGTCAACAGGTTGATGAGCTTTTAAATCTGACGAAGCGTGCAGTTGCTGAATGGTATCAAGAATAATCAGAAAGATAAATGCTTAAAAGATGTTAATTATCATCTCTTAAGCATTTTTAAATGTTACATTGCCAATTTTGTGCTAGACTATTTGTTGGTTAGGGTTGATAATTTCAGAAAATAAATTTAATCTTTAATGATTTAATCAACACCTTTCATCGAAATAAATTAAATTAAACTAAGCTAATGATTACTGTTATATTTAATAACAGTTTGAGATAGGAGAATAAGAGAAATGAATGAGCGAACACATCGTAAAAATACACGAAAAGTTAAGGTTGGTGATTTGACGATTGGTGGTGCTAATGAATTAGTAATCCAATCTATGTGTACCACCAAAACGGACAATGTTGAGGCGACGGTTAAGCAGATTCATGAATTAGAAGAAGCTGGTTGTCAAATTGTTCGTGTAGCAGTACCTGACGTTGAGGCAGCAGAAGCATTATCAGAAATTAAGCGTCAAATTCATATTCCGCTAGTGGCCGATATCCATTTTGATTACCGTTTGGCTTTAAAGGCGATTGATGCTGGTGTTGATAAAATTCGAATTAATCCAGGTAATATTGGTCGAGCTGACCGAGTTGAAAAAGTAGTGAATGCCTGTAAAGCAAAAGGAATTCCGATTCGAATTGGTGTAAATGCGGGAAGTCTTGAGAAAAAATTTTTAGTTAAATATGGTTATCCAACTGCAGAGGGTATGGTTGAATCTGCTGTTGAACATATTAAAATTTTGGAGGATTTAGATTTTCATGATATTATTGTTTCGTTGAAGGCAAGTAATGTTGAGCTAGCACTTGCAGCCTATGATTTGGCGAGCAGGACCTTTGATTATCCGTTGCATTTAGGAATTACAGAGGCTGGAACGCTTTTTTCTGGCTCCATTAAATCAGCTGCGGGTCTAGGTGCTTTACTCTCAATGGGAATTGGAAATACAGTTCGTGTATCACTTTCCACCAATCCAGTTGAAGAAATTAAGGTTGCTCGTGAGGTTTTAAAGGCATATGGCTTAGCTAGTAATGCGGCTAGTCTAATTAGCTGTCCAACCTGTGGTAGAATTGAAATTAATTTAATTCCTATTGCTGAGGAAATTGAGGCATATATACAGAAAATTAAGGCGCCAATTACGGTGGCAATTTTAGGCTGTGGCGTTAACGGACCAGGTGAGGCACGTGAGGCGGATATTGGCTTAGCTGGTGGCAAGGGTAAAGGTATGCTATTTAAAAAAGGCAAAATTATCCGCACTGTAGATGAAGCTGTGATGGTTGACGAATTGAAGAAAGAGGTTGATCAAATGGCGGAACGTTATTATCAAACTGGTCGATTGCATGAGATTGAAGCGTAATTACTAGAAGACTAGACTGTTTCTATTTGTAAAATTGTCGATTAATTCATTAGATAATTGATTAATAATTTTATTGATTATTATTTTCTTGAAGATGGCTGAGGTTAAATCTTAGTCATCTTTATTTTTGGAGGGAGGAAACGAGATTTGGTTAAATTATCTGTTCATGAATTGATTGATCGTGTCTTAATAGAGGGTTCAATTGATAATCGTTTCCAATTTTCTGAGCATACGGCACAAGAGGGTACCAGAATACATCAAAAATTACAAAAACAGTTCGCTAAAAGAGAAAACTACCAAGCTGAGCAGTCTATCAAGTCACACTTTGAAATAGAGGGTTTTGAAATTCAAATTGAGGGGCGAATTGATGGTGTGATTTCTGATCAAGAGCTAACTTTAGATGAAATCAAAACTTCGGAATACGTTTTTGAAGAATTACCAGAAAGCCAGCTAAATCAATATTGGTATCAGTTGAAAATTTATGGTTATTTGTATTTATTGATAAATAAAAAAGCGCAGTTAAATTTACGATTAAGCTATTTTGAAACGATTAATAAAAAATTAACACAAAAAAGTGAGCTTTATACCTTTGAGCAGCTGAGCCTATTCTTTAATCAGACGATGGCGGAACTGGTTGATTGGCTAAAGTATGAAAAAAATCATCGAGAAATTAGAAATCAATCAATTGAAGCAATGGCATTTCCTTTCACTAGCTACCGAAAGGGTCAAAGAGAGCTGATGAAAGCAGTCTACGGTACGATTTTAGAACAAAAAAGGCTTTATACTTTGGCGCCAACAGGTACTGGTAAAACGCTTTCTACCATGTTTCCAACTCTAAAAGCAATGTCAGAGCAGAGTCTGCAACGTTTATTTTATTTGACTGCTAAAATTGCCACTCGCAAGGTAGCAGAAGAAACAGTTGAATTAATGAAGGAGCAGGGCCTAAAAACTACTTCAGTAACCTTATCAAGTAAAGATAGTATTTGTTTCTTAGATGAACGAACTTGTAATCCTGAAGCCTGTCCCTTTGCTAAAAATTATTATGATAAATTGAGAGCAAATCGGCGTGAAATACTTGAGCATGGTGAACAGTTCACCCGTCCAGTGATTGAGCAGCTTGCCAAAAATTATGAGATGTGTCCTTTTGAGCTTGGCTTAGATTTAGCAAGCTATGCAGATATTATTATTTTAGATTATAATTATCTATTTGATCCGCGTACGTATTTGAGACGTTTTTTTGAACAGCCTGATTTATCTAATTTTTTATTAATCGATGAAGCACATAATTTAGTTAATCGAGCTAGAAATATGTATACGGCTTCGCTTTCATTGAAGAAAGTTAAGGCGATGAAATGCTTGATTAAGGATCGTAAAACCAAAAATCAGCTTAAAAAATTGGTGAATGAATTGGAAAACTTGAATGATTTTATGATTGAAAATCATCTAGCCTTTCATGCGCAATCGGCAGATAGTTCTACGATTCAAAAGCATTTATTGGTACTAACTGAATCTTTTAAAAAGGTAATTGCTGAAGCGACAACAGAAAATCAACAGACCTTATTGGACTTTTATTTTGAATTAATGGCTTACTTAAAAATAAACGATTATTATGATTCATCATTCAAAACCTTTATAAAAAAGACCGATTGGGACTTAGAAGTGATAATTACTTGTATTAATCCAGCTGATATTATTAGTCAAAGGCTTGCTTTAGCTCGAGGTGCAGTCCTTTTTTCAGCAAGTTTTACACCTCTAAGCTATTATCAAAAAATGTTGGGCGGCAGTAATAAAGATTATTATTTATCAATGGCTTCTCCATTTGATGAAAATC
The DNA here is from genome assembly GCA_022484805.1 of Streptococcaceae bacterium. Taxonomy (GTDB): domain Bacteria; phylum Bacillota; class Bacilli; order Lactobacillales; family Streptococcaceae; genus MMGLQ5-1. Next base: position 71,694 of record JAKVKP010000005.1, read on the forward strand.
GGCACCTTTTATTAGTCAATCCTGCGATATCAGTAACCTATCGCAATCGCCAAAAAAATATTCCAAGAATTGTGAGCCAAATTCAAACAATGATTGGTTCGAAGCAGGGCAATTATTTAGTCTTTTTCCCTTCCTTTGCTTTTTTAGCTCAGTTTGAGGCGCAATTTGAAACCTCTGCTCATCTCTTGGTTCAAAGCTCTGAGATGTCAGCCGAAGCTAAACAGCAATTTTTAAGTTATTTTAATCAGGAAAACGAGCAGACAACTGTTGGATTGGCAGTGTTAGGTGGCAGCTTTGCTGAAGGAATTGATTTGAAAGGCAAAAAATTAATCGGTGTTGCGATTATTACGGTTGGTTTGCCAATGATTACTGAGGAAACAAATGAAATTCAGGCATATTATCAAAATAGTGGGCTTAATGGTTTTCAATATGCCTATCAAATTCCAGCGATGAACAAGGTCATTCAGGCAGTCGGCCGTCTGATTAGAACGGAATCTGATTGTGGGGTAACTCTCTTAATTGATGAACGCTTTGGTAGCGCTCAATATCAGCGCTTTTTTCCTGAGCATTGGCAAAATTTTCAGATTGAGATGAATGATAATCAGTTGCGTGAATTATTAGAAAATTTCTGGTTAAATCAAAATATTAGATAAGAAGCAAGTCATCTAGTATAATAGCTATACAATCAAATTAGGTAGAATATCAATTAGTCATAACGGTTGGTTTATATTCTGATATAGGAGGAATTTCAATGGTAAAGGCAATAACAGATGCAGATTTTAATACTGAAACAGATGAAGGCTTGGTTTTAATTGATTTTTGGGCAACATGGTGTGGCCCTTGTCGTATTCAAGGTCCAATTTTAGATCAGCTTGGTGAAGAATTAGATGAAGATGAGCTAAAAATTGTAAAAATGGATGTTGACGAAAATCCAGAAACGCCACAACAATTTGGTATCATGAGCATCCCAACTTTGGTTTTGAAAAAAGATGGCGAAGTGGTTGAAAAAATAGTTGGCGTTCACAATAAGGAACAAATTAAACAATTAGTTGCTGCACATAGCGCATAATTTTATGGCCATCCGTTAGGATGGCTTTTTTAATTAAATTCAATATTCGATTTTTAAAGCAGTTAATAATTAATACTTTAAAATTAAATTTTATAAATTTGGTATAAATTAGCTATTTTTCTTTTTAATTCTGTACGAATGTGTAAAGGCGCTAGACATTCACAGCTGTCTGCGAAGCTTAAAAGAATCCCATAGTGATAGTCATTTTCTATAAAGGGAAAATTAACAATATAATGGCTTTCGCCATCCTTTAAAAAGCTGTCATAATCGCAATAATCAAGTAATTGCTCCATAATAGATTGGTGTATTCGAAGTTTAATGGTTACTTGTAGCTTCGACAAAATTTTAGTTGTATCTAAAAGCGGTTTTTGATATTTTTTAGGGATAAATCTAGTATTCTCCATTTTTAAGTTAGACAGGCGAGTTAATTTAAATAAACGAAAATCATTTCGCTCATAGCAGTAGCCTTGAAAATACCATTGGCTACTTTTTAGGACAAGCTGATAAGGTTCGACTTGTCTTTTAGTTTTGTTTCCACTGTGATTGAGGTATTCAAATGAGATTACTTTATTTTCTTGTAAGGCGATTTTGATAATGTCTAAAGTGGTTTCTAAATTCCGATTGCCCATCCAATGACTAAAATCAATATGTATTTGTTCTGTTTGTAAGTTAGTTGTTTCTACTTTATCAATGGGAATAAGACTTTTAATTTTTGTCAGCGTATTTGTAAAATCTTTACTTTTTATGTCATTTGGAATACTGGAAATGCCGATTAAAAGCGTGATTAATTCTGCTTGTGAAAACGTATTTTTATCAATCTTGTAATTTTCCATAATTTCAAACCCACCACCCATGCCAGTAGTAGAATGAACCGGGATACCAGCCATGCTGATTGCTTCTATATCACGATAAATGGTACGAGTAGAGACTTCAAACATATCGGCTAATTTTTTTGCACTGATTCTCTTTTTATCAATAAGAATCATGATTATACTAACCAGTCTATTAACCTTCATTATATTAGCCACCTTTTTTTTAATTATTTTGCGATTGTTGCCATAATGGTGTCAACAATTGGTAAGTATAATAATAACAGAACTAATTAATGGAGGGCAATTATGAAAACAATTTATATTTATGTGTTAAATTCACTGGCTGACTGGGAAATAGGTCATATTACTGCAGAGTTAAATTCTAGGCGCTTTTTTAAAGAAGACGCACCTTCTCTAACGATTAAAACAGTTAGCCATTCTAGACAATTAATTAGTACTATGGGTGGAGTTAAAATAGCTCCTGATTGCTTAGTTGAAGAGATTGAAATGAGTGAGAGGAGTGTATTATTGTTACCAGGAGCAGATACATGGAATGAACCACAACATCTAGCTATTGTTGACATAGCCAGACAATTACTTGCAACAGGAGGGACAGTAGCTGCTATTTGTGGTGCGACTGTGGCGATTGCTAATCTTGGTTTACTAAATGAACATTTACATACTAGTAATGGACTAGAATTTCTTGAAATGTTTTGTCCAACTTATCGAGGACAACATTTTTATTTAGACCAACCATCTGTATCTAATAATAAGCTTATCACTGCAGGATCAGCAGGAGGATTGATGTGGACTAAACAAATTATTGAAAATTTAAATGTATTTGAACAGGATACACTAGAAGCTTGGTATAACTACTTTAGTACAGGAAATACCAGCTACTTTATTGAGCTTATGCAAACATTGCCATCTGCTTGAGGAGGTAAGGACTGATATCACAGCTTCCTATTTTAAAATTGTCCAGTTGATAGATTCATCAAATAATCTAGGTGCTGATTTTCTACCTTTATGAAAAAAGTGGGCTTAATATCAGAGCGATTTTAGACAGAATGCCCGATGTTTCTTAGAAAGCTTGGATTATTTACAAATAAAAGAGTGATTTTATTGTAGAAGATTTGTTTTTTGAGATATTTTAAGACAAATAAAAAATTGGGAAGAAATACTTATCAGTCAAATTTATGATAGAGCAAAAAATGCCAACCTAATGAATAGGTTGGCATTTTTATGGAACCAAGTTTGCTTTTTGCGGAAAACGGTGGCTTTAAACTAAAATGGTAATCTTATAAAACCCATTCTTCAATGGCATGAGCAACACCATGCTCATTATTTGATTTTGTCACCTTTTTGGCTACTGCTAGAACATTATCAGTTGCATTAGCCATTGCTACTGGTAGGCTAACGACCTCAAGCATTGACAAATCATTGTCGGCGTCACCGATGGCCATAGTTTCTTCTTGTTTAATACCAAGTTTTTCTGCTAGCGCTAGGACTGCATTACCCTTACTCGCTTTTTTATTTAAAAGCTCAAAATAAAATGGTGTGCTGCGAACTAAGGTAAAGCGCTCATTCCATTTTTGCTCAACAATTGGAATGATTTCATCTAGAATTCTTGGCTCATCAATATACATACATTTGATGATTTCCATGTCTGAGGTGATTTCCTCCGGTGTTCTGAAATGCAGCGGCATTTGCACAATAAATGCTTCATGAACTGAGTACTTAGAGATATCACGGTTAGAAGTGTAGATGCCATCTGGTGTGATGGTGTGCTGATGTACTTTTAATTCACGACCAAGTCGATCAATATCCAAATAGTCGTTATGAGTAAGTGGTGTTCTGATAAAATCGGAATGATCATTGGTATGTACAACGAGTGCTCCATTGAACGTGATTGCATAATCACCGATTTCTAATAAGTTTAGCTCCTCTAAAATTGCTTTAACACCTGGAAAGGGTCTTCCTGTAGTAATCACAATTTTAACGCCCTTCGCCTTTGCTTTTTGAATCGCTGCTTTAACTTCAGCTGTAATTTCTCGTTGATCATTGACCAAAGTACCGTCAATATCAATTGCAATTAGTTTAATCAATTATGCCCATCCTTTTCTACTATTGATGCTTCCTTCAGTTTACCGTTAATAATTTGTGCTTGAAAGGCTTGAATTTCACCTTCAAATAAAGAATTCTGTCCTGTAATCATTTCCTTAGGGAAAAAGAAACGCGTATCGCCTGATTTGACGCCTGTTAACGCCTTAACAATTGGACTGAGCGTTGAGAGTTCTGCTAACGTACCATCTGGTTCAATCATTTCAATTTCCGTTCGTGGATTAATCGTTTTGGGACGATAAAAATCGTAAGGTAAATCAAAGCTTGAATGCACTGCGGTGTAATAGTCGGTATCAAAACCAACCGCCCTAATGTTTGCAATAAGTGGTTCTAGATTTGCCTCGCTTTTAAAGGTTATTGATTTAAAAACTTTTCGATTGATAAATCGATCTGCCAAATCGCTCAAAATAATATCAGTATGTGTCGTCCAGGTTTCAAAATAGCAGTTTAAAACACTGTCATCTAAAGCTAGATAATCCAAAAGTGTAAAGTTATTTTGGAAAAAAGGAATTAATTTCGGACTGGTTAATTCAAAGTATTGGACATTATCAGCAAAAATTGCCTTAGCACGCTTTAATAAATGGCTTAAAATAACTTCCATTGAACGACTCGCTTGATGGAAATAGACCTGCATATACATTTGATAGCGGCTAACAATGTAATCCTCAACAGCGTGCATTCCTGAATGCTTAAAGACAATACCTGTTTTGTGTGGCCTAATAACACGAAGGACTCGTGTTAAATCAAAGTTACCATAGGTTGCACCAGTAAAATAGGCGTCACGAAGTAAGTAATCCATTCGATCGGCGTCAATTTGTGATGAAATGAGGCCAACCACCTGTGGGTTCGGATAATCATGACTAATTACAGCAGCAACTTTTTCGGGTAATAATGGATCAAATTGTCTTAAAAGTTGACCGACTTCCGTTTCATCACTGGTAATGATTTCTTGAGTAAAGCGCTCATGGTCGGTAAAAAACAGATGTTCAAAAGTGTGCGAATAGGCACCGTGACCGATATCATGAAGCAGGGCAGCGATTAAAGTGACTAGCGTTTCCTCAGCTTGCCAGCCATCAGTCATTTGTTCTGAATTATATTTTTGTTCAAAGCGTTCGGTAATTCGCCGAGCAATTTCATAAACGCCAAGACTATGTGAAAATCTGGAATGTTCCGCACCATGAAAGGTAAAACTTGAAGTACCAAGCTGTTTAATCCGACGTAAGCGTTGAAATTCTTTTGTATTGATTAGCTGATAAATAATTTTGTGATTGACGTGCACATAATTGTGGACTGGATCTCGGAAAACTTTTTCACTGAATGACATAATACCTCCCTATGATTGATTTAACTATATTGTATCGAAAATTTGACCAGAGTAACAGTATCAAGTTTAATAAAGTTAAGTCTGCTATACCAATTCACAAACTTTTAATTGGTAAATTAATATTTGGTTGAATCATCAAATTTGAAATATGATTAATTTATCTTATCAATTAAAGTAAAATCTTAAAAATACCGATATTTACTTGACAAAAAGTTTTTAAAAGATTATATTTTTAATTGTTCTTTTGAAAAAAATAAATATAAAAAATAGATAATTTCATCTATACCATTTTTATATAGCGCCAGACCTTATGATTATTTTAAGGTGACGAGGAAGAAACAATCGAAATTTCGGCGGATAGTTTCAGGGTGTGTGCTCTAGAGATGAAGCTTAAAAATAATGAGTAATCATTACGACAAAGGCTGACTCATACGCCAAAAGAACATAAAATATGAGGATTTCTTCAGAAATCAGAAAGAAGGCATTTTTTATGTGTGGTATCGTAGGTGTAGTAGGTAATCGTAATACAACGGATATTTTATTACAAGGCTTGGAAAAATTAGAATATCGTGGTTATGATTCGTCTGGTATTTATGTGACGACAGGATCAGATAAGTTTAGTCTGGTTAAAGCGGTAGGTCGAATTGCCGATCTTCGTGCTAAGATTGGTATTGATATTGCAGGGGTTTCAGGAATTGGTCATACACGTTGGGCAACACATGGTAAACCAACTGAAAATAATGCACATCCCCACCTTTCAGAAAGTGGTCGTTTTGTATTAGTACATAACGGTGTCATCGAAAATTTCATTGAGATAAAGAATGAATATTTAGCAGATACGCATTTTTATGGCGAAACCGATACAGAAATTGCTGTTAATCTGATTGCTAAATTTGTTGAGGTTGATCACTTAGATGTACAAGAGGCTTTTTTAAATGCCTTGAAGATTATTAAAGGTAGCTTTGGCTTTGCGTTAATGGATAAAGAGGATGCAGAAACGATTTATGTCGCTAAAAGAAAATCTCCATTATTAATTGGCTTAGGCGAAGGCTATAATATGGTTTGTAGCGATGCGATGGCGATGATTCGTGAAACCAATCAATTTCTAGAAATTCATGATGATGAAATGGTTATTGTGAAAAAAGAAGGTGTTATCATCTTCTCCGCTACTGGTGAAGTATTGGAAAGAACACCATTCACTGCTGAATTAGATTTATCAGATATTGGTAAGGGAACTTATCCATTTTATATGTTAAAAGAGATTGATGATCAGCCAACCGTGATGCGTACATTGGTTCAAAAATATACAAAGCCAACTGGTGAAATGGTGATTGATGAGGCAATTTTAAACGATATTTTAGCAAGTGACCAAATTTATATTGTCGCTGCTGGCACTTCTGAAAATGCTGGTTGGGGTAGTAAAGAACTTTTCGAAAAATTAACTGGAATCCCTGTTGGTGTTTATACTTCAAGTGAATTTGCCTATAATATTCCGTTACTTTCTAAAAAGCCATTCTTTATTTACTTAACACAATCGGGTGAAACTGCTGATTCACGTCAAGTTTTGGTTGAAACTAATCAGCTAGGTTATAAATCTTTAACGATTACCAATGTTCCGGGGTCAACCTTGTCTCGCGAAGCTAATCATACATTATTGTTACATGCTGGACCAGAGATTGCGGTCGCTTCTACCAAAGCCTATACCGCTCAAATAGCCATGATGGCAATTTTGGCAAAGGCGATTGGAGATAAACTTGGTAAAAAAGAAGCAATTGATTTTGACCTAGTGCATGAGCTTGGGATTGTTGCAACAGCAATTTCAGCGATTATTGATACGAAAGAAGAAATTGAGGCATTAACCTATCAATATACAGAAGAGACACCAAATTGCTTCTATATTGGTCGTGGTAGTGATTATTATGTTTCAAAAGAGGCTTCATTGAAAATGAAAGAAATTTCTTATATTCAATGTGAAGGCTTTGCAGCTGGTGAGTTAAAGCATGGTACGATTGCTTTGATTGAAGAAGGTACACCAGTGATTGCTTTAATTAGTGATCCGCGTTTAGCCCCACATACACGTGGTAACTTGATGGAGGTTTATTCTCGTGGTGCTAATACTTTAGTGATCGCGACTGAAGATTGTGCAAAGGCAGATGATCAAATCATTGTGCCAAATGTTCATCCACTCTTAACACCACTTGTAACGGTTGTGCCAACGCACCTGTTAGCTTATTATGCATCTTTACACCGTGGTTTAGATGTTGACAAACCAAGAAATTTAGCAAAATCTGTAACTGTGGAATAAAATTTAATATTTTTAGTTCTAGTCACCTTCGGGTGGCTTTTTTGATGTACCTTAAATTAAAAAGTATAATTATGAATTAATCCAAAAAATGGCTGTAATTTTTTCGAATTGCTTTGATAGTCTACATTAATGATGTTTTATTTGTAAGGAAAATGAAATTCTAATTCTGTTGAAATTAAAATTAAATTATAATATAATGAGTTATCGATTAAAAGACAAAAAGAGAATCATAATGCTGAAAAGGGGAGCTTAGTGATTTGCCTGAGTACACTAGTCTCTGCAAAATGAAGCCTATTTAACGATGACTTTTTTTGCAATGAATGGCAAGTGGGCAGTTGTTTATCGCATAAAAAATTTTTTGGGGGGAAAAATGAAAAAATATAACAAGGTTATTACTTTATTAACGGTCTTGGCTTTAACAGTTGCAGCTTTACCTGTGACGTCTATTGCTAATTTAGCACCAATCTTAGTCTCGGCTACTTCGGTGAGTTCAAATGAGGACGATGTCATCACAATTACCACTGATGGCAATCCAATTGATAGTGCTACTTACGATTCACTCTTATCAGCTTTGAATGCAGGGAAGAAATCACTGAATATTTCTGGTACGTTTGAACATATCACGACACTTTTATCGAGTATTGGAGAAGCAGCTTTTATTACTAACGACCAAGGTGCTAAAACTTTATTAGGCGCTTTAAACAAGGTTGAAAATTTAAAGCTAGATGTACAAGGTGATGCCGTAATTTCGCCAGAAGCGATTGCATACATTAGCTTTTTAAAGCGTGAAGCAGTAACGAATAGCACAGTAGATCAAAGTAATCTTAAAACGCTGACAATTGATGTTAACGGCGAAGCGAGCTTTTCACCAAAGACTGTTCAAAACGATGATATTCCAGCTACAATTTCTGAAGCAATCACTGGCTTAGGCTTAGCTACTGATGGTAGTGGTACCACGCTTACAGCAACTGATGGAATTACTTTACCAGAAGGGGAAAATGATGTTGCCACATTCTTTGGTGGAAATGCCGCTATTGTTAAAAATCAAACAGTCACAGCCGATGGTGGTAATGGTGCAACATATCAAGTAGCTGATGATGGCACTGTTGCAATTCCTTCTTTAGTAATTGATGCAGAAACGGTTGATTTAAACGATGCTAATACTGTACTTAATTCTAATCTTGCGGCCTTAGCTACTGATGCGAGCATAGTAGTTAGCGGTAGTATGGATAATATTAGAGCTTTATTGACGAACTTTGCAGCGATAACTGATTCAGCCGCTAAGAGTGGCTTAGCTAAAATTAAAACTGTAAATTTAGCTGTAACTGGTGATGCAACAATTATTCCAAATGATTTAGCCTATATTAATTATTTAAAAAATCAAATTTCGGAATCAGTGCTTTCAGAGTTGAATATTAATGTCACTGGTTCGGTCAACTTTGGTGCAAAAACTGGTAGTGATACAAATATTCCTGATAAAATTTCTGAAAACGTTACTGAGGGAATCACGACAACACTTGGTGCAACAGGAGCTGTTAATTTAGAGAATGGCACTAACATTGCTGATTTCTTTGGTAATGCCAAACTAGTCGAAGGTACAACGGTCAATGTTGGCGATGTACCATTTACGATTAATGAAAATGGCGATGCAGATTTAACAGAGCTTACGATTGATGCGGCTAGCGTTAACGAGACAGAGCTTAATAGTAAATTAGCTAATTTAGCCAAAAATGCCAAATTAACAATTAACGGTAATTTAGAGCAAACACGGAATTTGTTAATTCAATTTGCACAATTGACAGGTACTGATGCGGTTGCTGGACTTAAGAATATTCAAACTTTAGATTTAAATCTTTCTGATGATAATGCAGTAATTAAAGCAGCTGATTTAGCTTATGTTAAATATCTTAAAAATAAACTCGCAGATTCGTCATTGACTGATTTAAATATTAGAGCTGAGCATAAGGTTAGCTTTGATGGCGTAACTGCCGATGATATTGCAGCAGCTGTTTCTGAAATTAGTATTGAAAAAATTTCTTTTGGTGCTAATGACGTGGTGACCTTACCTAGCGGTTCTGATATTTCTGAATTTTTTGAAAATATTCAACTTGTCAAAGGTACAAAAATTATCGTTGATAATATACTGTCAGTCGTACCAGATGGTGATGGCACACCACAGGTTACTGCACCTAATTTTTCGTTGATTAAAGCACACATTCAGAATGTTGGTGATAAAACCTATGCGTCAGGTTCAAACTTTATCGGTACAACAGGTCAAGGGCTTCGCTTAGAATCAATTAGCTTAGGTTTAGCGGATGGCATCAAAGGAATTTCATATCGTGTTCATGTTCAAAATCAAGGCTGGACTGCGTGGAGTAAAGATGGCGAAGCTGCGGGTACTCGTGGTAAGAGTTTACGTATTGAAGCGATTGAAATTAAGCTATCTGATAAACTTGATAAACAGTATGATGTCTATTATCGGGTCCATGTTCAAAATCAAGGCACTCAAGGCTGGCGTTTAAATGGAGATACTGCTGGTACAACTGGTAAATCGTTACGTTTAGAAGCATTACAAGTTGTTTTGGTTAAAAAAGTTTCAGAATTGCCAAAGAGTTTTGGATAGGATAAATCTTGATTAAAGCAAGCTAATCTTTTATTAGCTTGCTTTTTTATTTGCCTATCAGTGACAATCTGAATTCTCTAACATATAGTGACTATCTTGTAATTCTATGCATTTAGGTGAGTGTGCTTAAAACTGTCCGGATATTTTAGACCATAGCCAAGTGCCCGATCAAGAAAGATGTGGGCAAAGAGAATTAAGCCAATCATAATAAAGATTTGTTGGTTGGATAATAGACCGATGGCAAATAATAGTGCTGATAAAGATAGATTATGAATGAGATTGTATATTAATGCACCATATTTAGGATTAATAAGGTAACCAATCATTGATAAATCAGGTACAAATAGAAAAATAATAAGTATTAGCCAGCTAAATTGATAAATTTTGAAGTAGACTAAAAGAATTAGTAATAGTAGACAAATATTTTCAATTTTAAGCCATATTTTCATTTAAATCTCCTCCTCGAACTGCTGTAAAAGTGCTACAATCTGTTTTTCTTGATTAATAAAAGTATCGTTATAGATTAATTCTTTGATATCAATCAGTAATTTTTTTGTTTTTGAAAATACTTTGATTTTCTCTTCTACAATTTTTTGATATTTTTCAACAAAAAGAATTGTTTCTTTTTTACATTTAAGACTATTCTCTTTGTTTTTTAGTTCTAGTAATAGTCCAATATCATTAAGAGCCATTGGTAATGCTTTGAGTTTTAAAATAAATTCAATATCTTTAAAATCAGTTTCGCTATATTCCCGATAATTATTTGTATTGCGTTTAGGTGAAAGCAGACCGATGGATTCATAGTATCTGATTGTTTGCTTGGACAGACCTGTCATTTTGCTTAGCTCGTTAATTTTCATAATAATTCCTTTCCAATAAATTAGTATAGTAATCGTAACATTAAAGTTAACTGTAACGTCAAGCAAATCTTATTGGAATTGTTTTTCTATTTAATATTAATTTAAGAAATTAATGTATAATGGTTATAAGTTGTAATGACTGAATCAATAATCTAGCCATGAGGACTAGGTGAAATCAATTGCCTATATTATCCTCTCGGCTTTTTTACAAGGAGTAAATAGATGATTAAAATTTTATTAGTTGAAGATGATTTGAGCCTTTCAAATTCGGTTTTTGATTATTTAGATGAAAAATTTGAAGTGACCCAGGTTTTTGACGGGGAAGAAGGCTTATTTGAAGCAGAAAGTAATATCTATGATTTAATTTTATTAGATTTAATGTTACCAGAGCGTAATGGCTTTGAAGTTTTAAAGGAATTAAGAGATCAAGGGATTGAAACCCCAGTTTTGATTATGACGGCTAAAGAGGGTATTGATGATAAAACGCACGGCTTTGAAATTGGGGCGGATGATTATTTAACTAAGCCATTTTATTTAGAAGAATTAAAAATGAGAATCAAATCTTTGTTAAAGCGTGCTGGGAAGTTGGATGAAAATAGCTTGAAATATGATGATATTGAGGTAAATTTGCAGAGCCAATCTGTGAAGTTAAATCAAGAGTCCATCAGTATTTTGGGGAAGGAATATGAGCTATTAGTCTATTTTATTCAAAATCAGGGTGTGATTTTAACCAAAGAGCAGATATTCGATCGTTTATGGGGTTTTGATAGTGATACCACAATCACGGTGGTTGAAGTTTATATGTCAAAATTGCGTAAGAGCTTGAAGGGGAGCCAGCTCGCTGGAAATTTAACCACGATTCGTAATGTCGGCTATATCTTGAAAAAGGTTGAATCATGAAATCATGGCGGTTAAAACTGCATCAACTCACTTCCTCAATTGATGCGATGTTTTTTGTTCGTTATGTGATTGCCTTTGCTTTAATCTTCTCGGCTTTAGGATTTATTGTTATTCAAATTTTAATGCAAACCGCTTACAGCTCGACGGATAAAAAAATTGAGCAATTGGCCGATGATCCTAATTTGCTGACTCAAGTTTATATGGATAATATTGAAAATGGGGGTAGTGGTAATTCAGCAGGTCGCTTGGATATGAATGTTCAAATTATTTTTTGGAACAATCAAGGGAAGCAATTAGTTTCACCTTTGCAAAATGCTCAGTCGCCCAATAGTCAGATGTTTAGTAATCTTAAATTTTCCAAGACAGATTTAGATTCAATTATCAACTTACAGGTAAAAAATGATTATGGTAATACCTCTTCTTTTAGAAGTTTGACTGAAAAATTTGTCGTTTCAAGTGAGATTAAAACGAATATTAGCTATTATCAAATTTTGATTAATACAAATCAGGTTAAAGAATCTGTCGAACGTTTTAAAGGTATTATTTTATATACGATGGTCGTTTTTTGGTTAATTTCAATTGTAATTAGTTGGTTTTTAACTAAAATGTCAATGAAGCCAATATTGAAAAACTGGGAAAAGCAGCGTGCCTTCATTTCAAATGCTTCTCATGAACTGAGAACACCATTAGCTATTTTACAAAATCGCTTGGAAAGATTATTTCAAAAACCAGATTCTACGATTCTGGAGAATTCAGAAAATATCGCAGATTCTTTAAATGAAGTACGAAATATGCGCTTTTTAACAAGCAATCTTTTAAATTTAGCAAAAAATGAGAAAGAAGCACTCAAGCTTAAACCAGAGCTAATTGATAAAGACTTCTTCGATAAGATGGCGATTAATTATGCTGAATTAGCTGAGCTTGAAAATCATCAATTTCAGTCCGAAATTGATGAAATTAAAAACTTTAAACAAGATAAGCAAGTGCTTAAGCAAATGATAACGATTTTATTTGATAATGCGATGAAATATACGTCTGACAATGGTTTGATAGAATTAGTGGTTACTCAAACCAAACGCGATATAGTAGTTAGTGTCAAAGATGACGGTATTGGAATTAGCGATCAAGATAAGGCTAAAATTTTTGAGCGCTTTTATCGAGTGGATCAAGCACGAACTAGAAGTAACGGTGGTTTGGGATTGGGCTTGTCTTTATTGGAACAACTTGTGAGTATTCTAAAGGGTCAAGTTAATGTCTATGATAATTTTCCGAAAGGGACTGTTTTTAAATTAACAGTACCAAATATGGAGCGTAGTAAATTACATTAAAATTAGAAGATGGGACAAAAAGACACTTAACGATTTAGCACGTCAATAATCCAGCTTCAGTGACCAACACGTAGTAAATTAGACAAAAATCTATCCGAGCTAAGTTCGCTTACATTTTTAAGTTTGTATAGTGTTTAGCAGTCGGCTCCTGTTGTGATATCCAAAAGTTAGACCAAAAATCTAACTTAAGTGGTTTTCAATAGAAGCTGACTGCCTTTTTGTGATACTCAATCCTACCTTGAATGCTACAGCTTTAGGAATGCTTTGAAATTACTATTCGCCAATATCAGAGCGGTTTCACTGTGGCAGGATAAGCTTTTTTCATTTTAAGACAAATAAAAATATCGGAAAGGAATATTTATTGGCTCACTTTATTATAGAACCGCTCTAAGTAAGAGGTAAAATTGTTTGTTCCAGTCTCTTATTTTTAATGGTTACAAGCCAATTTTTATGAATTAGAAAGTCAATGATTAATCTTAATTTGACATTATTAGGCACTTATTTATGGTAAAATGGTTAAGATAATAGATAGTTGGAGGTAAACATGGCAAAATTATGGGGTGGTCGCTTTGAAGAACAAGCGGCGGCATGGATTGATCAGTTTGGTGCTTCAATTCCTTTTGATCAGAAGATGGCGAGACAGGATTTAAAAGGCAGTCTAGCACATGTTGCGATGCTTGCAAAAACAGGTATCATTTCTGAAGATGAAGCGAAAACAATTTCGGATGGTATTAAACAAGTAGAAGCTCAATATGAAGCGGGCGAGATAGAATTTAAAATTGAAAATGAAGATGTACATATGAATATGGAAAGCTATCTCCATGAAGCCATTGGTCCAGTCGCTGGTAAATTGCATACTGCGCGCAGTCGAAATGATCAAGTTGCTACGGATATGCACCTTTATCTTAAGGATGTACTAAATCAAGTGATTGAAAAAATTCATGATTTTCGTTCGGTGTTAGTTGCTAAGGCGGATGAAAATGTTGAAACAATTATGCCCGGTTATACTCATTTGCAGCATGCGCAACCAATCAGCTTTGGTCATCATATGATGGCATATTATAATATGCTTTCAAGAGATCAGGAACGCTTTGAAGAATCATTTAAGCGCGCAGATATTTCGCCTCTTGGCAGTGCAGCTTTAGCAGGTACAACCTTCCCGATTGATCGCTTTTATTCTGCTGAATTGCTTGGTTTTGAATCTGTCTATTCAAATTCGCTTGATGGTGTTTCTGATCGGGACTTCATTTTAGAATTTTTAAGTAATGCGAGTATTTTAATGATGCACTTATCACGCTTTTGTGAAGAAATTATTCTGTGGTGCTCTCATGAGTTTAAATTTGTTGAACTCACAGATACTTTTTCGACAGGATCAAGCATTATGCCACAAAAGAAAAATCCGGATATGGCTGAGTTAATTCGTGGAAAAACAGGTAGAGTATATGGTAATCTTTTTGGCCTGTTGACAGTGATGAAGGGTCTGCCATTAGCGTACAATAAAGATTTACAAGAAGATAAAGAAGGTATGTTTGATACAGCAGATACGATTCTCACAAGCCTAGACATTATGAGTGGAATGGTAGATACTATGCTCATCAATCGCCAAATCATGGCACAGTCGACAGAAAAGGATTTTTCAAATGCAACAGAATTGGCTGACTATTTAGCAGCAAAGGGATTACCATTTCGACAAGCACATGAAATTGTTGGCAAGTTAGTTTTAGAGTGTACAAAAGCAGGCTATTATTTGCAAGATGTACCATTGGCACGTTATCAAGAAATTACTCCTTTGATCGAATCAGATATTTATGATACTCTGCAATCAAAAACGGCTATTGAGCGCCGCAAGTCTTATGGTAGTACAGGTTTCGAACAAGTACGTATTCAGATTGAGAAGGCAAAAGCTGCATTAGAAAATTTTTAATGATTCTCTTTAGCAGACAATGATAGTTAGTATTAAAATTTTATTTTTAGAGTTTTAATTGAATTGATGAGTTGAATGAGCAATTGAAATAAATAGAAAAGCATATTCGCGAATTATTAGCGAATATGCTTTTAATGGTTAATTCATAAATAACTGAAAAATAAATATTGGCAATGAAAATAAGGCAATAACTGTTGCAGGCATATCTAAATGACTGCCTGAACGATAATTAATTAGTCGATCTAAGACTAATCCAACAATCATTGAGAACATACCAATAGTTGCTGAAATCCAAATGTTGCCAATAGCGAGCGCAGCATATGCCGCTACTAATGTAACGTGGTGAGTAACTGGTACTGCACGCTTTGCACTGTATTGAAAAATCAAAGTCATCGCACTAATACCCCAGCCAAATGTCGCGATTTTTAAATCAATCGTTACATAGGCAATGCCAAGACTGATAAAAAATGCCATTGGTAAATGATACTTGATATCTAAAAGTAACTCATTTTGCCAACTTGACGGATTTTTATCAATGGTGATTATTTTTTCTTTGGCGATGAACCATCTAATAAAGAAGCTAAGAATGACAATTGTCAAGGCGACAGCGTCGATTGGTGGCGAGAACAGTAGCAGAACATAGGCAATGACATAACCAAATAATCCAAAAAGTCCGCCTACTAAATAGGTTGAGAGATTTCCTTGATATGCTGGATCCATTACATTTCTGCCGATGTCATCATTATTTGAAAGTTTACCCTGCCAAGCTGCTGCGGCAACACCACCGATAAATGCAACTTGTGGTCCGAAAAATGGTCCAAATACAACTTCATTTAAAAAATGAGTATCACCATTTGATAATGCAATTGCTGCGCCAATCAAAGAGAGAAAACCAGCCATAATAAAGGCAATTGTTCCACCAAAAATTGCACCAAAAACGCCGCCGCAAAAAGCGATAAATAAGGTAGCAAGTGACATTTATTTTCCTCTTTACATACACTTATTAATTAGATAAATGACATCTTCACGCGTCACTGGTTTTGGATGTGCCTTAACGTCTTGAAGGAAGCCAACAAAGCAAAGATCAGCTAATGCTTCAATTTCACTTTCTTTAAGACCATATTTACCAAAGGAAACGTCAACATGCAAATCTTGATAAAGTTCACGTAAAATCCGAGGTAACTCTGAGGATTTTTCTGTATCAGATAAATCACGGTCTAAGCTTGGATCAAGAATACCTGCTACCTTGGCAAGTTTACCTTCTGCATAAGGCAAAGTCCATTCAATAATTTGTGGGAAGCAGGCCGCTAAGGTACCGCCATGTGGTGCATCAGTTAATGCACCTAAAGGCTGTCCTAAGGCATGTGGTAAAGTCACCCCAGCCGTACCGATTGCTGCACCACCTAAGCCACAAGCTAAAGCCATTTGATCACGCGCTTCAACATTTTCACCCTCATTGACCGCTGTACGAATACTTTTCGCAAATAATTCTATTGAATAGAGTGATAGCATTTCGCTAATTGGCGTTGCATTAACACTAATATAAGATTCAAGCGCATGAGCAAATGTGTCTAAGCCAGTTAATGCTGTAATCATTGATGGAATGGTTGTCATAATCAATGGATCAACTAAGGCAATATCTGGATAAATATACGGTGTGATTATTGTGCACTTACGTTTTTCTGCTGGGTTATTGACAACTGCAAAACTTGTTGCTTCCGTACCAGTACCCGCTGTAGTTGGTACAACAATTAATGGTAACCCACGTTTAGTTGGTCGTGTTACGTCTTCTCCCGCTCTTTCTGTATATTCCCAACAAGTGCCTCCGTTAGTTGCAACGAGTGCATTAGCTTTTGCTGAGTCAATTGCGCTTCCTCCACCAATTGCAACAACAACATCGCATTGTTCCTTCAAGCATAATTCTGTACCAGCATCAATCGACGTATTACGTGGGTTAGGGGAGATATCATTAAACTCAACGACGCCCATTCCATTTTCCTCAAGATTTTTGATAATCTTTTCAAGTGTTTCACTACCTTTAAGAAAAGGATCATAAACTAGAAACGCTTTTTTCCCATTTGCTTTGGCTAATAAACCTAGTTCACTTAACCTGCCTTCCCCCATAATGACCTTTGTTGGGAAGCTAAATTCAAAAGATTTCATTTCAATTGTTAGTGGCATCTGTATACCACTTTCTCCTTTCGATTTTTTATTCAATAAAAATATACAAAATATATTTAATGTATACAATTTAACATGGATGTGTTTTTATGTCAATCAAAGATAAAATATTTTTTATTGTTATATAAATGTTGATATTAAAGGCTTTTAGTAAATTATGTTCAAATTTCACAAATTATTGTTGACGCTTTCATAAATAGATAGTACAATAAAATCAAATATTGTATACAATTATTAATAAAAGGATGCAACTTAAAATATAGCAACAGAGAGGAGCTGTTTTCCAGAATCTACAGAGAATTTTTTTAGGTTGTAACGGTATTTATGAATGTATTCATTATGTTTAATTATTGACAAATCGAAAGGATGATTAATGTGAAACAAGAGTCATATAAAGAGTTTGCCCAAACAATTCGAATTGAAACTTTGAAAGCACTAAAGGGATTGGGCTTCGGTCACGTTGGTGGTGCGATGTCAGCATCAGATTTATTTGCTGTATTATATGGGGGTGAAATGAAAATTGATCCTAAAAATCCAAGCTGGGAAGATCGTGATTATTTCGTAATGTCTAAAGGACACGCAGGCCCAGGATTATATACAACATTGGCATTAAAAGGCTATTTTCCTGTTGAAGAATTAAAGACAATCAATACAAACGGCACACGCTTACCAAGTCATTGTGACCGTAATAATACACCAGGGATTGACATGAGTACTGGTTCATTAGGTCAAGGTATGTCTACAGGAATTGGAATAGCGCATGGACTTAAAATTCAAGGGAAACCAAATTATACTTATTTATTGATTGGTGATGGTGAGTGTGATGAGGGGCAAATTTGGGAAGGTGCGTTGTATGCACCACAGCACGAGCTGGATCATTTGATTGCTTTTGTGGACTATAATAAGCAACAATTGGATGGCTATACAAAAGATATTTTAGATTTAGGTGATTTAGGACAGAAATTTAGAGAATTTGGCTGGTATACCTTAGAAGTAAACGGTCACGATACGGATGCGATTACTGCAGCAATTCAGCTTGCGAAAGAAAACACCGGTAAACCAACAATGATTGTTTTACATACTGTAAAAGGTAAGGGTTGTACCTTTGCAGAAGGCGTACTTTACAACCACCATATGACCTTTACTGCAGAACAATGTGATGAAGCAATTTCAGAATTATCAAAATAAAATAATAAAAAATAAGGAGAAAGCTTTAATATGAAATTCTTTTTGGATACAGCAAACATTGATGAAATCAAGCGCATCAATGCCCTTGGATTAGTGGACGGAGTTACCACCAATCCGACGATTATCAGTCGTGAGGGTAAAGATTTGAAACAGTAATTAAAGAAATTTGTGCAATTGTTGACGGACCTGTTTCAGCAGAAGTAATTGCATTAGATACAGAAAATATGCTAAAAGAAGCACGAGCAATTGCCAAATGGGCGGATAATATTGTGGTTAAAATTCCAATGACTGAAGCTGGTTTAAAAGCAGTTCATACGCTGTCAAAAGAAGGTATTAAAACAAATGTGACTTTGATTTTTTCAGTTGCCCAAGGCTTAATGGCAGCGAAAGCGGGTGCGACCTTTATCTCGCCATTTGTTGGTCGTTTAGATGATATCGGCGTTTCAGGTATTCAATTGATTTCTGAATTACGTGAAGTTTTAGATATTTATCAATATCCATCAGAAATTATTTCAGCTTCAATTCGTAACATTGAGCATGTGGAAGCAACGGCGTTGGCTGGTAGTCATATTGCAACTATTCCGGGTACGCTTTTCCCTAAATTATGGTCACATCCATTAACGGATAATGGGATTGCACAATTTATGAAGGACTGGAAAAATTTTACTAAATCATGATTATTAGATAGAGAGTGAGGCAAATTAATGACTTATAAAATTGTAGATGAATTAAAAACAGAAGAAAAGGCAATGCGTGATGTTTATGCATCGACTTTAGCTGAATTAGCAAGAGAAGACCAAAATGTAGTTTCTTTAGACGCCGATTTAATGAATTCTGTAGGCTTAGTACCTTTAGCTAAGGAATTTCCTGATCGCGTGATTGATTGTGGTATTCAAGAAGCAAATATGTTTGGAACTGCAGCTGGTATGTCTGCGGTTGGTATGGTACCATTTATTCATACTTTTGCATGCTTTGCTAGTCGCCGAATTGCTGACCAAATTTTTGTTTCAGGTGCATTTGCCAGAGCAAACGTGAGAATTATTGGTAGCGACCCTGGTGTAACTGCAGTGTTTAATGGTGCGACACACATGCCATTTGAAGATATTGGTATTTTAAGAGGTATTCCTCAAGTGACAGTAATTGAGCCAACTGATGCGGTGATGTTAGAAGATATGGTAAGACAAACCAAAGCTCGCAAAGGCATTTTTTATATTAGAATGTCACGTAAAAATGCGATGCAGGTTTATCAACAAGGCTCAACATTTGAAATCGGTAAGGTTGCCAAAGTTAAAGAAGGTAGTGATGTTACTTTATTCGCTTCAGGTATTTGTGTCTCTGAATCAATGGTTGCTGCTGAAAAATTGGCTGAAGAAGGTATTTCAGCTGAGGTTATTAATGTTTTTACAATTAAACCAATTGATGTGGCAGGTATTGTTGAATCAGTAAGTAAAACTGGTGCGGCAGTAACAGCAGAAAATCATAATATTATTAATGGCTTAGGTAGTGCAGTTAGCGAAGTCTTAGCTGAAAACAAACCGGTACCTTTGGAACGTGTTGGTGTCAAAGATCGCTTTGGTGAGGTAGGATCGGTTGACTACTTGAAAAAAACGATGGGCTTAACGGCAGATGATATTGTTACGGCGGCGAAAAAAGCAATTGCTAGAAAATAAGATTCAATATAAGGAGCAAGTTTAAAATGGAAGAAATTATTTTTAAGCCACAGATTATTGAATATGATAGCTGTAGCGAATTTATTGAAGCAACACAATTTAAAGCAGATGACTTAATTTTCACAAGTCAATCTGTATACGAAAATTTCTTAAAGCATTATGATTTTGAGTCTAAAATCATCTTCCAGCGTCAATACGGCTCAGGCGAACCAAACGATGAAATGGTCAGCAAAATCATGGCAGAGGTCAGAAAAGGTGACTATAAACGAATTATTGCGATTGGTGGTGGTACGGTTTTAGATATCGCTAAAATTTTATCTGTCACAGATGAGCGTAGTCTAGATGAACTTTATGACCAAATTGATACGGTTAAACGTCAAAGAACATTACTTGCAGTGCCAACGACTTGTGGTACAGGTAGCGAGGTTACCAATATTGCAGTTGTTAATCGATTGCGCCTAGGCACCAAAATGGGCTTAGTTTCACCTGAAATGTTTCCAGAGCAAGCAATTTTAGTACCAGAGCTTTTAAATGGCTTACCAAAATATGTTTTTGCAACAAGTTCAATTGATGCCTTGGTGCATGCCACTGAATCTGCCGTTTCACCAAAGGCGACTGAATTTACTAGATTGTTCTCTTATGCAGCGATTCGTAAAATTATTAATGGCTTTCAACGGATTGTTTCAGAAGGTGATCAAGTGATGCCTGACCTAATGAAGGATTTCTTAACAGCGAGTACCTTTGCTGGTTTAGCCTTTGGTACAGCCGGCTGTGGCCCTGTTCATGCGATGAGCTATCCGTTTGGTGGTACATATCACGTGGCACATGGCGAAAGTAATTTTGTTATTTTTACAGGTGTGCTGAAGCATTATGTTGAGAAGGATAATTCAGGTGCTGTGGTTGCTTTAAATGAATTACTAGCTGAATTGTTAGCTTGCCCAATCGAGGATGTTTACATTGCCTTAGATAGCCTATTAGATCAAATTTTACCTAAGCAATCAATGAAAGAATATGGTGTTAAAGAAATTGAATTACCAGAGTTTGCTAAAAATGTGATTCAAGAGCAGCAGCGTTTACTAGGTAACAGTTTTTACCCATTAGATGAAGCACAAGTATTAAAGATTTATCAATCAATTTATTAATTATTGTTAAGTGACTTACTATAATCACCTCCTTTGAAAATCAGTAATATTAAACAATAATTATAAATAATATAATAAGCTTATTAATCATAGTATAATTTGATTGATAAGCTTGTTTTTAATGTTAAATTATAAATATATAATATAAGTTTTTTATAATGTTTTATGTTGAATTGCTTAGCGGATGCATTAATTCTTTTTAAGCAGACTAAAAAAGCCACCCCTATTAAACTCAATGGCAAGAGAATTTAATAGGAGTGGTTAGTATTAATTGGGCGATAAGGGGTATCACCTCAAGTAAACGAGATAGTTTGAATTTATTAGTCGTTGATAGAAATTAATGTTTTAAAGTGATTAATATCTTCAATACAATATTTCAATGCTGCTTCGACTTCTTCTAGTGGATAGATTTTATCATCTAAAATTTTATATAAATCTTCATCCAAGACACCCGCATCTAATAGAGATACAGCACGTGCAAAGGCATATTGTGAATGAACACGAACGCCTAAAATTTGTAATTCTTTAGAATAAACATCATTTGTGCTGAAGGGATAATTTTCTTTAGCAATTCCGATAATAACAACCTTACCACGAATTTTAACAGCAGCAGTTGAAGCTAAAATAGAACTTGCCACTCCAGATGTCTCAAAGACAGTATCAAATCCTGTACCGCCGTTGATTGTCTTAGAATATTCTTTAAGTGAATCATGAATTGGGTTAACAATATTAAAGCCCATGCTTTTGGCGTAATCTAAGCGATAGTCACTGACTTCACTAATCGTTACCTCAGCGCCTGAATGTTTGGCAACAACAGCGATTAGCATCCCGATTGGTCCACCACCTGAAACGAGCACTTTATCACCAATTTCTAGTTTTGCTGTCATAACATCATGGACGGCTACTGCTAAAGGTTCAGCCATTGCTGCTAATCTCATATCCATATCTTTTCTAACTTTATAAAGTTTCTTGATTGGTACTTTAACATATTCTGCGAAAGTACCTTCAACATGGATACCTAAAATTTTTAATTCTTCACAAACATTATCATAACCAGTAATACATGAAGGACAATTACCGCATGAAAAGAAAGGTTGGGCGACCACAGAGTCACCTATTTCAATTCCATTTTTCATTTTGCCTTCAAAATCAACTAATTCTCCAACAAATTCATGTCCAGGAATTCTTGGGTAGGTTGCAGTTGCATGATGTCCTTGATAAACATGGACATCAGATCCACAAATACCGGCATACTTGACTTTGACTAAAGCTTCATTTGATTCTAAAACTGGCATTTCTTGTTGTGTAAATTGAACATTATTTGGTTCAATAAATAGTGCGCTTTTCATCTTTGTTCACTTCCAATTTTTTAATTAAGTAAGGTACACATTTTATATTAATTGTATACAATTAATATAAATAAAATACACTATAATGTCAATAGAAAAATTGCTAAAATTTAAAAAATTGCTCTGATAATTTGCCTATGCTATACTTTTATCAAATTTGGTTAGGAGAATCTAATGAAGGAATACGTTACATTAAAGGATGTTGCACAAAAAGCAGGCTTATCTATTAGTAGTGTTTCTAAAATATTAAGCGGTAAAGATAATTTTAAATCCGAGACAAGGGATAAAGTTATCAAAATTGCTGAGGAGATTGGCTATTCTCCAAATGCGCTTGCCAGAGGCATTAAAAATCGGAGTGGTTATCGAATTATCGGCTTTTTTGTACCCAATATATTAAATCCATTTTTTGCTGAGTTAGTAAACGAAGTTGAAAAAAGACTTTCTCGACATGGCTTCATCCTGACTCTCTGTATTTTTGATGATGACGCAAAGAAAATGTCTGACTTTTTGAAGATGTTAGTTGAAACACGTGCAGAAGGTTGTATAATCGCAGGAACGAGAGAAGATTCGTGTGAAACTGAATTTCAACAGGCAAAACGCTATTTAAACATGGTTTCCATTCAAGCAGACATTGCAGGGATTGATCGAGTGGATGTGACTGATGAAAAGGGCACCGAGGAAATGATTAATTATTTGATCGGCAAAGGGCATCGTGACATTGCGTTTTTGGGCTATCGATTTGATATATCAGTTTTAAGTAATCGCTTAAATGGTTATTATCGTGCATTAAAGCAAGCAGAAATTCCAATTCGAGATGCTTATGTTGTTGAAAGCAAGCATGATAATCAAGCATTATATCAATCAGCTAAAATGTTATTAGAAATGCCAAATCGTCCGACGGCAATTCATTGTATTAATGAATTTAGTGCAAGTAGTGCCTATTTGGCAGCTCGTGATGTGGGTTTAAAAATTCCTGAAGATATTTCCATTACTGGTTTTGATGGTATTTCCATTTCTAAAATGTTAATGCCGCGTTTGACAACAATTCAGGATCCGATTGATTTATTGGCTCAAATAGCAGTCGATATGTTAATTGAACGGATTAATAATCATGATCAATCTATTGAAAAAAAACATATCTACGTGCAACATCGAATGATTGAAAATGATTCAGTGGCACAGCTTAATTAAAGTTATTTTCTCTCTATATATACGATTGCTACTTCGGTAGATGACAGCATTTTTGAAAATTCGCTTTTGTTTCTGCGAATGTGCTGTACATTCTTCACGAAGAATTTGTTTAAAAAATAAAATTATCTTCTTAATAGATACCTTATAAAGGAAATGCTGATAAATCCAGTAAACTTTATAAGGTTTTTTGCACTAAGTAATACTTATCACTTATACCTATTATTTTTGTGATGTAATCCTGCAACAACACGAAGATTTAATCATTTTTTTTAGAAAAATGAATTCAAATTCGAGTGGTAACCCGAACTTTAATTCAAACGTTTGAATTAATCTTAAGAAATTATTTACCAGATTTCAGTTGACTATTATGCTTTATTTCCCTATAATACAAGTTAAGTAAGCGGTTACAATATTTTTTTAGTGTTAATTGTATACAATAATTGTTAAAAGTATTTTAAAAACTGTTTGTTTATTTTACAATTTTCAAACGTTTGAATTATCGAGAGGAGTTATTGGTTATGAAAATGTTAATCGCTGGAGAAGAACGCGATTCTTCTAATGGAGAGGTAATTTATGTTACTAATCCTGCGACACAGCAAGTAATTGATTCTGTTCCAAAATCAACATTTGAAGATATCCAAGAGGCATTAGATCATGCTGTTGATGCAAAAAAAGCTTGGCGGAATGTTCCAGTTTATGAACGTTCAAATATCTTGATGAATTATGCTGAGCTATTACGAGAGCATAAAACAGAAATTTCTACAATGGTGTGTTATGAATCTGGTAAAACACTGCAATCGTGTTTAGACGAATTAGATTCCTGTATCAATGTTTTTCGGGCTTACGCTGAAAAAGCTCGGAATTTTTCGGGCAAAGTAATGCCACGAGATTCCGAAAAGCGTGTTGTTGGAGATGTTATCTTTAATTATCCAGAGCCGCTAGGTGTTGTTGTTTCAATCGTACCTTATAATTACCCAATTGAGCTATTTGCACACAAGGTAGCACCTGCCTTAGTGATGGGGAATACAGTCGTAGTTAAACCGGCAACTGAGACACCGCTTGGTAATATTATGATGACAAAACTCTTGGTAGAGGCTGGTGTCCATCCAGGTGCCATCCAAATTATTACTGGTCGAGGTAGTGAAATTGGTAACTGGTTTAGTGAGAGTCCGAAAATTGACTTAATTAGCGTAACAGGCAGTACAGCAGTTGGTATTCAGGTTGCTCAGCAGGCAGCTAATAATTTAACGCACGTTTTATTAGAACTTGGTGGAAATGACCCTTTAATTATTTTTGACGATGCCGATATTCCAACGGCGGTTGGTCAATCAATTGTCGGTCGAGCAAGTAATGCTGGACAAACTTGTTGTGGAACAAAGCGATTTATTGTCCATAATAAAATCAAGGCTGAGTTTGAAAAACAATTAATAGCTGAATTAAAAGAGTTTGTTGTTGGAGATCCTTTGGATCCAAAGACATTTTATGGACCGTTGGTCAGTGAACGCGCTGCGAAAAATGTTGAACAGCAAATTAATGAGACGCTTGAGGAAGGCGGACGTTTGATTTTTGGTGGTAAACGTTTCAATCATGCTTTTATTGAGCCAACTGTTATCACGGATGTTAAGCCAGAAATGGCAATTGCTAAAGACTTGGAGATTTTTGGGCCTGTTTTTCCAATTATTGGATTTGACACGGTTGAAGAGGCAATCGAAATTGCAAATTCATCTTGTTATGGCTTGTCAAGTGGTGTAATGACTGCCTCAATGGAAATTGCTATGAAGGTTGCAAATGAAATTGAATCAGGGACTTGTGTAATAGGGGGGACTGGTAATTATCGGTCTGCACATATGCCATTCGGCGGTCCTAAAATGACTGGTATCGGTCGTGAAGGTGTGACTGAAACTTTAAGTGAATACAGTCAAATTAAAAATGTTGTACTAAAAGGGTTTGGCCATTAGGCCGTAAAATGGAGGAATTAAATGGAAAATGAATCAATCATTGATGCAGGCACTGTAAAAGAAGCTGCTAAGAGTAAAGTTAAGGTTTGGCCGATTTCAACATTTCTGATTTTATTATATTTAATTGTTGCGATGAGTGATAATTTTAAAGGTATTTTCGTACCATCCTTTAAATCGGAATTTTTAGTAAATAATACACAAATTGGTTTTGTAATGACTGCTAGCTTGTTGGCTTATGCTGTTTTTCAGTACATAGGCGGTATGTTAATCGAGAAATTTGGGTATAAAAAAGTTTTAATGCTAGGTTTTATACTAAGCATTTTAGCAATTTTCTTTTTAGTAAATTGTCTGAATTTCGCGATGTTAATCGTTAGCATGTTTTTACTCAATACTGGTATGGCAATGTTTAATATTAGTGTCAACACACTTGGACCAGCATTACCACTCGCTTCGACGGCCATCTTAATGAGTGCAATTAATGGCTCATACGGTGCAGGGAATACTGTGTTACAGCTAATTTCGGGAAAGCTTTTAGCAACTGGAATTAACTGGCGTTCATTTTTTATCTTTATGTTAATTGTCGTTTTAGCAATGTTTATCTATTTAATATTCTTGAAAATACCATTTCAACCAGTTGTTAAAACTGGTGATAAAACGAATAGTGTTTTAAAATCGCCAGTTCTGTATTTGTACATTGCTGCGGCAGGCTTTTATTTGGCCTCTGAGTACGGAATTGGTAATTGGTTTGTTAATTATATGAGCGATTCCTTTGCAATGACTTCAGATCAAAGCTCTTTATATATTGCGCTGTTCTTTGGCTGTAAAACACTTGGATTAGTTTTTAGTGGCTTTATTGCTGATAAAATTGGCTATTTCCGCTGTATCTTAATCTACGGTCTTGTAGCAACCTTAACCTCATTTATTGGTGTTGCAATAGGTCAAAGTGGTCTTGTTATCTTTGCGGTTGGTGGCTTTGCATTTTCAGCCATCTTCCCAACAATTATTACTACAATTGGTGGATTTTTTAAAGACCGTACGTCAATGGCAACTGGTTTGATCTTAATGTTTGGTACTTTGATTGCGATGGTAGTCAGCCAAGTCATTGGTATTTTAAATGATGCAATGGGTACGCAAAATTCGTTCTATGTTGTCGCAATTTCAATATTATGTTGTACCATTTTCTCTTATCTAATTGGTTTGAGAAGTAAGAATAATTAAAAAATTGGAGGAAAATCAATGTTATCAATTCGCTTAAAAAGAATTAAACGTAGAATGTTTGAAGAGGAATTTGTAGAACCAGGTACTTGGTATTTTAAGGATACAAATATCGTAACTGATGAAAATCGTGATGAACCGTTAGTTGTTAGAAAAGGAATGGCTTCTCGTTATATCGGGGAACATTTACCAGCCTATATAAAGTTAGATGAACTAATTGTCGGCAATCCAAACATGAATAGTGTTGGTTTCGGTTCGGTTTTGCCAATCTATGCGACTGAGGAAGAAGAAAGAAAAGCAGAAAATTATAAATTGAACGAAAAATCTGTTTGGGGTCATCATCCACCAAAATGGGACAAAGTGTTAAAAGTTGGTTTTAAAGGCATTATTGAAGAAATTAATGAAAAATTATATGTTGAGCTTGAAAAAGAAGCAAAAGATCAAGAAGCCATTAATGAGTATCGTGCAATGCTAATTGCAATCGAAGGTGTGCTCTCCTTTGCGAAACGCCATTCAGATGTTGCCCTTAAAATGAGTCTTGAGGAAACTGATGAAACACGCCGTAAAGAATTATTTGAAATTTACAAAGTGACCAGTAAAGTTCCCTATTTACCGGCAGAAACCTTCCATGAAGCATTGCAAGCGTACTGGTTCACCTATTGCTTGGTTAATAGTGGTGGCGAATTTGTACCGCTAGGCCGCACAGATCAAATCGTTTATCCGTATTATGAAGCAGACATCGAAGCTGGTCGAATAACAGATGAAGATGCAACTGATTTAATTGGTTCGTTTCTAGCAAAATGTAATGAACGTATCTGTACAGATACTAAAAAATGGGAAAATCATTATGATTACGGCTTGTTCTCACAAGGTGTACCGCCACAATATGGTTCAAGCATGGAAGAAAGCGGTGGTCATGAGGCCGGTGGTTACGATATTCGTGGGTTAGGCTGGCAGGATCATGAAGATGACGATAGCGAAGCAAACTTCAATTTTGGACAGTCGGGTAATGACTGGTTGATGAATATGATTGTTGGTGGCTTGCGTCCTGATGGTGAAGATGGAACCACAAAAGTAACAAGTGAAATGGTTCGTTTGCGCTTTGAAATGGATTTATTAATGCCAACATTATCAGCTCGTGTTTCTTCGAAGACGCCCGATTGGTTCTGGGATCAGCTTGCTGAATGCCTGAAGAAAAGTGATGGCGAACCAGCGAT
Source organism: Streptococcaceae bacterium (assembly GCA_022484805.1). Classification (GTDB taxonomy): domain Bacteria; phylum Bacillota; class Bacilli; order Lactobacillales; family Streptococcaceae; genus MMGLQ5-1. The sequence goes on from JAKVKP010000005.1 coordinate 100,071, forward strand.
TTATAATGATGATGCCATTATTCCAGGTTTCGTAGAATTAGGCATTCCTTTGGAAGATGCGCGTGATTATAGTAATGACGGCTGCTGGGAATGCTTGATTCCAGGTAAGAGTCACTTTACTTACGCACACGTCATGAATACACGTGCTTTGGAATGGGTATTTACGCAAGGTACAACATTATTAACTGGTGACCAAGAAGGCTTGGACCTAGGACCAGTGTCTCAGTATGAAACTTATGAAGATTTTTATCAAGCATATTGCAAACAAATCAATTCACAAATTGATGAGCAAATTGAAAAACGTTTAGAAAATCTTGGTTTGTCTAAAATGATTGCACCTGATCCATTAATTTCAACCATTTTTGAAGGCTGTATTGAAAAAGGTCGCGACTTAACAGATGTTAATACAGTACCTTATACTTTCCATTTACCATTGATTACAGGACTTTCTAATGTAGTTGATTCACTTGCTGCAATTAAGAAATTAGTTTTTGAGGACAAGGAAGCAACCTTAGAAGATTTTAAAAATGCGATTGAAAATAACTGGGTCGGTTATGAGGATTTACAATTAAAGGCAAGCAATCGTGTGCCTAAATTTGGTAATGATGATGACTATGTCGATGAAATTTTAACGGATGTCATGAAAGATTTTGAAGATTATGTTGTTTCTTGGCGCACTAAACAAGACAAATTGTTGTTACCATGTGGTATTGGTACGTTTGAGAACTATTCAGCATTAGGGCGTAACCTCTCTGCAACAGCTGATGGCAGATACTCTGGTGAACCGCTAGCTCCTAACTATTCACCGACTGCTGGTGTTGATGTTGAAGGAACAACTGCAGTTATTAAGAGTGCAACTAAACCTGATTTATTACGTTATTTCTGCGGTTGTCCAATGGACCTTTCGTTGAATTCAAATGATTTTAGTGGTGAAATTGGCACAATGAGAATGAAGGGAGTTCTACGTTCATTCTGTGACCTTGGTGGGCAAATTGGTACATTTACAACAACTAGTATTGAAGAATTAGAGGATGCAAGAGTCCACCCAGAAAATCATAAAGATCTCAAGGTTCGTATGGGTGGTTTATCTGCTTACTTTATTGCAATGGCACCAAAACAACAAGAAAATGTGATTCAACGTTTTAGTAGATAATTGGAATAGGAGGATGTTTTGTGAAAAGTGAATTAAGTGCATTTGTAGCAAATATCCAAAAAGGATGTATCCACGATGGTCCAGGGCTAAGAACGACTGTCTTTTTAATGGGATGTCCTCTGCGCTGTAAATGGTGCCAAAATCCAGAAAATCTTCGAGATAAATCAGTTTTACTTTATGCAGCAGATGAATGTCGACATTGTGGTGCATGTGTCGATGTCTGTACTAAGGGCTGTATTACAGCAGATAAAATTACAGGGAAAATCATTTTTGATCGGACAAACTGTGATGACTGTGGCGCTTGTGCAAAAGTTTGTTTAGTTGGCGCTCGTAAAATGTGCGGTAGACAAATGGATGCTGAAGCTTTATTTAAGGAAGTAATGAAGGACGAAGTATTTTTTAGAAATACGGAAGGCGGTATTACGATCAGTGGTGGTGAGCCAACTGTTCATATTGCCTATCTAAAAGCGGTTTTCGAAAAATTTCAAGCAGTTGGTATTTCAACTGCACTTGAAACAAGTGGTTATTGCAATACAAAATCATTAGTTGAATTAATTCCGTTTGTCGATGTCTTTCTTTTTGATTTTAAAGCTGATACGGAAATCGTTCATCGTGAGGCAACGGGCGTATCTAATCGGTTAATTAAGCGTAACTTGCAGACTGTAATTGATTCTGGCTCAAGAATTGTAATTCGAATTCCTTTAATCCCAAGTGTAAATGATGGCGAAGAATTTACTAAAATGATGGACTATTTATCAACACTAGACTTTGGTGGTGAAATAAATATATTACCATTTCACCAATTCGGTATGACTAAATATGAATTGGTTGATGAGGATTATGAATTAGAAGCCATGGAAGAATGTAGCAAAGAAACGGCTGATTATTATAAAGATATTGCTGAATCCTATGGTTTTAAAGTTGATGTTGGTGGGTCGAATATTGCAGCAAAGGTCGGTGTTTCTAACACTACGGTCAATAGAATTTGTTATTGATAATTTTATGAAAACCCTGATTCTAAAAAGGATCAGGGTTTTATTAGCTTAATTGTCTATAAAGACAATAATTAAAATTGTATTCATAAATATACATTTGTATTTAAATTGCAAAATAATATTTTTTTAAGTATAATATTATTAATAATTATCGATTCGAGCTAGAAAAATATTAGTATGAAGAAACAGTAAGGAGGATTTATGGTAAAAGGAAAAAAAGCTTCTAGTGAGCAAAGCTATGAGCATTTATTGAATATGATTTTGACTAAAAAAATTCTGCCAGGAGAACGTATTCCTGAATTAAAAATTGCTGAGCAATTAAATGTAAGTAGAACACCAGTAAGAGATGCGATGAAACGTTTGGAAAATGAAGGTCTAATTGATATTTTCCCAAAACGATTTGCGCAAGTTAAGGACTATTCAATCAAAGAGATTCAAAATATCGGTGCCGTCCGTCTAGCCTTGGATACCTTGGCAGTTCGCTTGGCTTCTTTACATGGTAGTCAGCTTGATTTTATTAAAATGCTTGATTTGGCAAAGGAATGCGAACGTGCTTCAATCGATGGTGATTTATTATTGAGAAGTCAAACTGACTGTGATTTCCACTTAGCCTTATCGAATATTAGTAAAAATTCTAGCTTGGTTAAAATCCAAAAAAGTTTGTATTTAAGTATTCAGTTTATAATGATTCATCATCCAAATCCAAATAGTGATGAGCAGAGACAGCTAAGACAGCATTATGAACTGGTTCAAGCTTTATCAGATCATAAAGAGAGTGAAGCGATTGCAATTATATCTGATCACCTTGCTTCATTTTATGCGCTAGGCAGTGATTTTCCGCCTGGTTTCTTCTTAAATCAAACGGTCAATCCAATTGAGCAAGCGATTGCTTGGGAGGAAACTGAGTCGGGTGAAAAAATAATGAAACTGAATCCATAGCAAAAAACTAAGAAACTTTTGACAAATAGTTTCTTAGTTTTTTAATTGTTTTCTATTTCGAACATTTAAATGAGTCTATCAATTTCGCAGAGCTGTTAATATTAATCAGCGTTTTTGAAGACATTAATATTTTTAGCAAAATAATCGTAACCAGAGTAGATTGTAAAGATAAGGCAAAGATACAAAAGAATTAAATCAATTCGGATTGCTCCAAATGGGATATTGTTTAATAATAGAAAAATAATCGCAAACATTTGTGTCGCAGTCTTGATTTTTCCGGGCCACGCAGCCGCTAAGACAGAACCGTTTTGCTCAACAATTAATAGTCTTAAGCCAGTGACTGCTAATTCTCGGCAAATAATAATTGCTACAACCCAAGCTGGTGCTTTTTCTAATGGTACTAGGAAAATAAAAGCTGTCATTACTAGCATTTTATCTGCCAGTGGATCGGCGAATTTACCAAAATTGGATACGATATGCCAGCGACGTGCAAGGAAACCGTCGAGCCAGTCAGTGAAGCTCGCAACTGCAAAAATAATTGTTGCAATCAACTGAGCAATAGGTAAATCAATGCTCCCAAATGTCAGTGTGCCTAGATTAAACGGAATGCTAAGAAAGATGATGAAAACTGGGATTAGAAAAATTCTTAGCATAGTTAACTGATTAGGCAAATTATTTTTTTTCAAGTCAAACTCCTTTGGATTTCATGTTGTATTATGATTTATAGGAAATATTAATTACTAAATAGACGACTGTATTGCTTGTGCTAGTTAAATCAATTGCTTGACCATTTAGGGTTACAGCAATATTGGGTTTGTTTCCAATTGTCACTTTAACAGATTGATTTGAAGCGCTCAAAGTTGCTTCTTGGGTCATACCGCCAGCCTCACCGTTACCAATGACATTACCGTTTGTTCCAGTATAACCTAATAAATTAGCTTGTGTCGTATTGTCTAAAATGCTCACCCAGCTTCTGCCAGTATCTGAAGCGGTAATTGTTAATTTTGCAGGCTCCGTCACGTCGGTTGCAGTCACATTAATTGTATTGCTTTCAGTGCTTGTTACTTTAATTTGGTTTTCTTTAGTTTCTTCTTCGGAAGAAGACGCCTCCGTTGAAGATGATGTACTTGTTTTACTTTCAGTTGAAGATTTTGAAGTTGATACTACTGAATAGCTACTATTTGATGTTTCGTTACTGCTATTTTGTTGAACGACAACTAAGATAACAACTCCGATAATGACAATGGCAAATAAACTTAAAATGATTGCTGGTAGATGATCAAGCCAAGATTTCGGATGTCTTGTAACGCGAGAAGGTAATTTTTTAGTTTCCTTTTCCGTCTCTATGTTCTCGGCTGGTTGTAAGTTATTACTCCGATAATCGTCAACTGATGCTGGAATTTGTTCGCTGGGTTGACTGATTATTGGTTCATCTTCAACTAAATCTTCATTAATAAAGGCATCCACTAATGGTGCATCTGGAATCCCCAAAGCTCTGGCATATTGTCTGATAAATGCACGCGTATAAAATGCACTCGGTAATAAGTCAAATTGATCATTTTCGATTAATTGTAAATATCTTTTTTGGACTTTGGACTTTTGCTGAATATCATCTAGTGTTAAATTTTGTTTTTTTCTTTCAGTTTTTAGTACTTCACCTATAGTATGTTGCATCTTAATTCTCCTCTTTATCTTTACAAAAATATTTCATTATATGTCAATAATGTGACAGGACCACGATCCAAGTCGTGCATTATAAATATAGCACAATTTTAAGATAAATCATATTAAAAATGGATAATCTAGTATTGTTTAATGAAAAATTAAGATTTTTAAGGAAAATTTAACTGAAATGGAATATTTTGTTTGTAATATAAAATAAATATTATAGAAATCTTATTGTCATAGAAGAACAAATAATATTACAACTATAAAATCTGATTTTGTTATGAAGAAACCTCTGGATTCTCCTCAGGTGTAATCGTAAAAATAGATTTTTCTGTTTCCTCTAAAAATTGTTTTAAATATTTCGTTATCATTTCTAAATTGATTGAATCGATAACTTCTGGTAAATCAAAAAGCGTTTTTTCGCCATAAAGATTTTGTGAAAATTGATTGGCGATGTATTCAAGAGAATTCAGAGAAGCAATTGTTTTACCAATTGATTTCTTTTTTAAGATGTTTAAATGTCTCTCGGACCAATCGGTTGAGTCTTGAAATTGAAGCAACATCATTTCTAATGTCTCAGCTAGCTGAAGTGGTGAGTTAGTATCAGAGTAAATTTCAATAAAATGAAAGGTCCGATCCAAGTTAAAGCCAGCATCAAAAGAATCGTCAATCAGCGCTTTTTGATAAAGTGTTTGGTAATTTGATGAGCTTTCAGCAAACAATAATTGTAAAGCAAAAGTTATTGATAGCTTATAATTTAATAATATTTCCGGTGCTAGCTGAGTAAGATCGTCATTACCCTTGAAGCCAAGAATCATTTTGGGCTGTGCAACTGCCATTTGGATACTACTATCTTTTGTTACTTTTTGAAGGTTTGATTCATCAATGCGTTGTATTTTGATTGGTTCAGGGAATTTTTTTGAAAACTGGTTAATTTCAATATAATTTATCATTTCATCTGGATTAAAAGGTCCTGTAACAAACAAAGTCATATTGCTTGGTTGATAAAATGTTTCATAGCAAGTATAAAGATCATTAACCGAGATGTTTGTGATGCTTTCCGCTGAACCAGCAATATCAATACTTAACGGCTGATTTGGATATAAATTTTTTAAAAGCCCAAAAAATAAACACCAATTGGGATCGTCAAGATACATTTGAATTTCCTGTTTAATGATACCTTTTTCTTTTTCAATTGTGGCCTCAGAAAAATATGGTATTTGCACGAAATCAAGTAGTAATCCGACGTTTTGATAGTTATTTTCAATGGTAGAAAACAAATAGCTTGTTTTAGTAAAACTTGTAAATGCGTTACTCGAAGCGCCAAGATTAGAAAATAAATCAAAAGCATCGTAGTTTTCTTTTTCAAATAATTTGTGTTCCAAAAAATGAGCGACACCATCAGGTGCTTTGAACGGTTTGCTTTGATTAATTGGAATAAATGAATTATCGATAGAACCATAATCAGTAGTAAAAAGTGCATAGGTCTTATGAAAATCAGATTTTGGTAATAAAAATACTTGAAGTCCATTTTCCAAGGTTTTACTGTAAATTGTTTCATTTACATTTGAATACGTCTTTTTTTTCAATTATTTATCCCCTCTAAAAAGTAAACTGCTTGTAGTTCAATTTGTCTAGCGATGCGGATGACATCTTCTCTATTTACTTTTTCGAATGCAGCTAGCCACTGATTCTCCGGTAATAAGTATGGTAATTTCAATGAAAGATATGAGCGTTCTATTAATACTCTTTGGGAATCCAAGCCTTGTTGGAAAATATTTTTTAACAATAAAGTGGTTTGTTGTAGTTCTTGCTCTGAAAAATGCCCCAATTGGATTTCTTTTAGCTGCTGATTGATGAGCTTTAAAACGAGATTTCTATTTGATCCTTCAATTCCGGCTTCGACAAAAAGAAAATGTTGAAGGATGTCAATAGATGAGTCCGCGTAGTAAGCTAAGCTTTTTTTTTCTCTGATGTTTTGAAAAAGCTTTGAGTGTGCGAAACCGCCAAATAAACCATTAAAGGTTTGAAGTGCGAAATATTCTTGATCAATTATATTTATAGGCACATAGTATCCAAGATTTAATATTGATTGAGCCGCCTTTTTGGGTTCAAATTTTTCTCGGACAATATTTTGTTTGCCTTCATCTACAAGAGCGAATGTTTGTAATCGACTGCCTTTTTCAAATGGAAATTCTGAAAATGCAGCAATGATCTTAGCTGAATTAACTTCGCCACACACCAATATTTCAATTTGATCATTCTTTAACATTTCTTGATAATATTGATATATCGAAGCAGCATCTTCCTTTTCGATTAATTCTCGATTACCATAGCTAGGTAAATAATGTTTCGACTGCCTAAAGAAAGTTTTTTTGAGTTGCTGCTTGGCGTAATATGAATTATCTTCTATATTACTTTCCACAAATTGAATTAAATTTTTTTTCTCAAGGTAGAATGTAGCTTCATCAAATTGATTATTGTTAGTATTTGGTGCAAATATGATTGATCTGAGGAAGTTGATGCCCTCGTAGACTAAATCTGGTGCGTTGACAAAGCGACCGTTAATTAGCCTTAGATTAAGTGATAGACAGTGCAATTCGCCTTTCTTCTCAACTGTTGCCGAAAATTTTGCACCGTAAAGTGCATCAAGCTTTTCCTCAAAGGATTGATTGTTCGGATAATCTCTATTATTTTTTTCAAATAAGCAAGTTAGCAATGCTCTTTTTGCAAGAATTTCTTCTTCTGTTTTTGTTTCAAAACGGATAATAATTTGTATTGTTTTAAATTGTTTCGTATTTAAAATATTTAAATTTATGCCTGAGTCCAGTTTCATTAATTTCTCCAATCTCTATATTGTTATAAATAAGATAGGATGATTATAAAATGATTATAATTGCATCGTTATTTCTCCTAATCAATATTATTTTACCAGTAAAAAAATGATAAAGTAAAAAATTAGAGCTATTTTTTTAAAAAAATAATAAATTACGCTATAATATAAAAGTATTATAATAATAAAGGAGATTTGATATGATAAAGGAATTTAAAGCATTTATTATGCAAGGTAGCGTTGTTGACTTGGCAGTCGGTGTTGTAATTGGTGGTGCTTTTACTGCGGTTGTCAAATCGGTCGTTGAAAGTGTGATTACACCCTTGATAACCTTAATTATTTTTCTTGCTACTGGTAGTAAATCAACGACATTTTCTGGATTGACAGTTGATTATAATGGTATTCAATTTAAATTTGGAGATTTGATTTCTGCAATTATTACATTTTTAATTACTGGTATTGTATTGTTTTTAATTGTTAAAGCCTTCAATAAAGCTAAATCATTTGGTCACAAGCCAGAGGTAGTCGAAGAAGCACCAGTTACTGAAGTTGATTTATTACAAGACATTAAGTTGTTGCTTGAAAAAAATAAATAAGTTAACTAAAAAACCTCTTCTAGTCTGCAATTTGTAGACTAGAAGAGGTTTTTTTAGCTATAATAACTAATTTTATCAAATTTAATAAGCACGATAGTGTGAAAGCTTAGAAAAAATTAAGCGATCCGCTAAGCCGATGATTATCCCTTGACCTAATAAAGCAAAGAGTGTGCCGATATTTACTGCAACTAAATAGTGACTTACGATACCAATTAGAAAAATAACAATAACTGGGATAAGAAAATTGATTAGCTGAGCAGTTTGGGCATTGCCATTTGTGTACTTGAAACGAATAATATTGGTCATCTCATCACCTGGATGGAGGATTAGATTGACACGCTGATAAATAGAAACTGCAATTGCTACCATGGTTATACCAATAAAGACCAAAATAATTCTAAGTAGTAATGGAGCTGAGCCAACATCAAGATAATAAAGAAAAAAATTTTTGAATATTGCAACAAGTGGTCCAAAAAAGCCGATGAAGATTAAATTACCAATTATTCTGTGTGGATTGATTTCCATTAATAGCAAACAATTTATAAAAATTTGAACTATACCGTAAATTATCAGTACCGTGCCGATAGATGCATCAAAAAAATATGCGATATTAGCGGCACTGGCAGTCCAAACAGGACTACCCATATTTGTAGCAACTGTCAGACCATTGCCAATAGAATTCATTAAAAGAGAGATGAACAGGAAAAAAATACTTTGTGTATTTGTTAAGCGCTTATTATTGTACATTCTGTGATGTTAACTCAGGAAACCATAAATTAATTTCACGCTGTGCATTTTCAAGACTGTCAGAGCCATGAACAATATTTCTGATTGCACCGCGATCCCACGAACGGCCGAAATCACCGCGAATTGTACCTGGTGGTGCTAAAGTAGGATTGGTTGGTCCGCTGAGTGATCTAAATCCTTTAATCACTTCAGTACCTTCGGCTACGATTGCCACGATTGGTCCCTCGGTCATATACTCAACGATACCTGGGAAATAAGGCTGATCACAAAGCTCATTATAATGCGCTTTTAAAATTGCTTCGCTTGCTGAAGTTATTTTAAGGCTTATGATGTGATACCCTTTTTCCTCAATCCTAGAAATTACCTTTCCAATCAATCCTCTATTGACACCGTCTGGTTTAATTAATATTAAAGTTTGTTCTTGCATACCTCTCTCCTTGCTATTGTTTTTTACTATAATATCTTAACAAAAAAAACAGACAGATAGTAGGCTAAATTTATTCTATGCTTCAATAATTGAAGTATTAAAATTGGTAGTCGTAAAAAAGAATAAAAAATATTTGGAAAAAGCGTTGACTCAGAAAATAAGATTTGCTATTATAAGAAAGCTGTCGCAGGAAAAGGCGAAAGCAAAAAAAACTTTTAAAAAAACTTTGAAAAAAAGATTGA
>JAKVKP010000006.1 GCA_022484805.1 Streptococcaceae bacterium
GGGTCATGTAACGTCCTCCTAGGTATGTTTTTGTGGTTAAAAACATTGTACCGTAAAAGGGCTGTTACATGGCCTTTTATCTTTTACACAATTATATGGACTTTATCTTTTGCTATGCTAACACCTACATTTTACATGATTGATAGCTGTAAAAGAAAGGGTTTTCATGAAAGCGTTTTAAAATTAATATAAAGACATAGAGAGGGAAGTGAAAAATATGACGTTGGAGCGGCGTGAACAAGAAATTGTTGATATCCTGTTGAAAAATGATGTCATCACAATCTCAAAGATTGCAAGCATCATGCATTTATCCAATAAAACTATTTCACAATCTTTAAAAAGCATTAATCAATATTTTGAAGGAAGTGATGTTGTATTAATTCGTAAACCAAAAGTCGGCATATCTTTACTTGGTAATAAAAACGATATTTTGAAAAAAATTTCATTAAATGATCACAGAATAGTACCATCAAATAAAGATGAGCGCGTACAATATTTATGTTTTGAAATTATAAAAAAATCTGATTATTTTACAAGGCAAGATTTACAAGATGTGCTGTATGTTGGAAAAACAACACTTGAGAAGGATATGAATCAAGTTAATGAAATCTTTAAGCTATTCAATGTGACAATTGAGTGGATTCCTGGTAAAGGCTCCTTTCTTAACTTAATGGAGCAGGAGAAGAGAAAGTTAGCGGTCGATTTAATTTACTATTTTTGGGGCTATAATTGGCAAGTTGTTAAAACGGAAGAATTATTTACCCATACTATTAAAGGAATTCCTGAATTTGCAAAATCAGTTGTAAATTTAAATTGGCTAAGTCAAATTGATAGTTTATTACAATCTTATTTATTGCAAACCAAGCAAAAAATGAGTGATATGAACTATCATTCACTCTTGTTGCATTTATTAATTGCAGTAGAGCGAATCAAGGATGGTAAATATATTAATGAAATTGAAACCAATAATGATGTTGAAATTGAACCGAAGATTATTCCTCTAATTGAGGCATTGGAATTAGCCTTTGACTTTCAATTACCAATTTCAGAAATTCGTTTAATTCAAATTCATTTGATGCTAGATAATCAACAATTAAGCGGCTTATCTAAAAAAACAAATGAAGCAAGAATAAAACAAATGATTAAGGATACTATTTTGGATTATGATGATTCTGCTTTGAATAATTTAGTGAGTCATATCAAATCGGTTATTGAACGAATTTCTAGCGGTCTTCCAGTGGTAAATCCATTTATTAAAGATGTCAAACAGAGCTTTCCGATTTCTTTTGAAGAGGCAATACAATTAAGCCAAAAATTGGAGGAAAGCTTTGACTTAATTATTCCAGAAGATGAGGTAGCTTTTTTAGCGGTTCATATCCAAGCTTTCAAAGAACGGAAAAAGGAAGACAATGAATATAGAATAAAGGTACTGCTTGTCTGCAGTAGCGGCAAAGGTACTTCTCAGCTATTAGCAGCAAGAATTAGAAGAGAGTATCCAAGAATTGAAATTTCAAGAATTCTTTCAATTCAGGAGCTAATTGAGACTCAGGTTACTGAGGATTTAATCTTATCAACTGTTAATTTGATGATGAAAAATCAATCAATTATTTATGTTTCACCGGTATTAAGCCAATCAGATCAAAAAGCAATTAATCAATTTTTGGAGATTAAAAATCAGTCTTCAACAAGAAATCATGAATTTTCCCGGTTGATTAATTCCAAGCTTATATTTTTAGACAAGTCGTTTGATACTTATGAATTGGCTCTTAATTTTATTGGCAAACAGCTTAGTGATGGAGGCTTTGCTAGCAGTCAAGTGATTGAATCTGCGATTGATCGAGAAAAATTATCGTTTACATCAATCGGTAAATTTGCAACACCTCACGGTAATCCAAAATTCATAAAAAAATCGACTATTGTTTTCTTACGTTTAAAAAAAGAGATTAAGTGGGGAAATGATAAAGTAAGATACATATTTTTCATATGTATTAAAGATGAAACACCAGAGCAATTGGAATTAATTTATGATAATTTACTTGAAATTATTGACCTTGGTGATTCTGGCTGCTTGGCAAAGGGCAATAAAAAACAATTATTAAGCTATTTGAAAGAAGGTTCTTAGATGAAAGTTTCAGAAGTTATAGATGTGAATCAAATTATTATTGATTTAAATGAAAATAATCAAAAAGCTGTTATTGAAAAGCTTGCAGAAAAATTAGATACAAAGGGCGTTCTTTCAAATAAGAAAAACTATATTGAATCTGTTTTAGAAAGAGAAGTGCATTCTACAACAGGTATAGGTAATGGCATTGCGATTCCTCATGGAAAAAGTAATTCGGTAAAGGAGGCGGCTATTGCCTATGCTAAATTGAAAGAACCAATTGAGTGGGCGTCGTTAGATGATAAACCAGTGTCAATCGTAATTTTACTCGCAATTCCTGATTCGGAGAAGGGTGATACGCATTTGCGACTTTTATCTGAAATTGCAATGAAATTAATGGATGATGAAATTGTGGAAAATTTGAAGCAGGAAACAAATCAAGCTGAAATTATTAATATTTTAGGATAGAGAGGAAACTAATCATGAAAAGAAAAATTATCGCGGTAACGGCTTGTGCAACTGGGGTTGCTCATACATATATGGCGGCTCAAGCACTAAAGAAGGGAGCAAAAAAATTAGGAGATTTAATTAAAGTTGAGACACAGGGAGCAACGGGCATTGAAAATGAACTAACAGAAAAAGATCTTAAAATTGGTGAAGTAGTTATTTTTGCAGTTGATACAAAAGTTAGAAATGAAGATAGATTTAATGGGAAAAAAATCTTAAAGGTACCTGTTGCTGCACCAATTAAAGATGCTGAAAAGGTTATTCAAGAAGCGTTGGCTCTTGTCGATCAGGATAAATATTAGGAGGAATGTTTAATGAAAAAAATTGGAAGTGAAATCAAAAATCATGTATTGACTGGTATATCGTATATGATTCCCTTAGTAATTGCTGGAGCAGTTATCATGGCCATCTCAAGAGTTGGCGGTTCATTTTTTGGAATTACGGATATTTGGGAGAGCTCTTATGCAGATAATGCCAACGGCATTATCCGATTACTCCATAGTATTGATGGTTTTGGTGGAACAGCTTTAGGTCTCATGTTTCCTGTGATTGCAGCTTTTATTGCTTATTCTATTGTTGATAAATTAGGAATTGCTCCGGGTCTAGTTGCGGGAATGTTAGTTAAGGATATCAATGCTGGATTTTTAGGCGCGATTGCTGCAGGTTTAATTGCAGGTTATGTTTGCCTTTGGATTCGTAATCATGTGAAGCTACCAAAATCGATGTCTTCAGTTGTACCTGTCTTTTTAGTTCCCGTATTAGGCACGTTAATTACCGTTTTAGTCATTAATTATATTATTGGTGTGCCATTTGCAGCACTCAATACTGGATTAGAAAATTGGTTGAATGGCTTAAGTGGAGGTAATCAAATTTTAATGGCAGCTATTGTTGGTGCGATGGTTGGATTTGATTTGGGTGGACCAGTAAATAAGGCTGCGGTAACTACTGCAATGGCGTTATTAACAAGTGGTGTCATTGCGCCAAATACGGCAGCTCAAGTAGCAATTATAATTCCACCAATCGGGTTGGGATTGGCAACTTTATTAGCAAAAGAAAAATATAATACAGAATTAAGAGAAGCCGGAAAGTCATCAATCATTATGGGGCTTGTTGGCATTAGTGAAGGGGCAATTCCGTTCGCAGTTGAGAGTCCGATAAAAGTTGTTCCGTTTACCGTTATAGGTTCAGCAATTGGTTCTGCGATGGCTGTTGGATTAGGCGCGGTAAATCAAGCACCAATTAGTGGTTTCTACGGTTGGTTTACGGTTGAGCATTGGCCAGTATATATTTTATCAATTGCTGTTGGTTCATTATTTGTTGCAGTGGCTAGTGCTCTCGTTAGGGATAAAAATGCGGGCATTGAAGAGCAATCTATGAATTTAGACGATGACTTTGATGAAGCAGCTTGGGAAGAAGAGTGATTATAAAATGACGAATGTGCATATTGTAAATCATACGCACTGGGATAGAGAATGGTATTTTACATCAATGGATGCTTTAGTATTGAGTGATCAATTATTCAATGATGTTATTGCAGAATTAAAGCAAAATTCTGAAGCGAGTTTTGTTTTAGATGGTCAATTGTCAATTTTAGATGATTTTTTAGAAATTTATCCAGAAAAATTGGAAGAAATACAAACTTTAATCACCTCTAATCAGTTGTTTATTGGTCCTTGGTATACGCAAACAGATGCATTTTTTACTTCTGGAGAATCAGTTTTAAGAAATGCAATGATTGGCAAATTTGAGAGTAAAAAGTACGGCAAGATGCTGCCAATCGGTTATTTGCCAGATACCTTTGGCTTCAATGCACAAATACCTGTTATTTTGAATGAGGCTGGATTAAAAAATGTTATTTTGTGGCGTGGTGTCCATTTAGGGCAACATATTCAGTCACCTTATTTTAAATGGGAAAGCATGGGTGGCGGCAGTAGCTTATATGCTTTAAATTTTCCGCAGGGATACGGCACTGGAATGCTGCTTGAACCGACACTGGATTATGTTGAAGGTCGGTTGGACAAAGGAGTTGATTTTATTAAACAATTTACAACGAGTGATGAAATAATGATTCCATCAGGTAATGATCAATTGGGCATTATTTCAGATTTTAGTGAGAAAGTAAAAAAAATTAATGAAATTGGAAAATATGATTATCAGGTAAGTACCTATCAAAATTTTTTTGAGTGGATGAAAACAAAGGATTTAGAAACTTATCGTGGTGAATTCAGAGAACCTGTTTTAGCTAGGGTTCACAAAACAATTGGATCCGTTAGAATGGATTTAAAGCAAAAAATTTTTGGCTTAGAAGCAAAATTAGTTCACCGAATGGAACCACTATTAGTGATTGCGAGTCAATTGGGAATAGAATTAAGCAATCGTCTACTTTTGAAAGCGTGGAAAAAGCTTTTGGAGTGTCAAGCACATGATAGTTTAGCGGGCTGTGTTTCTGATGTTGTTGCAAAGGATATTGAGCAACGCTTAAAAGAAGCCAATGAGCTGTGTGATAGCATGGAAAATATTATCTTAAAAAGAATTGCCGAAGCCTTGAATTTATCAGCTCATGAAATATTGATTGTGAATACTTCTCCAACCTCATTTAGTGGTCAGAAAACTGTCAAAGTATTGGCAATTACAAAAGCAATTGAGGTCATTAATCACAATTCAGTTATTGTTCATACTGAATACGTTGAGAGTAGAAAAGATATTTTAGAAGAAACTGCCTCTGGTAACCATTATATTGAAGAAGCTGGTTACTATATATTAACTGTACGTATAGACTGTGAATTACCTGGGCTGGGCTATAAGGTATTTAATTTTGTAGAAGTAGATAAATCTAAAAACTATTTTCAATTAGCGCCAGTTTCAGCGATTCATATGGGAGAATATCAGCTTTCATTTGAGAATGGGCAAGTAAATTATCAAGATAATAGCCAACAACTTAGAAATATTTTATTGTTGATTGATGAGGGCAATGCTGGAGATACTTATGATTTCTCACCACTTGCTGGCGATCAACCGATTGCATTAAATTTTAATAATTGCGTTTGTGAATATGAGAATCACTCTAGTCGCATGATTTTACGTGGCAGCGCCAAATTACCACTTGATTTAGTGGAAAGAAGTAAAAAATTAGCAACCACTGCTTTTAATTACCAAATCACCTTGGAATTAAATCAGAATGGAGAAATTCGAACTAAGATCGAATTTAATAATTCGGTTTTGAATCATCGAATTCGTTTGAAAATTAATTTAGAGCGACCAATTCAATCTGTAAAATCAGCGATTCCGTTTGGCTACATCTCCAGAAAAAATCGAGATGTAAAAGATTGGGAAGAAAAGTATGCTGAAATGCCAGTCAATATTGAACCGTTTGAAAAGGTTCTGACTGCAGATACTGATAATTGTTCTTGTTTAGTCTACACGAATGACAGCAGAGAATATGAGTATCAAAATTCATCGGTTTTTGTGACTTTAATAGCAACTACAGATACCTTAGGAAAACCTAATTTAATTTATCGTCCAGGTCGTGCTTCAGGTGATACGACCAAAAAGGGGCATGTGATGATGGCTACACCCATGGCACAATTAAAAGATAAGCTTATCATGGCTTCTTTTGTAATTAAGCTAAACAACTCAATGGTATCAGATTTGGAGCTTTCACAATGGCGGTCTCAATTAGAACAGCCTTCAATTAGTTATCAAAGACAAAGCTTAAACTATTTTATTTATCGAATAGACAATAAAATTCAAAAGACAAGGCATGCTCTTAATTTGACCCAACGTGAAATGAGTGTTCTGTCATTTGAAAAAAATTTGAACCTACTCGTTAGTAGCGTGCATAATTCATATTATGGTGAGGGGTTTGTCATTCGTTTTGAAAATCCAACATCAATGGAAATGTCAATAGCCACAGATGCAATATTTCCATTTGAAAAAGTTGAAAGAGTGAACGCAGTTGAAGAGATACAACCATTTTCAAATAAAATTTCAGCTTATGGTGTGGCAAGTTTTTATATCAATCCGAAAATAAATAAAAGTGAATAGAGTTTAGTTATCAATAACTAATTAATTATGCAATATACGAAATAGAGTGCAGAAACAATTTCGACATGTTTCTCACTCTATTATTATTTTAAAGGAGAATAGTGACGTGATAGAAAAAATTTCTCATAAAATCGGTATTTCGCCAAATTTATTTTTCGGCTATATTGGTTTAATTTTCTTTATGCTGGGAGCGGGTATTGAAACGAGCTGGTTTTCAGCCTTTCTAGTTTCCTTGGGATATGAAGTTCAATTGGTTTCACTTATTTTTAGTTTTTATGGCTTATTTGTCGCAATTTTTTCTTGGATGACTAGTTTTTTTACGAGTATATTTACTGTACGAAAAGTAATGGCTTTTGGATTAGCTGTTTACCTAATAACAACAGTAATTCTAGTGATTGGTTTAATGCTTAATTATTTGCCGCTCATTGCAACATCATATATCTTTAGAGGCGCATCGTATCCATTATTCGCCTATGCTTTTTTGGTTTGGGTTACTTTAAAGACAGATTTAAGTCAACTTGGAAAAGCAACCTCCTGGTTTTGGTTTAGCTTTAATCTAGGTATGACCATTCTAAGTCCTATATTTGCATCTGTTTTATTAAATATAATCACGCCAATCTTCATCATCGGATTTGGCGCTTTAATGGCATTAATTGGTGGCTTTTTGGCCCTAAAGCTAAATGGTGATCAGCTTGAAAGAAATATCAATCATAAAGGCATATTAAATGAGATGAAATCAGGCTTGACAATCTACTTGGAATATCCACGTCTATTAATCGGTCTAATTGTAAAATCAATTAATAATGTTGGTCAATTTGGTTTTGTTATCATGATGCCTATTTTTTTAATAGAAAATAATTATTCATTAACCCAATGGAGCAGCATTTGGGCAATAACCTATATTATTAATACATTTGCTTTGATTTTATTTGGTAATTTAGGGGACCGATTTGGCTGGAGAAGGATTGTTTCTTATTTTTCTGGTACATTGTCTGCATTATCATGTGTATTGATTGCAATTGTGGTATATTTTTTTCCAGGCAATTTTTTCTTATTGATGGTCGCATTTGCCATTTTTTCATTTGGAATTGCTGCCTTTGGACCACTCTCTGCTTTAATTCCTGCAATGGCGCCAGAAAAGAAAGCAGTTTCAATATCGGTACTCAATCTAGGATCAGGTTTAAGTAATTTTTTAGGTCCACTTTTAGTCACCATTCTTTTTCAAAATTATGGTGGTTATATTGTTCTGTTGATTTTTGCAGGTTTATATCTTCTTTCTAGCATATTGACGATATTTTTAAAGTTACCAGAGGAAATTAAAACTCATTGAATTTTATATTTGATTTTTAATAATAACAGTTACTTAATTTTGATAGACATAAATTTTCAATTCCGCCAAAAATAGTTGACCTAGTCCACTAAATAATATATATTAGTTGTGTAATGCAACAATAAAAATGTGGAAGGATTTGAAATGAATTAAATGAATAGAATAGATAGAATTACTGACATTAGAGGCTTTAATCGTTTCTATACCAATATTTTAGGCTTACTAGATCAACATATTTTGGATTCAGGCTACTCTCTAACCGAAGCGCGGGTTATTTTCGAATTAAGTAAAATGGAGCATTTTACTGCTAATCAGCTTTGCCAGCTATTAAAAATTGATCGTAGCTACATGAGTCGTACAATTACGAAGCTTGAGAAAAGTGGTTTGATTAAGCGATCTGCAAGCTTGAGTGATGGTAGAAATATTGAGATTAGGCTTTCAGATAAGGGACATCAGGTATTTCATCAGTTAAATGATCGTTCAAATCAACAGGTTGAGCAAATACTGACGACATTATCGGATGATGAATGCAGAAAAGTTACTGATGCGATGGGGATTATTAAGAAGTATTTAATGACTGCATCAGTTGATGTCAAAATTCGACCTTATCAAAAATCGGATATTGAATATGTCATTGATCGCCAATTATCACTTTATGAGGCCGAACGTGGCTTTACTTCTGAAATTTGGGAAAAGTATCTTGTGCAGGGAGTGCTAGAGCTAGTTGAAAATTTTGACGAAGCCAAAGAATGCCTATTTATTTTGGAATGTAATGGTGAACAAGCGGGCTGCGTGGCGATTAAACAGGTCGAAGCAGGTATTGCTCAATTTAGATATTTTTTCTTAGAACCAGAATTAAGAGGACTTGGTTTAGGCAGACAGCTCATTCAAAAGGCACTCGAATTTTGTCAAGAAAAAGATTACAATCAGGTGTTTCTTTGGACAGTAAGTGCTCAGGAAACTGCTCGCTTTTTATATCAAAAAGCTGGTTTCAAGATTACAGAAACGCATGCTACATCTGATTGGGGTACTCAGGTAATAGAAGAAAGATGGGACTTGAAATTGTAAAAATTTATCGGTTTTATAACCCTTATATCAAAGCTACTTAAGTAGCTTTTTTGTTTGTCAAAAATAACGATAAATTTATACTGTGATGTTATGCTTTTAAATAATAATAAGCAAAGCTGAGCCATTATTTTGACAGAAAACTGATTAAAGCTTAAGCTTTTTTTAAGGGTTATCTCTGAATTGAATGATTAGCATTTTAACTGAATTAATGCAGATCTGAGATGATTGAAAAAGAGAAGTTGGAGGATTAAACATGTTTCTTGCATTAAATGAAATTCGTCACTCAAAATTAAGATATGCGCTGGTGGTAGGTGTTATTTTTTTAATCGCCTATCTAGTCTTTTTTTTAAGTGGTTTATCCTACGGGTTGGCACAAGAAAATCGAACAGCAATTGATAAATGGCAAGCTGATCATCTTTTAATTTCGGATGAAGCCAATGATAATTTAAGCGCTTCGCAATTAGATGCAACATTGATTAATCAGGTTGAAGCGAAGGATAAGGCTGTATTGACTCAATCCTCAGCAATTATTTATCAATTAAATGATAAAGATGAAAAGGAAAATGTCAGCTTTTTTGGAATTGACAAGTCTCAATTTTTGGCACCAAAATTAACTTTAGGGAGAATGTTTGAGGATGATAGAGAGGTGGTCGCTGATATCAGTCTTAAAACAGAAGCCGGCTACCAGTTAGGAGATACTATTAAAGTTGCGACGAATGATCAAGCATTGAAAATCGTCGGTTTTACTGAAAGTGCTAAATACAATACCGCTCCAGTGCTTTACATGTCGCTTCAAACCTATGACATTGTTGGTGCTAATGCGACTGCGAATAATCAGGCAGCAGCAAAAATTAATGCGATTGTGATTAGAGGAACGGTTAAAGATTTACCGGCTGAAGTCACCAATTTATCAATCAATGATTTTATTAATAAACTTCCAGGTTATAGTGCACAGGTCTTAACCTTTGGCTTTATGATAGGCTTTTTGGTGGTTATCGCGGCAGTTGTGATTGGTATTTTTATCTATGTTTTAACGATGCAAAAAACAGCAGTTTTTGGTGTGATGAAGGCACAAGGCATTTCAAGTAGCTATCTTGCAAGCTCGGTCATTGCCCAAACATTTTTACTCTCACTTTTAGGGGTACTAATTGGTTTGGTAATGACGATAGTTACAACTCTGTTCCTACCAAATGCCGTACCATTTCAAAGCAACACCTTGTATTTCTTATTAGTCGGCATTTTAATGATTTTAGTTTCAATCATAGGTGCTTTATTCTCAGTACGCTCAATTGTTAAGATTGATCCGTTGAAGGCAATCGGATAGGAGGAAATTTAATGAGTGCAATTGAAATGAAATCTGTTACGAAAAGCTTTAAAGACGGGGATGAAACAATTGAGGCATTGAAGCCAACCAATTTTTCAGCAGAAAAGGGTGAATTAATTGCGGTTATCGGTCCCTCTGGCTCAGGAAAAAGTACATTTTTAACTATTCTCGGTGGTTTACAGGCACCGACTGACGGTGAGGTCTTGATTGATGGTCAAGATTTTAGTCAGAAAAAAGAAAAATCACGTGCTAAATTGCGTTTTGATAAAATCGGCTTTATTTTACAGTCCTCAAATTTAGTACCGTTTTTAACTGTTAAACAGCAAATGCAATTGGTTGATCGCGTTTTAAAAAGAAAAAGTAGTTCAACTGGCGATAATTTACTCGAACAATTGGGAATCCAGCAATTGGCGAATAAATATCCAGATGAATTATCAGGTGGAGAACGCCAAAGAGCTGCCATTGCGAGAGCGCTCTATAATGAACCAACAATTATTTTGGCGGATGAACCAACAGCTAGCTTGGACACAGAAAAGGCCTTTGAGGTGGTTTCGTTATTAGCCAAAGAGGCGAAGGAAAAAGAGAAGGCGATTATTATGGTTACCCATGATTTAAGACTCGTAGATTACTGTGATAAAGTTTATACTATGAATGATGGCATCTTAAAATTAAAGAATGGTTAATTATCCTAGTTTGGCATGAATTAATAATGCTTTGACGAATTGTTGATAATTACTTATAGAAGAAAAGAGTGAAAATAAAATTGAGACTTTGGCATCAAGATTTAATTTCAAAATTACCACGTGCACAATTACTTGGACAGCATCGTGAGTGCTGTGCATTAAGAGGCAATGGTTGGGGGAGAAAACATCAGACTGTAAACTATGTATTTCATTATTCGCCAATTAAGTTGTTTGAATACCATCAATTAGTAATGGCTGAGATGGGGCGGCGTGGTTATCAACCAGATGAAAAATGGTTAAATAAGCTTTATCGTGGTCTAAATTGTGCACCCTATACAAGATTGCCGGATGAAATAATTACTAATCCGATTTATCCAGAGCATAATCAGGACTATTTAAGTGAATGTCTTGATAATTTACTCCAAAAAGGAATTCTGATTACTAGCGGTGAAAATCCATCTAATGACTGATACTAAGCACATGAAAAAATGATATATTAAATCTTATTATGATGTTTGTTGTTTACATGTTAGTGTTTGATCAGACTTTTCAATAGAATTAATGGTAATCTGATAAAAATTATGCTATTTTAAATAAACTAGCTGATTTATTGGGGTTTAGATGTTATTTTGAGGTGAAAAATGAATTCATTATTTAAGTCAAGAATGTTTTTTTGGTCTGTTCAGCTATTAGTTCTGGCAGCCTTGGTTTTTTTATCGAGTCAAATCGATTTTGTTTTTCAGCCAATTGGTGTGTTTATTGGGACACTTTTTGCGCCGTTATTAATTGCGGGTTTTTTATATTATGTTTTAAATCCGGCTTTATTATTCCTTAATAAAAGGTTGAAGGTGCCGCGGATATTGGGCATTGTGATTGTGTTTATTCTGCTGATTTTTGTGATTGTATTTAGTTTAATGAATTTATTACCTTCTTTGATTGAGCAAATTACGGAATTATCTAAAAATGTACCACAATATTTTAATAACGTTGAGCAGTGGGTGATTGAGCTACAACGTTACCAAATATTTAAAAACATTGATTTTGAAGAGCTACTCAATAAGGCCGATATTTCATATGGTAGTATCGTTAAAACGGCACTTAACCAAACGGCGGTTTCCTTTAATTCGATTTTCGGTGTGGTAACCAAGGCGATATTTATTATTGGTACAGTTCCCTTCTTGTTATTTTATATGTTAAAAGATGGTGATAAATTTTTACCCTTTATTAAATCGAAATTTTTAAAAGAGGATAAATTTAATGTGATTGGCTTACTAAAAGAGATGAATCAAACGATTTCAACTTATATTAGTGGTCAGGCAATCGAGTGTCTTTTTGTTGGCGTTGGTCTGCTCATTGGTTATTTACTACTTGGTCTGCCCTATGCTTTCTTATTTGCTGTAATTGGTGGCTTGACTAATTTAATTCCTTACCTAGGACCATATCTAGGTGCTTTACCAGTAGTACTTGTTACCATTTTTGACGATCCAATCAAAACCGTGATTGCAATCGGGATTGTTTTAATCGTGCAACAAATTGATGGTAATATTATTTATCCTAACGTAATTGGTAAAACGCTGGCGATTCATCCAATGACAATAATTATTATTTTATTAGTTGCGGTTAAATTAGCTGGTTTACTTGGTATTTTCTTAGGTGTTCCGATTTACTCACTAGCTAAAGTCTTAATTCGATTCTGTCATACACTTTATCAAGAGCATAAGCAAAGTAAGTTGTTGAAAACTGACGATTAAAATGCTAATCTTAAGATAGCACACATTATTTATAAAAAATAAGGAGAGATATATCTATGAACGGTGACCCCGAGAGTTCGTCGCTCGTTTTTCAAATTTTATTATTGATTTTTTTAACACTTTTAAATGCTTTCTTTTCTGCCAGTGAAATGGCGATGGTTTCTTTAAATAAAAACCGACTTGAGCAAAAAGCCGATGAAGGTGACAAAAAAAGTCAACAGTTATTAAAAATCGTTGCCAACCCAAATAACTTTTTATCTACGATTCAGGTTGGTATTACCTTGATTAACATTTTAGCCGGTGCTTCGTTAGCGGAAACCTTGGCTAGTAAGATTGCGCCTTTACTCGGTGGCAGTGCAACAGCTAAAACTGCGGCAAGCTTTATCGCATTGACTCTATTGACCTATGTTTCTATTGTATTTGGTGAATTGTATCCTAAGCGTATTGCACTCAATTTAAATGAAAAGGTTGCCAGTCTTTCAAGTGGGCCTATTACAATGCTTGGTCATATTTTAAGACCCTTCGTTTGGTTATTATCGGCCTCAACTAATCTACTTTCACGGATTACACCAATGAAATTTGATGATGAAATGGATAAAATGACTCGTGATGAGATGGCTTATATGCTATCTAACGACGATGTCCTTGATTCAAATGAAATTGAGATGCTTCAGGGTGTCTTCTCATTGGATAATATCGTTGCTCGAGAGCTAATGGTACCTCGAACAGATTCCTTTATGGTTGATATTAACGATGGCACCGAAGAAAATCTAAAAAAAATCTTAGATCAAAATTATTCAAGAATTCCAGTTTATGATGATGATAAGGATAAGATTATTGGTGTTTTACACACTAAAACACTTTTATTAAATGCTTATCAAAAGGGCTTTAATGACTTAAATTTACGTCAGATTTTACAAGAGGCCTTATTTGTTCCTGAAACAATTTTTGTCGATGATTTACTTTTTGAATTAAAGAAAACACAAAATCAAATGGCAATTTGTTTGGATGAATATGGTGGTGTCAGTGGCATCATCACGCTTGAGGATTTACTTGAAGAAATTGTTGGAGATATTGATGATGAGTCTGATTTAACGGCACCTTTATTTGAAAAAATTGATGAAGGTACTTATATCATTCAAGGTAAGATGTTAATTAATGAGTTTAATGAACAATTTGATACCTCTCTTGACAAAAATGATGTCGATACAATGGCTGGTTTCTTTATTAGCTCTATTGGTCGAATTCCAGATGATGATGAAAAGATTAGCTACGAAATTGACACTGATCAATATCATATTGTTTTAATTTCAGAAGAAGTGAAATTGAAGCGAATTAATAGCTTAAAGGTCGTTTTTACGGCATTAGTTTTACCTGATCCAGAGGAAGAAAATTCAGAGAAAAATAATTAATTTTAGAGCTCATGTCCTAGCAGTCAATGTAGGATATGAGTTTTTTATTTACTCAGATTAGTAACCTTTAAGATTAAATCATTATATTTATTTTAGTTCCATCTAATTATTTTTAGCGAATGAATGAATTTGAAAAAAGATTTAGCTTATGTTTGCTTTATAAATAATAAATCACTTATTTTTTTATCAAATGGCTTATTAATGCGTTAAAACGGTGAAAATTATTTTGTCGCGCCTATTAAATTTTGCTATACTATAGAGTAAAGTTGACAGAACATTTAGGCATTTTAAATATTCAGGTCAAAATTAAATTGTATTATAGGAGCAAATCATGGAAATTAATGGTCACACACGTATGGCAGCGGTTGTTGCTAACCCAATTAAGCATAGCTTATCGCCTTTTATTCATAATTCGGCCTTTCAGGCATTAGGCATCAATGGTGTCTATCTGGCCTTTGAAATCGAAGCAGATCAAGTGAGTGAAGTTGCAAAGACGATTCGTTTATTAGACCTTTATGGAATTAATATTTCAATGCCCTATAAGCAAAAATTTATTAAAGAAGTAGATGAATTAACAGATGCCGCACAGTTAATTGGTGCAATTAATACAATTATTAATCGAGACGGTAAGCTAATTGGTCATAATACTGACGGTGTCGGCTTCATGCGTTCAGCCTATGAGCTTGGCTTTAAGTCAACTGAAAAAATGGTTGTTATTGGTGCTGGCGGTGCAGCAACAGCCATCATTGCGCAAGCAATGCTAGATAATGTTCAAGAAATTGTCGTCTTTACGCGGCGCTTTGAAGGATTTCCTGATGAAAAAGCGAGATTGGATGAGATGTCTGATAAATGTGGTCGTCAAATTATTTTGAATGATTTGGCAGATACAGCGTTATTGAATCAAGAGATAGCGTCTGCTCGATTACTAGTTAATGCGACAAGTGTTGGTATGAACCACTTAAAAGACCTAACACCGATTCCAGATTTTTCTATCATTAATAATAACCACCTAGTAATTGATGTTGTTTATAACCCATTAGAAACCTTATTTTTAAAGCAAGCTAAGGCACAAGGGGCAAAGGTGAGTAACGGTCTTGGCATGCTTTTATATCAAGCAGCAGAAAGCTTTAAATGCTGGACAGGTCAAGAAATGCCAACAGCTGATATTAAACTTGCTTTAGAAAGGAAATTTCAATGAAACTAAATGTTAACTTACCAAGTCATCCTTATGACTTATGGATTGAAAAGGGTGCAATTAAAAAAACAGGCGAATGGGCTAAAGCTTTGTGGCAGCCTCAGACAATTGCGATTATTACAGATAATCACGTTGCGAGCCTCTACCTCTTGGATATTCAAAAGCAGCTGGAGGCAGTGGGCTTTAAAGTAATTGCTTACGTTTTTCCAGAGGGTGAAGCTAGTAAGAGCTTAAAGACTGCTGAAGAGGCTTATTTATTCTTAGCAGAAAATGGAATGACGAGAAGTGATGGTATCATTGCATTAGGTGGTGGTGTTGTTGGTGATTTAGCTGGCTTTGTTGCCTCTACTTTTATGAGAGGCATTCATTTCTTACAAATTCCGACTACTTTAGTGGCACAGGTTGATAGCTCAATCGGTGGTAAAACAGGTGTCAATACAGCAATTGCTAAAAATATGGTTGGTACCTTTGCACAGCCTGATGGCGTTTTAATTGATCCAGATGTTTTAGCTACCTTGGATGAACGTCGTGTTCGTGAAGGGATAGGAGAAATCGTTAAATGCGCGGCAATTGATGATATTGAGCTATGGCATGAACTGGAGAGCTATCAAGATGAATTTGATTTGGTAAATCATGCAGAGACAGTGATTCATGCCTGCTGTGATGTCAAACGCCGAGTTGTCGTTGAAGATGAGTTGGATAATGGCATTCGCTTGATTTTAAATTTTGGTCATACAATCGGTCATGCAATTGAAGCAACCGCGGGCTATGGTGTTGTGACACATGGCGAGGGTGTGGCAATTGGTATGGTTCAAATGAATAGAATTGCTGAGGCTAAAGGCTTATCGCCAAAAGGCTCAACTGCACAATTGATTACAATGCTTGAGAAGTTTCATTTACCAATCAGATTATCACCTTGGAACGAGGAACAGCTTTATGAAGCGTTGACTCATGATAAAAAAGCACGAGGTTCGAAAATTAAAACCATTATTTTAGAAGCAATTGGCAAGGCAAAAATTAATCCAATTGATTTAGTTGAAATGAAGGATTATTTGAAAGTGAACTAACGAGCTAAAAAGGGGCTACTCGATGGATACAGCGCTATTTTTACGAATTGGTTTTGAACGTGGTGAATTGTTTAGTAACAGTGAAATAAATGAGCTTTTAGCACAGTCAGCATTAATTAATAAAATTTTGTCCGCTGAAAATAGTCGTTCTAATCCGATTTTATCCTTAATTTTTAAATTGTCCGCCTTGTCAGAAATACCGTATAGTAAACATTTGTCTGCAGTAAACAGCTTAATTGCCAAATTGAATAACGAAGCGGCAACTGAAGTTGGTTTCTCTTATACAGGTAATCTGATTGATATTGTACCTTGCTATAATGCGATGGTTTTAGAGGCTTTTGCACGTTTCGGTCTTGGACAGACAAAGGCTTGTCAAAATGCCTTGAATTGGATTAAGCAATATCAGCTATTTGAACGTAATCAGCATACTGACTGGCAGCATCAGGGCATTTTCAAGCATGGTGGTTGCTTGGGCAAAACACCTTGTTATATCGGTATTGGTAAAACAATTCGAGCACTATTAACATATCGCACCTTTTCAGATTATCCAGATCAACAGGTAGATGCTTTGATTGAAAAGGGGCTGTCTTATATGGCTCGTCATCAATTTTTCTTACGACTATCTGATAATCAGCCTATCAGCAAGCATATTACGGCAAATATATTCCCACAAAGCTATTTTTTATCATTAGCTGATTTAATTTATATTTATAGTAAAAGTAACTATTTTGATAAACAGTCAACTAAGGCGCTAATGACACTGGTCAAAAGTAAAGCAATGAATCGGGAACAGCAATATAAAATGGATTATCTATATCGTTATCCTGGCTATGTGCCTTTTAACAGTCGACGAGGTCCGTCAGATTGGTTGTCCTATTTATATCCACTTTGGTTGGATGAAGCACGCATAAATACAATAAATGAAGGAGCAAATAAATGAGATATTTTACAGCTGGTGAAAGCCATGGTCCAGAATTAACAGCAATTATTGAGGGATTACCTGCTGGGTTACCCTTATCTGCTGATGACATCAACTTAGAGTTGTCACGTCGGCAAACAGGCTATGGTCGTGGCGGTCGAATGCTGATTGAAAAGGATCAGGTCAGAATTACAAGTGGTTTACGTCATGGCTTAACGCTTGGCTCACCCTTAACCTTAGTTGTTGAAAATAAAGACTGGAAAAACTGGACAGAAATTATGGCAAGTGAGCCTGTGGCAGACAAGGTTAAGAAAATGCGCCGTGTTGCCAAGCCAAGGCCTGGTCATGCTGATTTAGTTGGTGGAATGAAGTATCGTTTTTCTGATTTGAGAAATGTCTTAGAACGTTCTTCAGCGCGTGAAACGACAATGCGGGTGGCAATTGGTGCGGTTGCTAAAAAAATTCTAAGTGAACTTGACATGACTGTGGCAGGTCACGTAACGCGTTTAGGTGGCATTGATGCAACGATTCCAGAAGCATTAACAGTCACTGAAATTAAAAAAATATCAGATCAATCTGAGCTTAGAGTAGTTGACGCAACCGTGGAAGATGCAATGAAGAGCTTGATTGATCAAACTAAGAAAAATGGCGATACAATTGGTGGAACTGTTGAAGTGCAAATTGATCATGTGCCTGTTGGATTAGGTAGCTATGCGCAATGGGATCAAAAATTAGATGCTAAAATTGCGCAAGCAGTGGTTTCAATTAATGCATTTAAGGGCGTTGAATTTGGTATTGGCTTTGAAGCGAGCAAGCTACCGGGCTCACAAGTGATGGATGAAATAATTTGGAATGAAACAGCTGGCTACACGCGTTCATCAAATAAGTTAGGTGGCTTTGAAGGCGGTATGACTAACGGCATGCCGATTATTGTAAGAGGCGTGATGAAGCCCATCCCAACCTTATATAAACCATTAATGAGTGTCAATATTGATACTAAAGAGCCATATAAGGCTAGTGTTGAACGCAGTGATTCAACTGCTGTACCTGCTGCAAGTGTGGTTGCAGAAGCAGTGGTTGCGACTGAGGTAGCTAAAGCAATTTTAGATAAGTTTTCTAGTGATAATTTCGAAGAATTAAAGGCTGCTGTAGCCAATCACGCTGAATACGTAAAGCGGTTCTAATATGAAAAAAAGAATTGTAATTGTTGGCGTTGGTCTGATTGGGGGGACAATTGCCAGAGGCTTTAAGCAAAATAGCGATGTTCAGGTTATTGGCATTGGACGTCGGATCGAAAATTTGCAAATTGCTAAAAGCTTAAATATTATTGATGCATTTTCGACTGATTTTTCAAGTGAAGCTATCAAGGCAGATTATATTATCTTTGCAACACCTGTAAAGCAGTCGCTAAAATATATGGCTGAGCTTGCAGGTTTACCAACTAAAGCTGGACTCGTGGTAAGTGATGCTGGTAGTACAAAACAAGAAATCGTAACGGCAGCTAATCAGCTTTTTGCTAATCGGGATATCTATTTTATTGGTGGGCATCCAATGGCAGGTAGTCATAAAACGGGCGCAATTGCCTCGAGAATTGATTTGTTTGAAAATGCATTTTATATTCTAACTCCCACTGAAAATGTGCCAGAAGAGGTTGTGGAAGCCTTTAAACAAAGACTATCAGGCTTAAAGGCACGTTTCATTCAATTAGATGCCAAGCAGCATGATGAAATTACAGCGATGGTTTCACATTTGCCTCATATCTTGGCTGCAAGTCTTGTTTTACAAACCAAAGACTTTAGTGAAGCATTTCCATTAGCCAAAAGTATGGCAGCGGGTGGTTTCCGAGATATGACACGTATTGCATCAAGCGATGCACGAATGTGGACAGATATTTTAATGAGTAATCAAAGCATTATCTTATCACGACTGGATGAATGGCAAGCTGAGATGGCTAAAGTTAAGCAAATGATTCAGCGAAGCGAATTTGACGAATTAATGGCTTTTTTCAATGAAGCGAAGGCATTTCGTGAAACAATGGATATTCATCAAACAGGTGCAATTCCAGCATTTTATGATTTATTTGTTGATGTACCGGATGAACCCGGTGTGATTCATAATGTTTTAGGCCTATTTGTACCCGATGATTTATCAATTATTAATATCAAAATCATTGAAACGGAGGCAACAGGTGCACTTCAGCTCTCATTTAAAAGCTATGAAGATTTATCTCGTGCTAAAGCCTTGATTAAGATGCATACACATTATGAATACTATGAAATGTAGTTGAATTAGCTTTTAAGTTCACAAAGCCAGTTCAGCTCGTTTAACAAAGTAAGATAAATACAACTTTAATACTCAGCGTTTGTTAATTTAATAAAATTTAGCTTCGAGGACAAGGCGATGTACTTTGAGCTGATTTCTTTCCTTATCGTGAAAGAATACAGTATACAGTTTTAGATCGTTTAAGCAGTCCTTTCAGCTTTTTAGGAGTGACCATGGAATTAAAAATTAATAGCCAATCCTTAAAAGGAACAATTGAAGTACCAGGAGATAAATCAATCTCTCATCGAAGCATCATGTTTGGTGCGATTAGTCACGGCGAGACAAAGATTCAAAATTTTTTACGTGCAGAAGATTGTATGAGCACGCTTCATGCTTTCGAGCAATTAGGTGTTAAAATTCACGATGATGGGCAAACAATTACTGTCGAAGGCGCGGGTTTTGAAAGCTTAACGGCGGCTGAAGGGCCAATTGATATTGGTAATTCAGGTACCTCAATTCGCTTGATTTCAGGCATTTTGGCGGGTACTGATTTTACAACAACTCTATTTGGTGACGATACAATTGCCAAACGACCAATGAATCGTGTTTTAGTACCATTACGTGAAATGGGTGTTGTAGCAACTGGTGTTGGCGATAAGGAAACACCACCAATTGAAGTAACAGGTACTCAGACATTAAAGCCAATTACCTATCAAATGCCATTAGCCTCAGCTCAGGTTAAATCAGCAATTATCTTTGCTGGCTTACAGGCAAAGGGTGAGACAGTGATTATTGAAAAAGAAAAAACGCGCGATCATACCGAAGATATGATTCGTCAGTTTGGTGGTCAAATCGTTACAGAGGGGAAAACAATTCGTGTTTGTGGACCTCAGCATTTAACTGGGCAGGAAGTGATTGTTCCGGGTGATATTTCTTCGGCAGCCTTCTTTATGGTAGCTGGATTGGTTGTGCCCAATAGTCAAATAATCATTAATAATGTTGGCTTAAATCCGACTAGAACAGGTATTATAGACGTGATTAGGGCAATGGGTGGTAAGCTTAAAATTGAAGAAACACATACAGGTGCCAATTTAGCTGGCACAGTTACTGTTGAAACAAGCGAACTTCATGCCACAGAAATTGGTGGTGAGATTATCCCACGATTGATTGATGAGCTACCAATTATTGCTTTATTGGCAACACAGGCGCAAGGAACAACGATTATTCGTGATGCCGAGGAATTAAAGGTTAAGGAAACGAATCGAATTGACGCGGTTGCCTGCGAGCTTTCTAAGATGGGAGCGGACATTACCCCAACTGATGACGGCATGATTATCAAAGGTGGTCAAGCGCTACATGGTGCAAAGGTGACAACCTACGGTGATCATCGAATTGGTATGATGTTACAAATTGCTGCTTTATTAGTTGAGGATGGCGTTGTCGAGCTTGAACGTCCTGAGGCAATTTCGACGAGTTATCCAAGCTTTTTTGATGATTTAGGAAAGTTGGAAAAGTAATGTCAGTGATTTTAATTGGATTTATGGGTGTTGGCAAATCAACGATTGCCAAAAAATTAAAACGTGAATTAAAATTGCCAGCGATTGATATGGATGATTTAATTGTTGAAAAAATCGGGATGTCAATCAGTGATTTTTTTGCGACCGAAGGCGAAGCAGCTTTTCGTGAATTGGAGACTGAATTATTAGAAGAAATTCTTGATTCAGAGCAAATTATCTCACCTGGTGGTGGGGTGATTATGCGTGAACGCAATCAAGAGCTTCTAAAAGCACACCAAAAGGTTGTTTTTTTGGATGGTGATTTTGATGTGATTTATCGTCGTATTTCTGGTAAACGTGCACATACTAGGCCAATTGTTCAGCAAAAGACGAAGGCAGAACTGCGCGAGCTTTTTGATTTTCGTCGCGTGATTTACCAAGAATTAGCTGATTTAACTGTTATGACTTCGGGTAAAACGTTAAAGACAATTACCGCTGAAATTACAAATTGGCTAAAGCAACAGAAAGATTAAGGAGACTTTGTAATGCGAATTGGCTATTTAGGACCAATGGGTTCTTTCACTTACACAGCCAGTAAAAAGGCTTATCCGAACGAAACACTCGTTCCGCTGCCTTCAATTTCTGATTGTATTCATGCATATGAAGCAGGAACGGTTGACTTGTCAATTATTCCAATTGAAAATAGTATTGAGGGCTCTGTCCATCAGTCAGTGGACTATTTATTTCATGTTAGTCATCTTAAAACCTGCCACGAAATTGTTTTACCAATTGCGCAACAGATGATGGTAGTCGATGAGTTTCAGCCAATTGAAAAAATTTTTTCACATCCTCAAGCGTTAGCTCAAACCGAACAATTTAGAAAAAAATACTTTTCGGGAGTACCAGTGGAGATGATGGCTTCAACGGCCTATGCTGCTCAATTTGTCTCAGAGCATCCTAATAAGCATTTTGCGGCGATTGCGCCAAATATTTCAGCAGAAAAATATGGCTTAAAAATCATACATCAGGACATTCAGGATGTTGCCTTAAACAATACTCGTTTTTGGGTGCTTGGAGAGGATCAACAATCCTTGCCGCTTGAAAAAACGGGCTTGAAGGCCTCGTTGGCAATTGTTTTGCCTAATAATTTAGCAGGTGCTTTACATAAAGCACTATCTGCTTTTTCTTGGCGTGGCATTGATTTAACTAAAATTGAGTCGAGACCATTAAAAACTGTTTTAGGTGAGTATTTCTTTTTAATTGATATGTTTGTCAGTCATGAACAATTAATTATAAATGCAATTGAAGAGCTCGAACTAATCGGTATTACAGTTAAATTTTTTGGTATTTTTGATGTTTATGAAATTGATAAAGAAATCTAAATATTTTTGCATTTAACTAGTTGTTCGTGTTATTCTATTAAGGTTGATAATTTGACACTTTTTCCATGTTGAGAGGCACGGGATATTATTCAAAAATGATTGTCAATCCAGATTGTTTTTGAAGATAGAAAATAATTAAAAATGATTATTTTCAAAGATGGGAGTTTATAATTAATGAGTAGAATAGATAAATATAAGAATTATCGTGATAATATTGAGAAACGGATTGACGATCGTCAGCCAGATAATTCGAGCTCTAGAGATGAGACTTCGAATTTCAATAATCGCTATGAGAATAAAGAGTATTATCAAGAAGAAAAGCTAAATCCAAGAACTTTGAAAAAAAATAAAAAGAAAAAACCGAAAAAGAAACGCAGATGGTGGAAAATTTTATTATTAATAATTATTATTTTAATCGGTGTTTTTGTTTATTTGTTTTTAAAGGGTAAGGATAAAGCAGAAAGCGATGTTGAGTTTAAAAAGGCGGACGTTGAAACATTTAATGGCACTAAATCTAGTAATGGTGCGACTAATATCTTAATTTTGGGAACAGACCAGCGGGATGGTCAGAGTAATGGTGAAACGAGAAGTGACACCATTATGGTGATGCAAATCAATGGGCCAGACGATAAAGTCAAGTTAATTTCATTTATGCGGGATACGTTGGTTCATATTCCCGGTGTTGGTACTGAGGGTTATACTGATAGCAAAATTAATTCTGCTTATACCATCGGTGAGCAAAATGATAATCAGGGGGCAGAGCTATTACGTCAAACCATCAATAATAATTTTGGTATTGATATGCAGTATTATGCTTTAATTAATTTTTCTTCATTCGAGAAAGTTATTAATACTTTATTCCCAGATGGCGTTACAATTAATGCGAAATTTTCAACAGTTGACGGACAGGAAGTAACAGAGGTTTCTGTTCCCGATGATCTAAATACTAAGTCAGATGGTTCAGTACCACAGCAAACCATTAAAGTTGGTAAGCAGAAAATGGATGGTCGAACGTTATTAAACTATGCTCGTTTCCGTAAAGATGATGAGGGCGATTACGGTCGTGTTCAACGTCAGCAGCAAGTCTTAACGGCAATTATCGATCAAGTGAAGAATCCTGCCACTTTATTCACTGGTTCAGAGGCACTTGGTACAATTTATGGTTATACCTCAACCAATATTGATACTTCATTTATTTTGTCTAATGGTCTGGGTATCCTAAATCAAGCTAGAAAAGGTATTGAACGAATGACCGTTCCTGAAAATGGCGATTGGACTGATGGTTACGATATGTACTATGGTCTTGGTCTGGAAATTGACTATGATAAATATATTGCAAAAATAAACGACTTTTTAGATCAAGAATCAGTATCGAGCTCTAGCTAATTTTTAGCTAGAGTTTTTTGCTGCTAATCTGTATTTTCTGAGAAAGAATTACAGATTTTTCAGATAATACTATTTTTAGAATAAATAGCAAAATGAATTGCTTTTAGGTTACAATAGAATAGCTGAGATAATTGAAATTTGTTTGATACTGGAGTGTAGAATGATACCGAAAAAAAATGAAACATTAGAATTAGAAATAATTGATTTAACGCATGAAGGATTAGGTGTTGCCAAGCTTGATCGATATCCTCTATTTATTGAAAATGCTTTGCCAGGTGAAAAGGTTGAGGCGTTAGTTATGAAAGTTGGAAAAAAATATGGCTTTGCTAAGGTATTGAAATGGCTTGAATTTTCAAGTGACCGTAACGAGGCGATTCAAGGTGAACTATTAAGAACGGGGATTGCTGACTTAGGACATCTTACATATGAAAAGCAACTTGATTTTAAACGTAAACAAATTCAGGATTTATTGAAGAAAAATAGTCATTTAACAGATATTAAGGTTGCTGAAGTGATTGGCATGGCTGAACCTGTTGGTTACCGTAATAAAGCTCAGATTCCTGTTCGCAGGGTTAATGGTCAATTGGAAACAGGATTTTATCGGAAACATTCGCATGATTTGGTACCTATTGAGGATTTTTTAATTCAGGATCCAGTGATTGATCAAATCGTGATTAAATGCCGAGATTTATTTAGAAAGTATGGCCTAAATGCCTATGATGAAACTGCCAAAACAGGATTAATCAAAAATGTGATTGTGCGTCGTGGTTTCTATTCACATGAGGTAATGGTCGTTATTGTCACAACTAAGCCAAAGATTTTTAGAATTGAGCAATTGATTGAAGAATTAGTTGTAGAATTTCCAAAAATTAAAAGCGTTCTGCAAAATATTCATCCAGACAATAGTAATAACATTTTGAGTGATGACTTCAACCTTTTATTTGGTCAGGAATACATTACAGATACACTTTTAGGTAATCAGTATTATATTAGTGCACCTTCTTTTTATCAGATTAATACCGAAATGGCTGAGGTACTCTATCAAGAAGCCTTTAGATTAGCTGATTTATCAAAGGATGATATTGTGATTGATGCCTATTGTGGGATTGGGACAATCGGTTTAAGTATTGCTAATCAGGTTCAGCAGGTTTATGGTGTGGAATCAGTTGGTGAAGCGATTGAGGATGCCAAAATCAATGCAAAATTAAATGGGATTGAAAATGTCAGCTATCGTGTCGGACGTGCTGAAGATATTATGCCAGAGTGGGTAAGCGAAGGCGTGAAGCCATCAGTCATCATTGTTGATCCACCACGTAAAGGCTTGGCTGAAGGCTTTATCGAGTCTGCCTGTGAAGTTGCACCCGACAAAATTGTTTATATCTCATGTAATCCGGCAACCTTTACGCGAGATGTTGCACGTTTTGCTGAAAACGGCTATCAGTTACAAGAAGTAACTCCTGTCGATTTGTTTCCACAGACACATCATGTTGAGTTAGTGGGATTGATAACGAGGAAGAAGTAGAAAAAAGCCTTATACCACGGTGTTTGTAGATTATGGAGATTTCAGATTTTGATCTGAGGTCTCTTTTTTTGCGTTTGAGGGAATAAATCGACCCGAGAATTTTTGGTAGGGTTGATACTAAAAGATTATTTTTGGGGTAGGGTGTCACTATAATATTGCGTTTTGTGGGTTGTCGCTACAGGATAGATGACACAAATACATCTGAATCAGTACCTGTAGATTGAAACATGACGTTTACTTAAATGATACGAAATGGAGTGGGCTGAATAGCCTTATATTAAGGAAATTGCTAGATAACAGTGGTTAGGCTTTTTTATTTTGCTGATGATAACCACTATTAGAAGTTGGTTCAATTTACCAATTTATGCCATAGGGGTAAGTGGTGTGTTTTGCTCTAACTATCTATAGGAAAATGAACTTATTTTTTACAAATCATTGGTATTCGCAAATTAATCTTAATTTCATTAGAGTAAAAATTGACATATCGTGATATAATAGATGTAGCTCTATATGTTCCAGATAGTTTTTACTATCGGAAGTTAGAATGAGGTGGGTGCGATGCCAATAACATATAAGAAGCTATGGAAATTGCTGATTGATAAAGAGATGAATAAAGGTCAACTAAAACAGGCTGCTCAAGTCAGTAGTAATGTCATAGCGAAATTAGGAAAAGACGAACCAGTGTCTATTGAGACCTTGGTAAAAATCTGCGTGGCTTTAGATGTGGATTTTGGAGACATAATTGAAATTGAAAAACCAAATAAAGGTGGTAATAACTGATGAGCAACTTTGATATGTTGGCCAATAAGTGGTCATTCTTTGCTACTCTTGGGAAACAAGCAGAAGATAATATATACCGCGATCCAAATGTTTCACTTATCAAAATTCGACAATTTGCAGAAAAAATGACAGAAGCAATTTTCCGTTTGGAAAATATCACGGTTTGGAATATTGATAAACAACTGGATAAGCTAAGGGAGTTAGAACGTCAAGGTTTGCTTGAGGAAGAAATAGCCACTGTTTTTCATACTGTCAGAAAGCTTGGAAATAAGGCTGCTCATGATAATTACGGTACAAAGAGCGAAGCTCTCACAGTAGTTAGATATGGGCATTACCTAGCAAATTGGTTCATGGAAGTTTATGGACCATTAAGTTATAAGCCTATTGACTTTGTTGAGCCTCAAGATATTGATAAATCTCATGCAGACGAGATTGCTAGATTAAAAGCTCAACTTGAATTAGCAGAAAGTGAAAATCTGGCATTTCAATCACAATTAGAATCTGCGGCAAAACAATCAGATGAAGAAAATGAAAGAGAAAAGAAAGAGCGTCGTAAACGTTCAAAAGCTTTCTTAAGAAAAGCTGATTTGAATGAAAAAGAAACTCGATTAATGTTTATCGATGAACAGTTACGTAACGCAGGATGGGAAGTTGATACGGAATCACTTGTTTGGGGTAAAGGAGTAAGACCTGAAAAAAACAAAAACCTAGCTATTGCAGAAGTTCCAACAAATCACGGAAAAGCTGATTATGCTCTTTTTATTGGATTAGATTTAGTTGGTGTTGTTGAAGCAAAAAGATACAATAAAACTGCTGCCGGTGATCTTTCCCAAGCAAAAGAATATTCTAGAGAAATTGCCGACTCAGACGAGTATATTATTTCGAAGACTTATGGTTCTTATAAAGTACCTTTTATTTACTCTTCAAATGGGCGTCCATATTTAAAACAACTACAAGAACAATCAGGAATTTGGTTTTGGGATTCTAGAACTCCCAATAAAACTTCTTTTGCACTTGAATCTTGGCACAGCCCTGATGATTTGAAGCAAAAAATGATTGTTAATGAAGAAAAAGCAGAGCAAGAGCTTGAAGAAGAACCTTATCCAGATTTTGCTGATCGCTATTACCAAATTGAAGCCGTGCAGGCAGTTGAAGCAGGTCTTTCAGAGAATAGACGTCGTATGCTCCTTGCCATGGCCACAGGAACTGGAAAAACAAGACTTGCATTATCTTTAATGTACCGCCTTATAAAAACAAAACGTGTCAGACGTGTGTTATTCTTAGTGGACCGCCGTAGTCTTGGAACACAAGCCGCTGATGCACTGAAAGATACAAAGATTGAGAACTTATCTTTCTCTGACATTTATGATGTTAAAGAAGTAACAGACATTCTTCCTGAAAAAGATACAAAAATACAAATTGCGACAGTTCAAGGGATGGTACGCCGTTTATTTTTCAAGGATGATGCAGAAGATATACCATCTGTAGGAACTTATGATTTTATTATTGTTGATGAAGCCCATCGTGGTTATACGGAAGACAGAGACATGAGTGAAGATGAGTTATACTTCCAAACTGAAAAGGATTATGTGAGTCAATACCGCCGTGTAATTGATTATTTTGACGCAACAGTTCTTGGGCTTACAGCAACACCTGCATTACATACAACTCAAATTTTCGGTCCACCGATTTACACGTATTCTTACACTCAGGCAGTGGTTGATGGATGCCTTGTGGACCATGAGCCACCCTATAAATTTGAAACTGAGCTTTCAAAAAACGGAATAAAGTTTGAAAAAGATTCTGAAGTCGACGTTTGGAATGATGAAACAAAAACAATTGACAAAGCACATTTAGAAGACGAGTTGAATTTTGATGTTGATAAATTTAATAAACAGGTTATCACAGAACCCTTCAATAAAGCAATCTTAGAGGGGCTAACTAACTACATAGATCCTAATGAGCCTGGAAAGACTTTAATATTTGCTGCTAATGATGAACATGCAGATTTAATAGTTCGTCTTTTGAAACAAGCATACCAAGATGCAGAAATAGATGTGGATGATGATGCTATTGCAAAAATTACGGGATACATAAGGCACCCAGATAAGGAAATCAAGCGATTCAAGAATGAAAAATATCCTAATATCGTTGTAACCGTTGATTTACTGACTACTGGTATTGATGTTCCTGAAATTGAAAATCTTATATTTTTACGTAGAGTTCGTTCACGTATTTTATATGATCAAATGCTAGGACGAGCAACTCGCCTTTGTCCAGAGATAGGCAAAGATTCATTTAGGATTTTTGATGCTGCCTATCTGTATGATTACTTGCAAAACATTACAGATATGAAACCTGTTGTAACCAATCCCAATCAAAGTATTGAGGAAGTATTGGCTAAAGTACTTGAGGCTGAAGATGATGAAGAATTTGGATTCTTTAAGGCAGAGCTAATTGCTAAACTTCAGAGAAAGAAACAACGTTTGAGTAAAGAAAGTGAAAAAGAAATCTCTGAATTGAATAAGGTATCGAGTCTAGATAACTGGTTGACGAGTATTAAGACAATGTCGAGAACTGAACTTGAAGCAGAAACCGAAAAAATTCAGCGCGTTGCAAGTTATAGAACCTTTAAAAACCCAACAGTAATTGCTCATCAAGAAGATAGTTTGATTGACGTGAGTAGAGGTTACGGTGAAGAAAATGTAAAACCAGCGGATTATTTAAATGAATTCAATCAATTTATTCGTGAGAATATTAATCTTATTCCGGCCTTAGAAACGGTGGTGAAACGACCAAAAGATTTAACTTATCAAGACTTAAGAGAAGTGCGATTACGTTTGAAAGAAAAGAAATTTGATGAAAAGCAGTTACAAGAAGCATGGCGGCAGGAAAAGAAAGAATTTATTGCTGCCGATATTATTAGCTTTATTCGTCAGGCAGCTTTAGGAACAACTCTAATTGACCATGAAACAAGAATAAAACTAGCTATGCAAAAAGTTTATGGAATGGAATCCTGGACTCCAAAACAATTAAAATGGTTGGAGCGTATTGAAAAACAACTCTTAGAAACGCCGGTCCTCGCTCCTACCGCTCAGCTCTATTTCAATGAGACTACTGTTTGGCGAGATGCTGGTGGTTATAAGTCTGCTGAAAGAAATATTGGAGAAAAAGTAGATTCTGTAATACAAGTTTTAAACGAGCAACTGTATGCTTAATAATGCCACTACAGGAATGTTTTTTGATTAGAATTAGAACAGGAAGAGGAGAACAAATACGTGACAAATAATGAAATCGTACAAAAACTATGGAAAATGGCCGATGTTCTTCGTGATGATGGAATTAGCTACCAAAACTATGTAACTGAACTTACCTACATCCTCTTCTTAAAAATGATGAAAGAACAAGATGCTGAGAAAAGTATTCCAGAAGGTTATCGATGGGATGACTTAGTATCAAAAGAAGGGATTGAGCTAAAAACCTTTTACAAGAAACTTCTTCTTGACCTAGGTAATTCTGATATAGCTAAAGATAAACGTCTAAATATGATTTATGCGGATGCTTCAACACATATTGATGAACCAAAAAATCTTGAAAAAATCATTAAAGATATCGATGAATTAGATTGGTATTCTGCCAAAGAAGAAGGTTTGGGAGACCTTTATGAAGGCTTGCTAGAAAAGAATGCGAATGAAACGAAGTCTGGGGCTGGTCAATATTTTACACCACGTGTTTTAATTGATGTAATGGTTGAATTGATGAATCCTGATAAAGGAGAAAAGCTCAATGATCCCGCTGCTGGAACTTTTGGTTTTATGATTGCAGCCGACCACTATATGAAACAAAAATATGATAATTATTTTGATTTATCAGAAGATGAAGTAAAGTTCCAAAAAGAAGAAGCATTGAGTGGCATGGAGTTAGTGACAAACACACATAAGTTAGCCTTGATGAACGCTTTGCTTCACGATATTGAAGGTCGATTAGAACAAGGCGATTCACTTTCTGCCAATGGAAAATGGATGAAAGGGTTCGATGTTGTTTTGACAAATCCACCATTTGGTACAAAAAAAGGCGGAGAACGTGCAACTCGTGATGATTTGACATATGAAACTAGTAACAAACAGTTGAACTTTCTTCAAACCATCTATAATTCATTAAAAACAACTGGAAATGCACGTGCTGCAGTTGTTGTCCCTGATAATGTCTTATTCGATAGTGGTAAGGGAGAAGATATTCGTATAGACTTGATGAATAAGTGCAATCTTCATACTATTTTAAGATTACCAACTGGAATATTCTATGCCCAAGGTGTCCAAACTAATGTTTTATTCTTTGAACGAGGAACAACAGAAAAGGATAACACCAAAAATGTTTGGATTTTTGATATGCGTAACAATATGCGTTCATTCGGAAAAAGAAATCCTTTAAACAAAAAAGATTTTGAAGAGTTTATCGAAAGCTATAAACGTGATGACATCAAAAGTCGTGTAGAGACTTGGAGTGAAGAAAATCCTAATGGACGTTGGCGCAAATATACTATTGAGCAAATTAATAACAGAGATAATGCTAGCCTTGATATTTCTTGGCTAGAAGCAGAAAGTGATACACCTGATTACACAATATCAGAAATGCTTGAACTCATGCAGGAAAAATCGGACAATATTGCGAGTGCAGTATTGAAACTTCAAGAGTTGCTTGGAGGTGTTGAAGAATAATGGATAATATTCAATTTGATAGACAACCCAAAGAGATTGTTTCCGATATTCAATACATCATTGATAACGCCCGCAATAATGCCATACGCAGCGTTGATTTCGAGCGAGTTCAGATGTATTGGAAAATTGGTGAACGGATTGTTGTTGAGGAGCAAAATAATCAAGAGCGGGCAGAATATGGGAAGTTCATTGTTGAAAACCTCTCGAAAATCCTGCTCAAAGAATATGGTAGCGGCTTTAACAAAAGAAATCTTTACCGTGCCATTCAGTTTTACAGGACTTATCCAAAAGTGTCCGCACTGCGGTCACAATTAAACTGGATGCAATATCGTCTTTTGATGGGGATTGAAGATAATGATAAACGTGACTACTATGAACTTGAGGCAGTCAAAAATAATTGGACAGGGCGTGAACTTGAACGACAAATTAACTCGTTGTTTTATGAACGTTTATTGCTCTCTACTGACAAAGATGCAATGATGAAAATCGCTAAAGAAGATAGATTACCTGAAAAGCCTACTGAAATTGTCAAAGACCCAATGGTTTTGGAATTTCTAGGTTTAGAAAATCGCCCGACATATCGAGAAAGTGACCTTGAATCAGCAATTATTGAGCATTTAGAAGAATTCTTACTAGAATTTGGAAATGGTTTTTCCTTCGTAGCAAAGCAAAAGCGAATTACGCTAGAGGATGATGAATTCTTTATTGATCTTGTATTCTATAACCGTTTACTTCAGGCACATGTAATTATTGAAATAAAAACGCATAAGCTTACACATGAAGATTTGGGACAGCTTCAAATGTATGTGAATTATTATGATCGCAATATTAAGCTAAAACATGAAAAACCAACGATTGGGATTCTACTCTGCACAGAGAAGAATAACACCTTGGTCAAATATGCTCTCCCAGAGGATAATGAAAATATTTTAAGTAGCGAATATAAGTTAATTATTCCAAGTGAAGAAAGTCTAAAAACTGAGGTTGAGAAGGTTGAACGTGAACTTCAAGACGATTCGGAGGTGGGCGAATGATTGACACGAAAGCCTTACGAGAGAAGATTTTAGATCTTGCCATGCGAGGTAAACTCGTCCCTCAGGACCGAAACGATGAGCCAGCTAGTGAGCTTCTGAAACGCATCAAAGCGGAGAAAGAAGACCTCATCAAGCAGAAGAAAATCAAGCGTGATAAGAACGAAACTGAGATATTCCGTGGTGATGATGGTTTACATTATGAGAAGTTTGCGGATGGGACGGTTAGGGAGGTTGAGGTGCCTTATGAATTGCCTGAGGGTTGGGAGTGGACCAATATCGGATCAATTTCTTTAATTTCATCATTTGAGTCCACTAAGGGGCAAGAAATACCGATTGGTTCTTGGGTTGTTGAACTTGAAGATATTGAAAAAGAAACTGGTCAATTGCTAAAGCGAACAACTGCACAAAGCAGCAATGACTATAAAAGTAATAAATATCGTTTTAACTCTGGAACTGTTTTGTATGGTAAATTGAGACCCTATCTTCAAAAAGTAATATTGGCTGACAGAAAAGGCTTTTGCACAACAGAAATATTTCCAGTAAAATTATCTAGTGGATTCATTCCAGAACTCTTGTATCATTTACTTTTCTCTAAACGTATCATTGAGGAGATTAATACTTCAACATATGGAGTAAATTTACCTCGTGTGAATCCTACATTTTTTAAATCTTTAATGATTCCTCTTCCACCATTTCAAGAGCAACAAAGAATTATTGATGAAATAAACCTTGGACTTGTTGAACTAAGAAATATAGACAAAAATCAATCTGATTTGAAGTCTTTAGCGACTCAACTCAAGGAAAAAGTCCTTGATGTAGCTATGAAAGGCAAACTCGTCCCACAAGACCCAAATGACGAACCCGTATCTGTTTTACTCGAAAAAATCAGAGCTGAAAAGCAGAAACTATTTGAAGAAGGCAAGTTGAAAAAGAAAGATTTAGAAGAAATAACTGTAGTAAAAGGTGATGATAACGCCTATTATGGGAAGGAATCTACTGCGGTTGGTAAAAAAATTGATTTGCATTATCTCAGACCAAATAATTGGTACACTTCAAGACTAAAGAGTATGGTAATCACTATACCGACAAAAAGATATCAAATTAAACAATCTGAAATTAGAACCTCTGGGAAATTTCCTGTTATCAGTCAGTCAGCCAATATAATTGAAGGCTTTTCTGATAGAAAAGATAAAGTTCTTCAGCTCCATGACTCACTTGTCATTTTTGGAGATCACACTCGTAATGTAAAATTAGTATCTGAATCATTTATTGTTGGAGCGGACGGAGTTAAAATTCTAAAAGCAATATATTCTAATCCAGAGTTTTTAAAGCTTCAACTTGAACATGCATTACAATATGTCAAAGATAGAGGATATGCAAGACACTATTCCTATCTTGAAAAAGAATGGATTTCTACTCCCAACGTCACATTACAAAATCAAATTATAGATAAAGTCAGCCAAATTGATGAAGCTGTAAATTCATTTTCTCAATACTAGAAACTATTCGATTTTGCTCATTAATAGGCGGAAGGGAAACAATTAATTCTTGAAGAGTTTTATTGTTAATAGCCTTAAATGTTGTGCCTGTAGCTTTAGATTCTAGTACGTTTTTCTTGGTGGATAGCAGATAGTAAAAAAATTGCTGACTAGAGATATAGGGCTGAATGCTTGCCAAGCCTCTCCCAATCACTATGTTTCGCCCAGTTAGAAAATTGACATCACCAACAGGTGCCCTTACGGACATTACCACTGCAGGAGCTTCAACCAGTTTGTTAATTTGCATAGTCCATTTATTTGAGAATAGTAGCTCAAAATCGCCAAAATCAGCCTTTCCTTGATGAAATTCAAAAGACTCATTTGACTTCTCTGATGAAACTTCATAGCCCTTAGGAGATTGCCCCATTTGCAGAAAAGCAACATTCTGGAGTGGCTGTCTTTCCCACGATTTCGGCAACTTCCCATAATAGGCGACACAAGAATAACAAGACTGGAGTAAACGCTCCAGTTTTGCTTTTATATGGCTCAATCAAGCTAATTCAAGTAAAATAATAATGTGCGGTGGAATTTCAAATTCTAAAGAAAGAGAAAAGCGCATGAAACACATTAAAGAATTTGAATTACACTTGAAGAAAATCGGTTTATCTAATAATACCATTCACTCCTACTTGTATGCCGTGAATTATTTTAATGCCAATTATGAG
The DNA here is from genome assembly GCA_022484805.1 of Streptococcaceae bacterium. Taxonomy (GTDB): domain Bacteria; phylum Bacillota; class Bacilli; order Lactobacillales; family Streptococcaceae; genus MMGLQ5-1. The sequence goes on from JAKVKP010000006.1 coordinate 34,185, forward strand.
ATGAACTTGGAAACTTTGCTTGAATACAAAGGCTACTTGATGGAGAAATTCAAGCCCAAAACAGTTAACTTGCGTATTCAAGCCTTGAACAGCTACCTGAAATACATCGGCGAATCTGACTTGTGCTTAAAAGCCTTGAAAATTCAGCAAAAGAATTTCCTAGAAGATGTAATCAGCCATGCAGATTATCTATTTTTGAAACGCAAACTCAAAAAAAATGAAAACAAGAAATGGTACTTCATCGTCTGGTATCTCGGAGCAACAGGGGCACGAGTCAGCGAGCTTATCAAGCTAAAAGCCGAGCATGTTCATGTTGGTTATTTTGACATTTACTCCAAAGGAGGAAAAATTCGTCGTTTGTATATTCCAAAGAGGCTGAAAGAGGAGTCTTTGAAGTGGTTAGAGGAAGAACAGCGAAAGAGCGGTTACCTGTTCCTGAACCGCTACAATGAGCAAATTACTACTCGCGGTGTAGCTCAACAGTTGAAATTTTATGCTGGGAAGTATGGATTGGATAAAGCTGTTGTCTATCCTCATTCTTTTCGTCATATGTATGCTAAACGATTTCTAGAAAAATTCAACGACATTTCACTTTTAGCAGATTTGCTAGGACATGAGTCGATTGAAACGACTCGAATTTATTTGAGACGAACATCAAGTGAGCAACAATCAATCGTAGATAAGATTGTTACTTGGTAGTATTGAAAAACGGGATAACTGCTAGGGTTATCCCGTTTTATGTTTTGTTTTAATTCTTCAGCTTTCGCCTATTATGGGAACATACCCAACTCATGGATATTGACCAAGTTTAATAATGTGGCAATTATCGCTCGTGGCGGGTCTCCTCGACCAATAAAGTCCTATTTAACAGATGATATTCTAGGAATTAATTGGATTAAGATTGGAGATACTGAAAAAGGTGAAAAATACATTTATTCTACATCAGAAAAAATAGATTCATCTGGAATAGCTAAAACTAGATTAGTCAAATCAGGAGATTTTCTTTTGTCTAATTCAATGTCTTTTGGAAGACCTTATATTTTAAAAATAGATGGAGCTATTCACGATGGTTGGCTGATGATTTCTGATTTCCAATCATTTTACTCTAGCGATTTCCTTTATTGGCTATTGTCTTCTGAGGTTATCAATCGACAATTTAGAGATGCTGCAAGCGGAACAGCCGTTAAAAATTTAAATAGTGATAAAGTGGCTCAAACAATCGTACCGATACTAAACCTTAAAGAGCAAATTAAAATATCAAGAAAAATAGATACTGTCAATAAATTGATTGAATCAGTAAAGCGTGAAGCTTATCAATAGTTACGACTATGCGATTTTGTTCCTCTATAGGGGGAATGGGGATTAACAATGTTTTAGCTTTATTAATCGTCAAAGTTCCTACAGTAGTTCCACTTGTGTCGTTTATGGTTTTAACCATCTTAGGTGACTCAATAACTTTTTCGATAAATTTGGAGTTTATATTTCCTAGGTGTTTTAGCCAGATTACATTTCCGTCCTTGAAATAAAATTTTTTATGTTGCTTTGGAACTACATAAGTTATTCCAAGAGTTCCAACACCAGTTACAAGAATATCATTCGTTGAGGGTTCACCAGATGCAGTAATTTTCTTTACATAGGTTCCTTCTGAGATAAAAATAGGTTCTTTCAATGCTAGCCGCTTTTTAGTGGAAACGATCTCTCGTGCTCGATAAAACGGTACTCCACTTTCTGTCCACTCATGTTTCATGACTCGCTTGCTTGAAGTGACGGCATAAAGATTCCCTAATGCTGTTAAACTCCACGATTTCGGCAACTTCTCATAATAGGCGTTATCATCACCTTTTACTACAGTTATTTCTTCTAAATCTTTCTTTTTCAACTTGCCTTCTTCAAATAGTTTCTGCTTTTCAGCTCTGATTTTTTCGAGTAAAACAGATGCGGGTTCGTCATTTGGGTCTTGTGGGACGAGTTTGCCTTTCATAGCTACATCAAGGACTTTTTGCTTGAGTTGAGTCGCTAAAGACTTCAAATCAGATTGATTTTTGTCTATATTTCTTAGTTCAACAAGTCCAAGGTTTATTTCATCAATAATTCTTTGTTGCTCTTGAAATGGTGGAAGAGGAATAAGTAATGTTGAAAGATTTGTAGCGTTCACATTAGGTTGTCCTGTCCCCACTGACATTTCTTGCAATTGACTCCAATAATTCGGGCTTTCAATAAATTTCTTTACGAAATCTGAGAGGTTACCTATAGTAACTTGCACTCTAATCAAGTATGACGCAAAAACCGAAATGTCTGAAACATTTCTAATTAAAAAACTTTTCCCTATTGTCCCACCAGTACGTGCAATTAAAATATCATTGTCAATCAGTTTCATATTTTCCAATTTATCTTCTGAGATATCACAATATGGTACAGTTGACCATTCAACTTTATTATTTTGGATATCTGTTATACGTAATAATTTTGCATTACCATTATCTTGTGCAGAGGCAGTATATCCGTATTGAATTTTAGAGGAAAGAGTGCTCAGTCTTACCCACTCCCAACTTTCAGGAATTTCAAAGGGAACTTCCACCTCTTTTGTCGTCCCATCCGCAAACTTCTCATAATGTAAATTATCGACATAGAAAAACACCAGCCCCTCAGTAAGGAGTTGCTGGTGCTTCATCAGTTTATTTTTCCACAATCTCAACAATATCCTGCAAATTGCAGTCAAGTGTCACGCTTATGCGAAGCGGGATATCAGTTGTGACGTTATCACCTTTAAAATGACATCATTATAATAAAACCAAATTATTTTAAATTTATTTAATAAGCGAAGATGCCTTTTAGAGTAGCCATCTAACAGGTGCTTTTTCTATTGTCATTATAATGATAATTGCTGAGTTCGGTTGGATGTTCACCGATAGATTTGTTACTTATCAAAAAATATTTCAGTGGAGCTATCTGATGATAGCAAAATCATCAACCTTTTTTCTGATATGTGTATAATCGTTTGCCAAAGGCTTACCCATTGGCAGCATCAGAATTGGTATCCAATTCTCAGGAACTTTTAAGTACTTTCCAATTGCATCAAAATCGGTACCTCGCATTGGCACTGATTCATAGCCAAAAGCTCTAATCACGTGCATTAAATTCATTGCGAATAGACCGACATCTAAACGCAAACCTTCTCTATCTTTGTCTTCTGGATGAGCTGCAAAATAACTTTCGATTCTTAGCTTTCTATTAGCAACCTGATTTGAAGGAATGATTTGATGTTGACGTTCAAAAATAATTTGTTTATCTATATCATAGGCGCTCAAATCTCCGTAAAGTAGGAAAACAGCCGAAGCATCAGAAACTTGTTTTTGGTTAAAGGAGAATTTTTTTAATTCGTTTTTTTCTTGCTTCTCAGTAATCGCAATTACTTTCCAGGGTTGAAAATTATTACTTGATGGGGCATAGCTCGCGTGCAATAATATCTTTTCAATCAGCTCTTTGCTGATATGATCGTTTGAAGCAAAAGCTCTGACTGAGGCTCTTTGATCTAAAAACTCTATATTTTCCATCTTTACCATCCTTTTTTTATGTGATAAATTTATTATATTCAATTTGAACAAAAATATAAGTACGCACATTTTTGTAACCATGAAAGAAGGGAAAATAATATGATTAAGCAATCTTATCGTTGTGGCGTTGCAGCTGCAATGAATATACTGGGTGGAAAATGGAAGCTTAATATTTTATGGGTGCTTTCAAAATCAGAGGTCTTACGCTTTAATGCGCTTAAGCGAGAAGTAAAAGGGATAACTAATATCATGTTAACACGGAGTCTTGAAACGTTAATGGCATACGATTTGGTTGTCAAACGAGACTTTCAAACGATTCCGCCGCATACGGAATATGCGCTGACAGAGCGTGGGAAAGACCTGATTCCTTTTTTACAATCGCTTGATGATTGGGGTAAGAAAAATTTAATTGATTAGGCATTTTTGCATCAAATAATTTTACCCAAATAAATATTGAATATAAATTGATTGAATCGGAATTTGAACGTTCTGCTTTATTTAAAAATGATTTATGCTAGAATTCAGCTATAATACTCTATAAAAAACGAAGGAGGTAAGTTTTATGAAATATTTAGTAACAAGTGCGACAGGTGATTTGGCGTTTCAAAGTGTGCAATTTTTGCTTACTTTGGTCAATAAAAATGATGTAGTTGTAACGGTTCGTGATTTAGAAAAGGCTGAAAAGCTTAAGGTACTAGGAGTCGAGATTAGGCAGGCTGATTATTTAGATGAATCAAGTCTTGTTGAGGCTTTTACTGGTGTTTCTCGGGTACTTTTTATTTCTTCAGGAGACTTGTCATCACGTGCCAGACAGCATAGGAATGTTGTTAATGCCCTGATTTCGGCCAATGTTCAGTTTGTTGCTTATACTAGTGCGCCAAAAGCGGATCAATCAACAGCAATTGTAGCACCGGATCATAAATTGACGGAAGAATTAATTATGGCATCAGGCTTAAATTATGCATTTTTACGAAATAACTGGTATTTGGAAAATGAAGGTATGCTGTTTGATGCTATTGAGCAGAAACAACCTTTTGTGTATGTGACAGGTTCAGGTAGAGCTGGCTGGGCCAAAAAATCAGACTATGCTGAAGCTGCTGCGCGTATTTTAGCAGGTGTTGTACCGAGTAAATTAATTTATGAATTAGGTGGTCAGCCCTTAACCTATCCAGAACTGGCAGATATTCTACAGGGAAACCGCGAGGAAAAAATAGCTTTAATCCCTGAGTCTGCAGAAGAATATGCTGAACAATTGAAATCGGCAGGCTTACCTGAAGAGGTGATTGGTTTTATTATCGGAATACAAAAAGACATTAAAAATGGCCAATTAGATGTTCCAAGTGATGATTTAGAAGTCGTACTAGGGCGTCCACTTACTGAATTAACAATTTAATTAAGAATAAAAGTAGCATAATAGGTTGGGATATAAGTCCTGACCTATTATTTTTTTCGGCAATTATTGAGCTTTTAAACCATAATTAATGCCTTTATTTTTCGGAAAGAACTGAGACCATAATAAAAAAGCTAAGTGCCACCCTCCGATAGCAGTAACTCAAGGCATACTCCTCAAGTATTAGAACAAATCAATCTGTTGAGGATTGATCAAGATTTAAAATATTTAGATTAAGTAATGTCATTTAATAATTGATTTAAGCGAAAAAATGATTAGGGATATGACGAAATTATGCCTTTACACATCGTTAATCCTCTTTTTAATAGCTATTTTCTCTCATGTTTTTTAATTTATAATATATTTTTTTCTAATATAAACTTAATTTTAAAGTTGAATTTCATAGTCAAAATTTATTTTTTAATTAAGTAAAAATCATTAAACACTTAATTAAATTAATCAAATGTTTATTTTTCACGCTTTTTCTAAAGTTTTCATGAAAATGTATTGTAATTATTGAAAAAAACCACTAATATCTAATTTATCTGAATTATCTGAAAATTCAGATTATTACTAATATTTTATAGAAAGGAAAAGGAATAGGGGACAAATTTAAACTTATGAAAGGATACTAGATGAATAAGCTCTTTAATATTGAACTAGCAGAAAAGTATTTTCCAAAAATTCTGAGTGCTTTACCGGTTACCTTGCAAATCGTTTTTGTCGCAACCTTAATTGGGTTAATTTTGGGCGCAGCTATTGCGCTGATCAGAATTGAAAAAATTCCAATTTTAAATCAGCTTTCAATTGTTTTTGTTTCATTTATTAGAGGAACACCAATATTGGTTCAGCTTTTTATTGTTTATTATGGTTTACCTGAATTATTAGCATATATTGGTCCTGATGTTTCTCAATTAAACAAAATGTATTTTCTTTATGTGACCTATGGTTTAAATACGGCAGCTTTCCAATCAGAAACAATTCGTGCTGCTATCTTAAGTGTTCCTGAAACACAAATTGAAGCGGCGCTCGCTTGTGGTTTGACTAAAAAGCAGGCTTACTTCAAAGTGATTTTCCCACAGGCGGTTAGAATTGCGATACCTAGCTTTGGTACGGCAACTATCAGCTTATTGCAAGAGACCTCGTTGGCCTTTACGATTGGTGTATTAGATGTGGTCGGAAGAGCGAAAGCGCTCGGTGCTGTGTCCTTTCATTTATTTGAGGGCTATGTTGATGCGGCGATTATCTTTATTGTATGTAGTTTACTTTTAGAGCGTTTATTTAAAGTAATTGAAAAACGGATGACATTTGATAATAAAATCTCTACACCCGAAAAGAAAAAGGGGTTTGGTCGTTTTTCGTTCTTAAAGCAATTCTTTATTAAAACCAAAGAAATTGCTTAGTAATAATATAAATTTTGATGTAATTAAAACTTGATAATAAAATGGAGGCGGATTTATGAAAATTTCAAAAAAATTAGGGGTATTTATCGCAGGTATTTCATTGGGACTATTTGCATTGGCAGGTTGTTCTGAAAAGGAGTCCGCTTCTGAAGATAGTGGTGCCGAGGAAATTATTGTATCAACTGGGAATGATGGGACACCATATGCGTACTTAAATGAAGATGATGAGTTTGATGGATATGATGTTCAAGTTGTCAAAGCAATTGATGAGAAACTAGAGGATTATACCTTTGATTTTATTGGTAGTGATTTTCCAACGGCACTGTCAAACTTGGAAAGTGGGAAGTCAACAATGGGGGCCTATGAATACGAAGAAAATGATGAGCGTAAAGAAAAATTCATCTATGGTGATGTTGGATATATCATCTGGGATACGTATATTGTAACTGATGGTGACCAAGGTGATGCTATTCAAAGCTTTGATGACTTAAAAGGCAAGAGTGTCTATGTGACAACAGGGACCAATCAAGCGGCGATGGCTGAAAATTATTTGAAAGAAAATCCTGATGCTTTTGAATTAGTTTACGGCGAATATACAAATGAGCAAGTCGTTGAAGCGATTTTATCAGGCAAGGTAGATGCAACATTGGCACCAAAATATCAAGTCGACCTTTATAATAAAAACTTCGGTGTGAATTTCATTGTTGGTGATGAACCAGTCCATCAATCCGATGCCTATCTATTGTTTAATAAAAAAGCAGATCAAGATTTAATTGATCAGGTTAATACGGCACTTCAAGAATTAAAAGATGAAGGCAAGCTTAAGGAACTATCTGAGGAGTACTTAGGTGGCGATTATGTTACTAAATAAAGAATAATGAATCAAATTCAGCGTTTGAAACTAATCTTATTAATTTAATGTTTATAAGGAATGGGGGCATGAATGAGTTTTAAATTAGAAGTAATGCTAAATAGCTTAAAGGTAGCCAGTCAGTACATCGGGACAACATTGTCCGTTTCCTTTGCTTCATTGTTAATTGGTAGTTTGCTGGGTTTATTGATTGCTTTGGTACGGTTTTATCGAATTAAGGTTCTATCTCAAATATTCTCAGTTTTGATTACGGTGCTTAAGGGCGTTCCGATTGTCCTGATTTTATTGGCAATTTATCTAATTTTAGCTAAAAAAATGGATGGCTTTGCTGAGTCACTGGGTTGGTCCTTACGTTTTAAAAACTTGAATTCAATTTATATTGCAATTGCTGCCTTATCGGTTATGGCAACGATTAATTCAAGTGAGATTTTTAGAGGTACTCTTAATTCGATTGGTAAAGGTCAACAGGATGCTGCAAAATCAATTGGAATGAGTAGCCTTCAAATTATTCGACGGATTTTAATTCCTCAATCGGTGCCAGTTGCCTTACCAATGATGAGTAATTTATTAATTGGATTAATTAAGGCCTCTGCGCTTGTTTCAATGGTTGGCGCAGTTGATGTCTTTGCAGCTGCTAAAATTTCTGTGCAACAAAATTATCGATTTTTAGAGGCTTACATTGCTGTCGCTATTATTTATTGGGGAATCAATATTGTGATTGAGCAGTCCTCTAATTTAATCGAAAAAAATCTCAATCGGAGACTGCGGAGGGATGCTGCATGATTTCAGTTAAAAATTTGTATAAGCGTTTTGGTAAAAATGAGGTACTAAAGGGTGTTGGTTTAGAAATTAATGATGGCGAAGTAATTTGTATTCTTGGTCCCAGTGGTTCAGGAAAAACAACCTTCTTGCGCTGCTTAAACTTTTTAGAGTTTGCAGATGAAGGTGAGATTACTGTTGGTAGCCAGACAGTTGATTTTAAGAAGGCGAGCAAAAAAGAGATCCTAGCCATTCGTCGGAAAACGGCAATGGTCTTTCAAAATTATGCCTTGTTTTTAAATAAAACGGCTAAAGAAAATATTATGCTACCTTTGATGCTTGCTCAAGGCTTAAAGAAGGAGCAAGCATCAAAGGTCGCCCTTAAAATGCTAGATCGTGTTTCACTACTTGAACGTCAGGATTTTTATCCTTCTCAGATGTCTGGCGGTCAGCAGCAGCGGGTCGGTATTGCACGAGCACTCGCAATTAATCCTGAGGCAATTCTTTTTGATGAGCCTACCTCAGCACTTGATCCTGAGTTAGTGGGTCAAACACTTGAAGTAATGAAAAAAATTGCGAATAGTGGTTCGACAATGGTTGTCGTGACACATGAGATGAAATTCGCCTATGAAGTTTCGGATAAGGTTGTCTTTATGGAAGGTGGGGTAGTGGTTGAAGCAGGTACACCAGATCAGCTTTTCAATCATCCTCAAAATGAAAGAACACAACAATTTTTATCGAGATATACAGCAAATATTTAAAAGAAAGTAGGACAATAATGAATTATAAATTTGCAAATCGGCTCTCTTTTCTTCAACCGAATCCATTGAGAGAAAATGCTCGAAAGAATATGATGCACCCTGAAGTTATTTCCTTTGCTTTTGGATTTCCTCCCGAGGAAGCTTTTCCAATTGAAAAAATGGCAAAAATTTCCAAGGCATTATATGAGTTACCTGACCACGAGGTATTTTTACAATATGGTGATACTAAAGGTCATCCAATGCTTCTAGAGCCGCTTGCAAAGCGATTGGAAACAGTTTACGATGTTTATGATGAGCAGTCAGATGATTTAATGATTGTTTCTGGTTCTACTCAAGGTATGGATTTAACCGTGAAAGCCTTTTGCAATGAAGGTGATATTGTTTTAATGGAAGCTCAAACTTTTTCAGGGGCGGTCAACGCAGTTTTAAGCTATGGTGCAATTGCTAAGCCAATTGAGATGAAGGGGGAAACGATTGACGTAGAACAAGTTGAGTCGGCATTAGCAAATGATACAGAAGGCAAAATTAAATTAATCTATTTAATTCCAACGTTCCAAAATCCATTAGGAACCTCAATGCCTCTTGAGGATCGTCATGCCATATATGAAATTGCCAAAAAATATGGGGTTGTCATTTACGAAGATGATCCGTATGGCGATTTATTGTATGAAGGAGAACCGATTCCAAGAATTAAATCTTTTGATACGGAAGGTTTAGTTATTTATTCAGGTTCGTTTTCAAAAATTTTAGCACCAAGTACAAGATTAGGCTTCATTGCCGCCTCTAAGCCAATTATTGAAAAGTTGATTTTAGGTAAACAAAGTGTTGATTCACATACGAATCAATATTGGCAATTAATTGCTGCCAAACTAATGACTGATTATGATTTTGAGGCACATATTGATTCATTAAGAGCTTTATATCGAGAAAAATTTGAAGCAATGATTGAAGGTCTTGAAAAAATTAACCCAGAATTATTGACATATATTAGACCAACTGGCGGTTATTTTTTATGTGCGAAGTTAGCGGATGATGTTTGTTCAGTAAAATTCAATGATTATTTGATTGATCATCACGTTGCGATTATTCCTGGTAATGTCATGAGCGTTGAAAAAAAGGGCTTTGAAAAATATTTCAGATTAAACTTCACCAAGCCTTCAATTGAGGAGATTGAAACAGGAATGGCAATTATCAATGATGCACTCAAGTTTGCTGTTAAATCATCTAATAAGACGATAGCAAGCTAAGCCTAGTTGAGGATGTGTGAGGAATTAATTTATTAATTTTAGGAAGAGTGATATTGATTGAAATTATTATTTGTTGGCGTAAACGAGCTTGAACGAGGCTATATTCAAAAATGGTCAATTGAAAATCAAATAGAAGTAGATGTTATTCAGGAAAATATTAATAATGATAATATTGATCAAATCAAGGGCTATTCAGCGATTTGTCTATATCCCTCAAAAGAAATGCGTGATAGCGAATTAATATACCGAAAATTACATGAGAACGGTGTAAAAATGCTATCAATTAAGTCAACGGGTGTCGATGGGGTCAATTTTGAATTTGCAAAAAAATATGACTTAAGTGTCACCAATGTGCCTGCCTATAGTCCAAGCTCAGTGGGTCATTATACGGTTATGACGATATTGATGCTCCTTAGAAACATACCTGCCTATTTAGAGTTAGGCGCCTTTGGCAGTGATGAACGGAAAAGTCTCATTGGACGAGAATTAGCAGATGTAACGGTCGGTATTTTGGGAACAGGGCGAATTGGTGCTTTAGTTGCTGAAAGCTTATTGGCGATGGGGGCAACGGTAATTGCGACAAGTAATAGTCAAAAAAGCAGATTAGTAGGTCAAGTGACGTATGTTTCATTTGATGAATTGATACAGCAATCGGATGTTTTATCTATTCATATTCCCGCAACTGAAAATAGCTTTCATTTATTTTCAGAAAATGTTTTTGAAAACATGAAACAAAATTCGATTATTATCAATTCTGCAAGAGGTCAAATTATTGACACCAAGGCCTTGATTCGATATATGAATAAGGGAAAATTTTCTGGATTAGGTTTAGATACACTGGAGGACGAGGAAAAATATTTTGAGATCGGTTGGGATAAAAACCCCTACTATGAGCAGTTATCGAATTTTTCAAATGTTTTGATGACACCTCACATTGCTTTTTTTACAGATATCGCAGTTAGAGAAATTACAGAAACTGCCTTAAGCAATGCATTGGATTTTATTTTATCAGGTGCTTCCTCTAATCTCATTACAGCTTCTTAATATTAAATTTTGATTCGCAGTAATCTTATCGTACGATTAATTCTATCATTTTAATTTACGGCGAATAAATGTTTAATGTTTTAAGTGGGTTAAACTTCTAATTGAAAGGTGGCGATAGTTAATGGCAGCAATTGAAATTACAGATGTTCATAAGAGCTTTGGTAATCATGAAATTCTAAAGGGTGTTAATTTGATTATTGAAGAAGGAGAAGTTGTGGTAATTTTGGGTGCAAGTGGTTCAGGAAAAACAACATTCTTACGTTGTATTAATTTCCTTGAGCGGGCAAGTAATGGCAGAATTTTACTTGGTGATACAATGGTTCGCTTTTCATTAGCAACAAAAAAGCATATTAGAAGTATTAGAATGCAGACAGCAATGGTTTTTCAGGGTTATGAGCTATTTAAGCACATGACGATTCTGCAAAATGTAATTGAAGGCTTAGTCACACCTAGAAAGATGGGAAAAAAGGAGGCCGAGGTAATTGGCATGGCGCAGCTAGAAAAAGTTGGGTTGGCTGATAAAGCGCGCTTTTATCCGAGTCAACTTTCGGGTGGACAGCAGCAGCGGGTTGGGATTGCCAGGGCGATGGCCTTAGAACCTAAGCTGATGTTATTTGATGAGCCAACCTCAGCCTTAGATCCAGAGCTTGTTGGTGAGGTATTGGATATTATGAAACAGCTAGCACGAGAAGGACGAACGATGATTGTCGTTACTCATGAAATGCAATTTGCTTATGAAGTGGCTGATAGAGTCGTCTTTATGGATGGTGGTGTAGTTGTTGAGTCTGGAACGCCAGATGAAGTTTTTAATCACCCTAAAGCAGAAAGAACAGAAGCTTTTTTATCAAGCTTGTCATTTAATAAAGTATAGAGAGTAAAGACGATTATGATTAATAAGAGCCAAGAAATTGTTGAATGCACATCGACTCAAAGGGAAGTAAGTGAGCCGAAAATATTTTCAAAAGATTTATTACTAGTAATGCTAGTTGGTTTTTTAGCAGGAACCGCAATTACCACTCAAATGGGCACCTTACCTTTATATGTTGATTATTTAGGTGGCTCAAAGGGTCAATCGGGTATGATTGTTGGTATTTTAGGGATTTCATCATTATTTTGCCGAATTCCCGTAGGGAACTTACTGGACAGGTATGGTCGTAAGCTGATTCTCTGCACTGGTTTACTGGTATTAGTTATTGATTTCATGTTTTTGAATTTATTTCATGAAATCATTTTACTTTTTATTTTAAGATTTATTCAGGGCTTGGGAATGGGAATTGAATCAACTGCAACGAGTACATTGGCAAGTGATTTGATTCCAAAATCTCGCTTAACTGTTGGTCTAGGCTATTTTAGCATTGCTTTAACTTTGCCGAGTGCAATTGGACCCTTAATCGGGTTATTTTTAGTACAAAATTATGGCTTTGAGGCTCTATTTTTTGCAGGATTAATCTTAACTGTTCTAGCAGCAATAGCTAGCTTTTTCATTTCTGATCAATATAAAAAGCAATTAAAATCCAAAAAAGAAAAATTAGAGACGGTTGAAAAAATTAAAACTGAATCTTTATTATTTAAAGTTGAAGTTATCATTCCAAGCTTAATTATGTTTTTTGTTTGTCTAACCAATTCAGCAGTGACAGCTTTTATTTCACAATTTGCAATTGAGAAGTCAGTTAATAATATCGGTTATTATTTTACGGTTAATGCAGTGACTACTGTCCTAGTCCGAATGATTTATCCAAGAATTTTTAAGAATATTAAAAATGGCTTCTTGGTGGCAGGTAGCATTGTTCTGATGGTAGCTTCATTTTGGTTGATTTCAGTTAGTCAAACGCTTTTCCAATTTTTGCTTGCTGCGGTGCTATTTGGAATTGGCTTTGCTTCTATTTTGCCAATTATGAACGCGATTGTATTAAATAATGTCTCAAAATTTCAACGCGGAAATGCCACTGCTATTTTTTCGGCTGCAATGGATGTCGCATATGGTGGTGGCGCGATGATTTGGGGCTTTGTCGCCATGTTTAGTGGCTTTCCTTTTATGTATCAATTATGCGGCATTTTAGTTGGCTTGACTCTTTTGGTTGCTTTTAAGTTTAGAAGGTTTCTTTTTTAATATTGGCAATTGACATTTTGTTATGAAGGGAAATGACTTATAAGGGCTATTTATTAATGTTTAAAAAATAGACTGAATAGGAGTTAATGAATGATTGGAACAATGAATAAAATTCCAGAGGTATTAATCAGTAAATATAGTGAATTGATTCAAGAGCAGTTGATCACAATTGAAGATATTGAACATTCAAATTTGGATTTTTCAGCAATTGATGTATTAATTGGCGGTGCAGAATTAACAGAGAATAACCTTGAAAAGTTTCCAAATTTAAAATTAATTTTTACCTTTAGTTCAGGTGTGAATTTTTTACCTTTTAACTATTTGAAAACAAGAAAAATTCAAGTTGCCAACTCAAGAGGGCTTCATGCGGAGCACATGTCTGAGCATGCAATTGGTTTGATGCTTAGCTTGACACGGGGCTTAAAGCAGTCCGCGATCGCTCAAAGCCAAAAAAAATGGCTCCCAGAAAATAGCTATCCATTTTCTAGTGTCAATGGTAAGGAAATATGTATTGTTGGTGCAGGTGCAATCGGTCAGGCTGTGGCTAGAAAGGCCAAGGCTTTTGATATGCAGGTTACGGGTGTCAAGCGAAATGTTGAGAGGCTTAAAAATTTCGATAAAATCTACCCTAATTCAGAGTTGTCATCAGCAATTTCTACGGCGGATTTTGTTGTTTTATTAACGCCACTAACGGAAGCAACACACCATTTATTTAATCAAAGAATATTTGATAATATGAAAGCTAGTAGCTACTTTATCAATCTTTCACGCGGCGGAACGGTTGACGAACACGCATTATATGATGTACTGATACAAGGGAAAATCATGGGCGCTGCTCTAGATGTCTTTGAGCAGGAGCCACTAAATCAATTCTCACCCTTTTGGGAACTAGATAATGTCATTATTACACCACACACAGCTGGGGTTATTTCTGATTATATTGATCGTGCCTTAATTATTTTTTCAGAAAATTTAAAATTATTTAGGACAAATAAAAAAATGATTAATCAAGTTGATTTAGATTTAGAGTATTAGATTTTTGAATATATAATTATTATAAAAACAAGCAGTGTTTGATTTTTAGACTGCTTGTTTTTATCTCATTTAAACTTTATTTATTGATTCAATTCGTGGCTTATAAAATATTATTAATAATTTTTGTGTATTAAAGCACAAGCAAAAAAATCGCTTTTTTATTTTAATGCCTTATATAATGGATGGGAATGATTATCACTGATAAAGGAGTTTTTAGTAATGAATTATCGCGTACTATTATATTATAAATATACAACAATTGAGGATCCGACTGAATTTGCTGCAACCCATCTGGCATTTTGTAAATCGCTTGATTTGAAAGGTAGAATTTTAGTTGCTACTGAAGGTATCAATGGAACCATCTGCGGGACGATTGAAGCAACTGATGCTTATATGGCAGCCTTATTGGCTGATGAGCGTTTCAAAGATACCTATTTTAAAATTGATTTGGCTGAAACAAATGCCTTTCGCAAAATGATTGTTAGACCACGTAAAGAATTGGTTGCGCTCAATTTAGAAGATGACGTCAACCCACTTGAAACAACTGGTAAGTATATCGAGCCGGTCGAGTTTCGTGAAGCGTTATTAGATGATGACACTGTTGTGATTGATGCCAGAAATGATTATGAATATGATTTAGGTCATTTTAGGGGCTCAGTTCGTCCTGATATTCGTAATTTTAGAGAATTACCTGAATGGATTCGTGCCAATAAAGAAAAGTTTATGGATAAAAAAATTGTTACCTATTGTACCGGTGGCATTCGTTGTGAAAAATTTTCAGGCTGGTTAATGAAAGAAGGTTTTGAGGATGTTTCACAGCTTCATGGTGGAATTGCTGTATACGGCAAAGATCCGCAAACGAAGGGTGAGCTCTGGGACGGTAAAATGTACGTTTTCGATGATCGAATCAGTGTAGAAATTAACCACGTTGATAAAAAAATTGTTGGCAAAGACTGGTTTGATGGTACGCCTTGTGAGCGCTATATCAATTGCGCTAATCCATTTTGCAATAAGCAAATTTTGTCATCTGAAGCGAATGAAACTAAATATTTAGGGAGCTGCTCAGCTGAATGCCGTCACCATCCAGCTAATTTATATGCTAAGAGACATCAAATTTCTGAGACAGAGTTTTCAAAACGTTTAGCAGCATTTAGCAATTAAAACGATTATTACATCTGACAGCCATTTAAATGGCTGTTTTTTTACTTGTAAGTAATGGTTTCAGGCAACTTTAAAACGGGCTGTTTAACAACCCGTTTAGCTTGGATATAATGTCTAATCTTCCTTAGTTTCTCCTCTATGTTCATGATGGTAGTGATCAAAATATCCATGTGGATGATATTCAGGATCGAAGCGCGGATCATTGAATGGTCCTCTTTTAAAATGCTCGCGCGAGTGGTCATGCTCATGATTATGATGATGCTCAAAGTTATGGTGCATTGCGCTTCTAAAGGCTCTTAATTTTTCACGTTTTCGCATTTCTTGCTCGTGACGAGGTAAGGCTTGAAACGCTTCACTTGAAAATTCTTCAAATAATTCGTTTTTGATACTTGCAAGCTTTTCAAAGGGATTTGTCGATTTTTCAAAATTCGCTTTTAAGTTTTTTGAAAAACCGGTAATCATTTTAGTTAATAGCTGTTCTAATTCTTCCTGTTCACTAACTGATAAGCCTTGAAAAAGTTCTTCTGAGTAATCGATTTGGCCAGAAGTAGAAGCTTTTTGTCGTCCAGAATCTGTTAAAAAAACTTGTTTGATTCGCTTATCATCCTGATCTTCACGGCGAAAAATAATTTCTTTTTGTTCTAATTTTTTTAAGGTTTCTGCTAAACTACTTGGCTTGACATCAAGTATTTCTGCGAGTATTCCTTGAGTGAGACCATCTTCTTCACTTAGTAAGTCAATGACGCGTTGCTGTGCTGGTGCAGTCTGAGTTATTTCAGCATTAAAAGCTAATTTTTGACTTAGTCTGCCAATACCTGTCATTGATTGAAGTAAATTATGAGTTAATTTGGACATTTTCAAGCCGCCTTTCTAAAACGTTAAACAAACTCCGGTAACGGAATAAGGTAAAAATTAATAATGCACTGTACGTAAGTAAAATTTGAAAAATAAGTGGATTCATATTGCCTCCTTAAAGGTTTTGTAAAATTGTTTTGGTACCTAACTGTCGATAACATTAATATAATACGGTACCTAACTATTGTCAAGCATTTTATTTCGGTACCTAAATATTTTAACATTTCTTAAACTTTACTGATTTAAATGAGTCATCAAACGCGTCTGAAGATTAGCTAGCAATTCTGTGATATAATAGGATAAATGTTGTTGCCTAAGTAAAGAGAATAGGAGGGCTGAAATGAGTGTTATTGAGCAATATATTGCTGCTGCTGATAAAAATCAACAACCTCATCTAAATACAATTTATCATTTAATAAAAAAACAATTGCCCACTGCAACCGAACAAATTAAGTATGGTATGCCAACTTTTTTTGAAAATGGTAATCTAGTACATTTTGGAGCGATGAAAAATCATTTAGGCTTCTATCCAACGCCTGATGTTATTGTCCATTTTTTAGACGATTTAGAGCCTTACCAAACAAGCAAAGGTGCAGTTCAATTTCCATATCAAGAATCCTTACCAATTGATTTAATTGACCGGATGATTGATTATCGCAAAAAAAACCTGAATATATCTTAAACTATAGAAAAGAGGTACATAATAAGTGAATCAAAAAGAAAAAATGGCGGCTTTAATTAAAGAAAAGCAATCTGGCGGTGGCAAGTCAAAACAAATGTCTGCGCCAAAGAATGATCGCAAAAATATGCGTAAGGGTCCCAAAATATTTAATAAATAATAGTATTAGCTTGTACCGTTTGGTATCTGCTAATGCTTTTTTTTTACAAATATGAATTAGATATGTATTTTTTTAAAATAAATAACGAAATATAGAGTAGGTGATATTGATATAAATAATGTTTGATAAAGGAATGACTTATGCAGGTTACATTGATTACCACTAGCAGTTTAAGGCAAATGATTTTGCCCAGTCAAAAAATAGGTAAGTATCTATTATTAACAGACGAGTTTACTGAACGAGAAGCATTGACGATTGAAGGTGACGGGGAATTTTGGTATTTAAAGCTTCAGTCTAGTCTATGCTTTATTGATACAAAATTACATCTGAAAAATAGTATTTGCCTCACGGAGTTACGTTTATTTGAAATGCTTAATAACCAAAAGGAATTAATCCATTTATTGGTTGAACCTTTGGCAATTGATCGGTTGAGCTTTAAAAAATATCGAGTGAGATATGGTGCTGAGCTTCAGATTGGTAGAGAATCAGGTAATCAGATTAAAATTGATTATCCATTTATTTCAAAGAAGCATGCGTTACTATCCTTTACCAAATCTGGTTGGCTATTTGAGGACTGCGCAAGCTTGAATGGCAGTTATATAAATGGTGAGCGAGTAGTAGCAGGTATTCAGCATTCATTAACGCTTGGCGATATTATTTTTATTATGGGCTTCAAGCTAATTATTGGGCCTGATTTCATCAGCTTTAACAGCGCCGATCAATTAGTAACCCTGAAAACTGATGACTTGTGTGCCTATGAATTACAGCAGGAAATTGTGAGCTCTGGAAATTTCTCATTGCAAATTAGAACGGGTTATTTTTATCCCCAGTCTAAATTTTGTCATTCAATTTGTCGGCTTGAGTTAAGCATTGATGCACCACCTCCAATACCGCAATCAAATGAACAGCCCTTACTATTTTTAATTGGCCCTGCCTTGACAATGGTCTTTGCTTCAATTAGCACTGGGCTACTTACAATAGGTCAGTCAATTCAAAATGGTGATCTGCGTTCTTCTCTACCAATCCTAATCATGTCAATTAGTATGCTTTTAGGTAGTCTTCTATGGCCATTAATGGCACAAAAATATCGCCAAGGGCTTATAAAAAAGCAAGTCACTTTACGAAAAAATCAATATCATAATTATCTTGACCAAGTCATCAAAGATATTGAATTGGCACGCGAGCAACAAAAAATAGCCTTACAACATAATTATCAATCATTGGCACAATTAAGGCAGAATTGGCTTGATTGTCCAACAGATCTTTGGGGTAAGCAAATTCAGCAGCCAGATTTTTTGAAGGTGAGAGTTGGTATTGGTAATTTGCCAATGGCACTTAAGCTAACTTCGCCAGCTCTCAAGGCCCAGCTCGATACGGATAACTTAGAGGAAGCGATGTTTCAATTGATAACAGATAATTATCAATTAAAGCAGGTGCCCGTTACAATTTCTTTGACAGATAATTGTTTAACTGGGGTTGTTGGCGAGAAGACATTGTGTAGCAATTTTGTGATGAGCTTAATTTATCAGCTGGCGTTAAATTATCGTTATGATGAATTAAAAATGATTTTTATTTATGAATCATCAGATTATAACTTTGTTCGTTGGCTGCCTCACGTTTGGAGCACGGCAGGCGATTTTCGCTTTCTAGCCACTGATAAAACGACTTTAAAAACGCTAAGCCATCGCCTAGAACAATTAATTGCCCAGCTTACTCATCCAGAAGGTAGTCATTCTGATCAGTTTCAGTTACCACATTACCTTATTTTTATTTTAAATGATCAGTTGATGCTGCCAGAAACTCTGATGAATCAGTTGATTCATCAGCACATAGCTCGGTATTTTAGTATACTTCACTTCTCGGAGTATCAAAATAAGCTATCCCGCTATTGTCGCCAGATATTGAAAATTAAAGCTGATGGTGGTGAAATTTGGGCACCAGCTCAATCTAATCAGACTATTCAGAAATTTGATGTTGATTATTTACCTACTGATTGGCAGTGTCGCCAATTAGCAGTTACTTTATTGAATTTACATTTAAAAATTGAGCAAAATCAAGAGCTGCTACCGCAACGTTTGACTTTTTTAGCACTTTTCAAGGTTGCCAAAGTTGAACACCTTAATATATTGGAGAGATGGCAAAACCACGCTTTAAGTCATTCAATTGCTACTCCAATTGGCATTAATTTTCAAGGGCAACCATTAATGTTAGATTTACACGACAAAGCAGATGGTCCACATGGTCTTATTGCAGGTATGACTGGCTCTGGAAAATCGGAATTGATCATTACTTATATTTTATCTCTAGCAGTTAACTATCATCCCAACCAAATTGCCTTTGTTTTAATTGATTATAAGGGTGGTGGTCTAGCCAAGGCTTTTCAGGATTTACCTCATACGGCGGGGATCATTACCAATTTAGACGGTGCGATGATTTATCGAGCTATGGCTTCAATTGAGAGTGAATTAAGAAGGCGTCAAGAAATATTTAATCAGATTAGTCAAGCAATGGGTATCAGTAACCTAGATATTGATTATTATCAATCCTTATTTCGTAATCAAAAGGTTAGCGAGCCATTGCCACATCTATTAATTATTTCGGATGAATTTGCTGAGTTAAAAGCCCAACAACCAGAATTTATGAAAAATTTAATTAGTACTGCGCGAATTGGTAGAAGTTTGGGTATTCATTTAATTTTAGCAACTCAAAAACCAAGTGGTGTGGTGGATGAGCAAATTTGGTCAAATAGTCGTTTTCGAATTGCCTTAAAGGTGCAGGAGCGGGCCGATAGCATGGAGATGCTGAGAAGAGTAGAAGCGGCGGAATTAACCGTGTCTGGTCGATTTTATCTACAGGTTGGTTACAATGAACGGTTTGAATTATCGCAATCGGCATGGTCTGGTGCAAAGTACAAAGTCAACGCCTCTGAAATTACAGCAATTGAGAAAAAAATCACTGCCATCAATCAAAATGGTCAAACGATTGCTGAATGGTCGTTAGCGGCTGCTGATAACCAGACTGAGGTTGCACATGTTAAGCAATTGGATGCCATCAAAGCGCATCTCATTTGGCTTGCTAAAACGGAAAAAATTGTCTCTTGTTCGCTTTGGTTACCCGAATTAAATCCGATTTTGATTCATGATGAATTATTATTGCTGAGGTCAAAGAAGCCATTCACTGGTGCACTACAAATATTGATCGGCCTGTACGATGATCCTAAGCGTCAAGCACAAGAAATTTTAACTTTAACAATGGATTCAACAGGTCATATTGCAATTTTAGGTTCTGTTGGCAGTGGCAAGGCGATGTTGATTCAAACGATAATTTATGATTTAGCAGTAAGCACGACACCGAGTAATCTCAAATTGTATATCATTGATTTTGCAGATGAAATTTTACCTGATTTTAAGTTGTTGCCACATATTAGTGAAATTTTGTATGCATTTGAAGGTGAAAAAATCATTCAATTATTCAAATTACTTTTGGATGAATTAAATATGCGAAAACACAAGATGCTTGGGCGTGGTGTTAGCTATCAAACATTTCAAGAAAATGAAGCAATCAGATTACCTGATATTGTGTTAATCATTCATCATTTTGCTCAGCTTTATGAGCAAGCATACATTACCGAAAATGAGCTTCTTAGTTTGCTGCGTGAGGGTGCTAAATACGGTATTTATCTAGTTGTTAGTGGACTTTGTTTGATGGATATTCGTTATTCGTGGCAACAATACTTTCCAAAATATATTGTGCTTCAGATGAATGAAACAAGTGAGTATACCACGATTTTTGGAAAAACAGATGGGCTGATACCGGCAAAATACCTTGGGCGCGGTTTAATTAAGCTAGACGAAGTATATGAATTTCAAACGGCAAGCATTGCACAAACGGCAATTGAAGGTATCGTAAGGATTAAAAAAATGATTAATTCCCAGAGAAAAAAATAATCACAGCTTAGTGTCCGAAAGAATGTCTAGAATTAGCTAAGTAAAAGGTTTTCGAATAATTAAGGAGATCAATATGATGCACTTGACTAGAGTATTAGTTGAAGTCGTTGTTCCAACAATCAACCAAAGCTTTGATTTATATTTGCCGATTGGTTGTCAGTTAGCAGAATTATTTCCAGAGTTAATCACAGCGATTATTGATTTATCTTCTGGTGTTTTTGTGCCCAATTTTCCTTTAATTTACCTATTGGACGAAGAAGTACAACTCAGTTTCAATATGATAATTGATGCACAATTGAATGGTGCAAGATTATTAATAATCTAATTTTTTGAATTAAAATATATGCCGAATGAGGTGGCAGTAGTAATTAAGAAAAATTAAATAATTAGGAGAGTAGATGGCATTAATTGCAAGCATAAAGTCGACAGGCGAAGGAATTAATCAGAAAAATCAGATGAGCTATTGTTTAAAAATTGCTGAAACACATACAGGTAAGGTGATGATGGCTGTTATAGCTGATGGCTGGACTGAGCAACAAAGAGGCGCGATTGCCAGTACTTATCTTGTCGAGCGCTTTAGCCATTGGTTTGAGACATATTTGCCGAATTTGAGTCAATTAGGGGCTGATGAATTGATTAAATCACAGTGGCAAGACTTGCTCAGGGCAATCAATCAAAAGTTATTGATTTATGGTCAAAATGATGATTTTCCTCTTGCGACGACCATTTCGATTTTATTGGTTTGCGAGTCAAAGGTTGCTTATCAAATGAGTATCGGCTTTACACCAACGATTAAAATGACAGGTCATGCCTACCAATTTCTTGCTGGAGAAAAACAGCAACTTGCAATAACCAAAAAAGCGATGATTGCTTCAAATGAACAACTAAAGGACTGTGAATTTCTTGGTCTGAATACCACATTTCAAATGACTTTTAACGTCTGGACTTTAAGTGAAGCAACCAGTTTTGTTATCTGTTCCAAGCGATTCTATCAGCAAGTCTCCAAGCAAGATTTATTGCTGCTTTTTAAGCCGACTGCGATTCAGAATACCGGAGGAATTAATAAAAATTTAGATACATCAATGCTACTTGCGCAAAAAAACTCAGCTGAGGTTGGTCTTGCGATAATTGTCATTTTATTTCAGTAGGAGGTGGAAATAGCGACTTTAATTGATGATCGTTATCAGCTAATTAAACAAATTGGGCAGGGGGGAATGTCAAAGGTATATTTGGCACTTGACCGACGGTTAAATAAGGAATGGACGATTAAGGTAATCGATAATCAATTAATTATTAATCAAGCTTTAGCAGAGGCAGAATTAATGAAAAAAATAGATCATCATTTATTACCAAGAATTGTAGATGTAATTAATACCCCAAAAAAATTATACATAGTTATGGATTATATCAAAGGAGTTACGTTAAATCGTGTTATTGAGAGATATGGTTCTCAGTCAGAAAAGCAAGTCATTGATTGGACGCGACAAATTTGTCGAGTTTTACATTATTTACATCAGCAGAATCCACCAATTATCTATTGCGATTTAAAGCCAGAGAATATCATTTTAAAACAAGATGGGACGATTCGTTTAATTGATTTAGGGATTGCATGTGAAATAGATGTAAAAAATAAAAGCTTGAATCATTCGTGGGGATCCAAAGCTTTTGCAGCGCCCGAGCAATTTAAAATATCTGATGCAATTGATGAGAGAACAGATGTTTATTGCTTAGGGATTACGATGTTGTATTTATTAACGGGTGAAAAGTCTGTTGGAACAGGAAAATTAAGTGATTCAATTTTCAAAGCTGATTTAAAATTAGATGCTGACTTAAATTGGATTATTCAAAAAGCCGTTCAAAAAAAACCATTCAGGCGTTATTCAAGTATTTTAGCATTGGCAAAGGATTTAAAGCGATATCAGAGCTTCAAAAGGTACAAATTAAATCAGCTACGAGATAAGTGGTTTCGGTTTTGTACGGTTGTCTGCATTGGCTTATTGAGCTTAACTACTGGTGTGCTTAGTCTGAAATATCAATCGAAAATAACTAATGATCGCTATCAAAATTTTTTAAAGCAAGCCCAAATGACTACTAATTCAACTAAACAATTGATTTTTTATCAACAGGCAATTCAATTACAGCCCAAAAAGCAATTGGCATATCAAAAACTACTTACATATTATCGGCAGGATGATATTTTCACAGAGAAGGAGATGCTACAATTTACAGAAATGCTACTACTTCATAATAATTGTTTGCGACCTATATCTGGCTATGGAGAACTTGCTTTTCAACTTGCGGTTCTATGCTGGTATGATTATGAGCGACCTGATCAACGAATAGTAAAGGCTGAATATTGGTTGACAATTGCCAAGCGCTATACGAGAAAAAACAGTGACTTATATTTCAGAATTAGCCAGTATCAACAATTAGCCACTGGCATAAAAGCGCTTGCCTCACTTGACTTGAACACAAATAGCCCGTATTTATCCTATTGGCAATCATTGACACAGCTACATGATGCTATTTTTAATTTTGCCTCTGCCGATGTGTGGCATCTTTTTAAGGTGGAGAATTTAATGATTACTAACTTAGAGCAGTACCTGAGTAATTTTAGAAGCAAAGGTATTTCGGCAAGTACGCTGATTGCTAGAATTGAAGATATTAGTGTGCATTTAGACGGTTTAGCTATTTCTGATGAGTCAGCGGTTCAAACTAGACAGGCATTAAGAGTGCGGTTGGATAATATTAAAGAAAAAATATTTTTAATTTATTAAAATAATTAGGAGAGGAGCTGGGCTTGTTAAAGTATTTAGTAATTTTAATTGTTTTTTCTTTTATTCTAGCGAGCATCTGTTTAGGATTGGCAATTTATTTGTTTTTCAAATATCAAATTAATTATATTTTTCAGCGATTAGGCTATTTAAGAAAATTGCAAAGCATAGTAAATTATTTTCAGCGATGTTTTCAACGAATACAGTTTTTTTTCAGAAAAAATGAGAAAATTTCAATAAATCAGCAAGCTCAGAAATCGCCTAATAATCCAGACTCATCAATGAAGCGTTCGGTACTTAAAAATCATCTAGATAAAAACGATTTAGAAATATTATTTCCAAACACGATTCAGGAGTCACCTGCTGATCAGACGGTTCAATTAGCAAAAAAATATTTTATAATTAGTAAAACGGTTATTTCACTAGCTTCAAATGAAAAAATTGATAATAATTAAAAAGAGCAGTTTTTAAAACCGCTCTTTTTCAGCTTGCTGTAAAAAATTTAAAATGATTGGATTGACTAATTCAGGATGTTCAGATTGCGGAATGTGTCCACAGTCTTCTGCTATAAATGCTTGACCATTATTAGCTTCTTGTGCTAAAAATATAGCCATTTCTTTTTTGAATAATGGAGAGTATTCACCGCTAATAAACAATTGTGGTAATTCAGTTTGAAAAGCAATATCTCGATAATCTCGTGTTAGAAAATCCAATAGTAGAGGCTTGGTTTTCCTTAAGTTAAAGGGGATAGCATTCTGGTTCATTGCTTTTAACAGCTTGCTATCAATTTTATGATGAATTAGTCTAGTTTCTGGAATTCGTTTAGCAGTTTCTAAAATTTGATGCCATGTTAAATCTTTTAAGCCGTACTGCCAGTTTGATGTATTGATTGGCTTTGGACTATCGTCAATTAAGGTTAGTGAATAGAGTGCTTGATTACCGAAAAGACTGAGATATTCCCAAGCAACAGCACAGCCCATTGAGTGTGCAATTAAGTGATATTTTTTTAATTGAAGTTGCTCAGCTAATTCATAAATATCGGTTGCTAATCTGCTCATTCTTAAGCCAGAATCGACTGTATGATTTTCACCGTGACCACGTTTATCTAAATGTATTACCTGATATGAATTTGCCATGAAAAATTCAGTTTGTGCGGACCAGTGATTTGCATTGCCAGAGTAGCCAGCGATAAAAATAATTGGCGTACCCTGCCCGACAATTGAATAATTTAATGCCGCTTGATCACTCGTAATAAATTTCAAAATAACGCCTCCTAATTATTTATCCATTTTAACAAATATATATATAAATTTCTCACTTTATGTTTTTAAAAGCAAACGTTTTTTAATAAGCAAAATGTTTGAATAATTACCAAATTAAGCTGATAATGAATAAGTGGAAAACGGTTCCATGTTTTAAAATTTTAGCAATAAAGATAGGAGTAGTAACAATGAGATATTTTGTAAATAAGAATTTGACTGCACCGTTTAACATTGCAATGGACGAATGGTTATTAACTCATTTAAAACCAGAAGCACCAGTCTTTACGCTCTGGCAAAACAAAAATGCAGTGATTGTTGGTAAGCATCAAAATACCTATGAAGAGGTGAACGAATCAGTCGTTAAAGAAAAAGAGATTGAGGTTGTTCGTCGAGTAACAGGTGGTGGCGCGGTTTATCATGATTCTGGTAATTTGAATTTTACATTTATCATACCTGTTGCACGTCCTGAGGATGTTGATTGGAAAGTATTTGTTCAACCGATTGTTACTGCGCTTCACAAATTAAATATTCCAGTTGAAATTACCGGTCGTAATGATTTGGTTTTAGATGGTAAAAAAATTAGTGGCAATGCGCAACGCTATCAAGATGGCTACTTGATGCATCATGGCACTTTAATGTTTGATGTTGATGTTGAGACGATGGTCAGAGTCTTAAATGTCAGTGATGAAAAATTTATCTCAAAGGCAGTTAAAAGCGTTAGAAGTCGTGTAGGTAGTATTAAGCAATATGCGCCACAATTAACGATTGAAGAGTTTCAAGCAGCATTGACAGATGAATTGAGCAATCATGGTCAAGATAAGCCAATACAATTGACTGAAAAGCAATTGAATGAGATTAAAGCCTTAGAAAGAGAAAAATTTTCAACCTGGGCATGGAATTATGGTGAAAGTCCAGCATTTAATTACCATGCACATGAAAAATTTGCAGGTGGTATTTTAGATATTAAGGCTGAAATTGAACAAGGCTTAATCAAAGAAATTTACTTTGGTGGCGATTTTCTTGGTGTTGAGGATGTTGAAAGATTGGTACCTCAATTTATTGGTATCCCCTTTGATGAGGCAAACGTCCGTAAGCTGCTAGAAGAAAATCAAGACAAGAAATATTTTGGTACGATTTCGGATGAAGAAGTTTTATCATTAATTGCAAAATAAATTCATGGTACGGGGCATTCTTTAAGATTCAATCAATAATCATGAATTATTCTTATTGAGAAAGCTTCTTTAAAGTTTTTCCAGCAGTTACAAACTTTTTTAGTTAATAATAGAGGAGGCAAATGACGATGAGTCAAGCTTTGGAAATTTTAGATTTTGAGAAACAATTAAAATTACAAGACGAGAGTTTTCCAGAATTAAAGGTTTTAGATAAGAATGGTAAAATAGTCGATGCTGCCGGTTTGAAGGCAGCTGATTTGAGCGATGAACAGTTTGTGGAATTGATGAAACGAATGATTAAGCAGTTGGTCCTAAATGAAAGAAGCGTTAAGCTTGCTAAACAAGGGCGACTTGGTTTTGTGGCGCCTACACGTGGTCAAGAAGCGAGTCAATCTGCCACAAGCTTTGCCTTTAATGATGACGACTATTTAATGCCTGGTTATCGTGATATTCCACAAATGATTCATAAGGGCTTCCCAATCTACAAGGCGTTCCTGTGGAGTCGTGGACATTATGAAGGTAATTTAATGGAAGGTATCAACACTTGGTTCCCACAAATTATTATTGGTGCGCAATTTGTTGAAGCAGCTGGTATTGGTCTTGGCATGAAGAAGCGTCAAAAGGACGCCTGTGCTTATACTTATACTGGTGATGGTGGTTCCTCACAAGGGGACACCTATGAAGGTATGAACTTTGCAGGTGCCTATAAGGCGAATGCTGTCTTTATTATCCAAAATAACGGTTACGCAATTTCGACACCACGAAAAGTACAAACCGTTGCACCACATCTGGCTTCAAAAGGTTGGGGTGCGGGAATACCTAGTATTGTAGTTGATGGTATGGATCCGATTGCTTGTTATCTCGCTGCTAAAAAGGCACGTGAATGGACCGTTTCAGGGAATGGACCGGTTTTAATTGAAACATTAACAGACCGTTTAGAGCCTCATTCAATGAGTGGTGATGATCCTTTACGTTATCGTACTAAAGAGTCGATTGAGGAATGGCAAAAGGTTGAACCTTTAATTCGGATGCGTATTTTCTTAGAAGAAAAACAGCTTTGGAGTGAAGCAATTGAAGAAGCATACAAAGCAGAAATAAATGAAGAAATTGATGCAGCTGTTAAAAAAGCTGATAATGTACAAAAACAAAAGGTTTCAGAATTTATCGAAACAACTTTCGAACAACCTGGGTTTGTTCAGCAAGAACAGATTGAAAAATTCAGAAAGGCAGGCAAGTAAATGGCAGTCAAGACATATATCGCAGCAATTACTGAAGCGTTAGATTTAGCGTTAGAAAAAGACGAGAACGTCCTACTTTTTGGTGAGGATGTTGGTAAAAATGGTGGTGTATTTAGAGCAACAGAAGGTCTAAATCAAAAATATGGGGATGAACGTGTATTTGACACACCTCTAGCAGAGAGTGCCATTGGTGGTGCTGCTATTGGTTTGACGACACAAGGCTTTCGCCCAATCATGGAAATTCAATTTTTTGGTTTTCTCTTTGAAGTAATGGACTCTATTTCAGGACAAATGGCGCGTAATCGCTTCCGTTTCCATGGTACTCGTGAATTTCCTATTGTTGTCCGTGCCCCTTATGGTGGTGGAACGCATACACCAGAAATGCATGCGGATAACCTAGAAGGTCTAATGGCGCAAACTCCTGGCTTACGTGTTGTTATGCCAAGTAATCCGGCAGATGCCAAAGGCTTATTACTTTCAGCGATTGAGTCTAATGATCCGGTCATTTACATGGAAAATTTAAAATTATATCGTTCAGTTAGAGGCGAGGTACCTGAAGGTTACTATACAACACCATTAGATAAGGCTGCAGTAGCTAAAGAAGGTGAAGATGTTACAATTATCACTTACGGTGGGCTAGTCCCAGTTTGTTTGAAAGCGGCAGAAGCACTTGAAAAAGAAGGCATTAATGCCGAGGTCATTGATTTGCGGACAGTGAGCCCAATAGATGTTGAAACCATTGGAAAATCAGTTGAAAAAACTGGCCGAGTTGTCGTTGCACAAGAGGCACAAAGACAGGCTGGCGTCGGTAGTGCTGTTATGGCAGAAATTTCAGAGCGTTTTATTTTAAGCTTAGAAGCACCAATTGGACGTGTTTCAGCACCAGATAGTGTTTATCCATTTGGCGCAGCAGAAAATGACTGGTTACCTCAGGTAGACGATGTTGTGACTGCAGTAAAAAATGTAGTTGAATTTGAATAGATAATCTAGCTTATCAACCTCAGCACCTAGCAAATTAGATAAAATTTAACTGAAAAAAGACATTTCAATTAAATTTACCTAAATTTGTATGGAGCTTGATGTGGTTGAACGTATTTTAAGTAATCCATCTTGAGAACGAGCATTTAAGAAATTAGAGAAAAATTTCGTACGAGTTTATTAGTTTACGCTTTTTCCTAAATTCCTACTATGCTAATCAGTTCTCTCAGTATTTTAGTGAGGAGTAGGATATAATGACAGAAATTTTTAAAATGCCCGATGTCGGCGAAGGCATGGCGGAAGGTGAAATCGCTTCTTGGCTAGTGAAAGTCGGCGATACAATCAAGGAAGATGACCCGATTGCTGAAATTCAAAATGATAAATTATTACAAGAAATTTTATCACCATATAGTGGTAAAATAACGAAATTGTTTGTAGATGCAGGTACTGTAGTTGAAGTTGGTGCACCTCTAGTTGAATTTGATGGCGATGGCTCTGGCGCTTCTGCAGGTAATGAACCAGCACCTGCTGATGCAACGGCAGCACCTACTAATGGTAGTGAAGAAACGCCTGTTGAAGCACCCACAAATACTGATAATCAAGCTGCAACAGCAACTCCTGAAAAGGTTGGTGCACCAGTTGTGGGTGGTCAAGTTCGTGCGATGCCAAGTGTTCGTCGTTATGCGCGTCGTAATGGCATTGATTTAACAAAAGTCGTAGCAACAGGTCGTCATGGTAATATTACTCTTGAGGATGTTAAAAATACTAGTAATACTGCGACTGCTTCCACAGCTCCTGTCGAGGCTGAGCCTAAACCAGAGGTTGAACAAGCACCAGTAGCAAAAGCAGCACCGGTTGAAGAAAAGGTTGGTCGCGTGCCAATGTCACCGATTCGTAAAGCAATCGCTCGCAATATGACGAGTCAAAAGCAAAATGTACCACACGTGACTTTATTTGAGCAGGTTGAAGTTTCTAAGTTAATGGCACATCGTGCAAGCTTTAAGGAAGTTGCCGCTAAAAAGGAAATTAAGCTAACTTACTTAGCTTATGTTGCTAAGGCCTTAGCTGCTATGGTTAAGAATTTCCCAGATTTAAATGCTCATGTTGATGCTGCTAAAAATGAAATTGTTTATCCTGAATCAATTAATGTTGGAATTGCTGTTGATACACCAAATGGTTTATTTGTTCCAGTCGTTCGCAATGCAGATCAAAAATCAATCTTGGCGATTGCGAAGGAAATTGCAGAATTGGCTGAACGTGCGCGTGAAGGCAAATTAACACCAGATGTTGCCAGTGGTTCAACGATTACCATTTCTAATATTGGTAGCGCTCGTGGTAATTGGTTTACACCAGTTATCAATGTGAACGAAGCAGCTATTCTTGGCTTAGGTACAATTGCTAAAGAACCGATTGTGAATGATGAAGGTGAAATTGTAGTTGGCAATATGATGAAACTTTCTCTTTCATTTGACCACCGTCTCATCGATGGTATGCTTGCTCAAAGCGCGATCAATGATTTGAAAAAGATGTTAAATGATCCAGCATATATGCTGATGGAGGTGTAATTTAATGGTTGTAGGTAGTCAAGCAAAAAGTGTGCAAACAGTTGTTATTGGTAGCGGACCCGGCGGTTACGTAGCTGCCATTCGTGCAGCTGAACTTGGACAAAAAGTAACCATTATAGAACGTGATTTTATCGGTGGTGTTTGTTTAAACGTCGGCTGTATTCCCTCTAAAGCCTTAATTAATGCTGGTCATAACTATTACTCTCAGATTCATTCAACGAATAGTATTATGGGTGTTCATTCCAAAGGAGCAACACTAAACTGGGATGAAACACAAAAATGGAAGAATGAACAGGTCGTTAAAACATTGACTGGCGGCATTGGTATGCTTTTGAAAAAACATAAGATTGAAATTTTACGTGGTGAAGCACGTTTTAATGATAATCAAGTGATTAATGTTAGTTCTGAAGATGAGAGTCATTTACTAGAATTTGAAAAATGTATTATTGCGACAGGTAGTCGACCAATTGAAATTCCTGGCTTTGCTTTTAAAGGACGCGTAGTAAATTCAACTGGTGCACTTAGCTTACCAGAAGTACCAAAGCATTTAGTTGTAATTGGTGGTGGTGTCATCGGTAGTGAATTAGCTGGTGCCTATGCAAACTTGGGTAGTAAAGTAACGATTATTGAAGGCTTACCTCACATCTTAAATGGCTTCGATAAAGAAATGTATAGCTTTGTTGTAGATGATTTTAAAGAAAAAGGTGTTGAAATTGTAACTAATGCCAAAGCGAAGGAAGCAATTCAAGATGATAACTCAGTTAAGGTAGTTTACGAAGTAGATGGCGTTGAGCATCAAGTAGAAGCAGATTATTGTTTAGTTTCAGTAGGTCGCCGACCAAATACAGATGAAATCGGTATTAATAATACGGATGTTAAATTGACTGATCGTGGTCAAATTGTAGTGAATGATCGTCAACAAACGAGTGTTAGCCATATTTATGCAATTGGTGATATCGTTGAAGGACCGATGTTAGCCCATAAGGCGAGCTATGAAGCAAAAATTGCGGCTGGTAATGTGGCAGGTGAGGACATCCAAAACTGCGCAATCTCAATTCCGGCAGTTGCTTATTGTGATCCAGAATTGGCAACAATGGGTGAAACGGTAGAATCTGCCAAAGAAAAAAATCTTGACTTTATGATTAGTAAGTTTCCATTTGCAGCCAACGGACGTGCAATTACCATGAATGCGACTAAGGGCTTTATTCGGATGTTAAGTGATAAAGCAACTGGCGTAATCATCGGTGCGCAAATTGCAGGCCCTGGTGCTAGTGATTTGATTAGTGAATTTGCCTTAGCAATTGAAAATGGCTTGACAACTGAGGATATCTCAATGACTGTTCACCCACATCCAACACTTGGTGAAGCAATTATGGATACAAGTGAGCTTGCTGATGGCATGCCAATTCATATTTAATTTATTTTGTTAGTATTTTGAAAAGACTGAATTTAGATTCAGTCTTTTTAATTTTAATAAATTATTATAAGAATGACTTGTTATTTTCCAGTCACTTTGGGATACTTATTTAACAACACTAGATGATGATGGAGATGACAATGAATAATAATGATTACTTAATTCGCTTACGCTATGCCCTCAATCTTGATAATCAAACGATGCTTGAGATTTTTCAGCTTGGTGATGAGCAACTGGATGCCCATCAGCTAGCAATTATCTTGACTAAAAAGGAAGATACCCTTTTGCCTGATGAGCCTTTATCTACTAAGCAGTTAGAAAAGTTTTTAAATGGTCTAATTATCTTCAAACGAGGTGTTAAACCAGGCGCCAAACCAACATTTATTATTAATAATCATGATTGTATTAATAATGTTTTTATCAAAAAAGTAAAAATTGCCCTAGCGTTAACAAGTGATGATATTTTTGACATTTTTCGTCTTGCAGAATTTAATGTCTCTCTAGCTGAAATTTCAGCAATTCTAAGAAAAGTAGGCCAGCGAAATTATCAGGTAGCTGGTAATCAGTTCACCCGCAATTTTATCAAGGGCTTAACGATTAAATATCGTCAATAATCAAGAAATATTTTAAGTATAGAAATTTTTGCATTTAAAAATTTTTATGCTTTTTTTGTGCAATTATCTCGTAATAACTAACGAGGGGGGCATATGGCGCAAATTGAATATTTTAAAAAATATTGGCAATATTTCGTAAGTGGTCTAGCGATAATCTTGATTATTTTATTTTTTATAATAAGTCAGCAATTAGGAACGGCAAATTTAGATTCGGTCGATTTAGCAGATATTGATTCAAATCAAACAGTCAGCAAGACAACGGAGTCTAGTAAAGCTCAGGATGATAGGGCTGAACCAATTCAAATTTATGTTGATATTAAGGGTGCAGTTGTTAAACCGGGTATTTATCAAGTATCTGAGCAATTAAGAGTCGCAGATGTTGTTCAAATGGCTGGTGGTATGATTGAGAATGCTGAAATCAAAGGTGTGAATTTGGCACAAAAATTGGCTGATGAGATGGTCATTTATGTTCCCTTTATTGGTGAAGTAATCGAAAATATTGCAATAGCACAAGCTGAGTCAGGCGATTCTGAGGTGGAAGATGCAAAAGTTAATTTAAATACAGCAACAGAAGCGGAGCTGCAAACAATTAGTGGAATTGGCGAAAAAAAATCAAAGGATATCATTAATTATCGTCAAATAAATGGTGCTTTTCAAACGATAGAGGATTTAAAAAATGTTAGTGGGATTGGTAGCGCAACGATTGAAAAAATTAAAGATTACGTTACAATTAAATAGTATCAACATTTTATTTTAAAAATTGTTTTTTGCTTTATAAATCTAATTGTTGATTAATAATATAAAAAATTTAGTGAGGTATCAATATGGAAAGAATCCCTTGGGATCAATATTTTATGGCGCAGGCTGTTTTGTTAGCGCTTAGGAGCACTTGTCCACGTTTGTCGGTTGGTGCAACTGTTGTTCGTGATAAACGAATTATTGCTGGTGGTTATAATGGCTCGGTTTCAGGAGAGGTCCATTGTGTTGATGAGGGATGCAAAATTGTCGATGGTCACTGTATTCGAACCATTCATGCCGAAATGAATGCTATCTTGCAATGTGCAAAATTTGGCGTTTCAACAGATGGTGCGGAAATTTATGTGACGCACATGCCATGTGTTCATTGTACGAAACAAATTTTACAGGCAGGTATCCGAAAAATCCACTATCTGAATGATTATCATAATGATCCCTATGCGCTAGAATTAATTGATAAACTAGGCGTTGAAGTCAATCAAGTCGATTTAAATCCGCATTTCTTTAAACAATTAAATTTTGGAGATATGTTTGACTAAATTTTTTAGTCAATTACCATTAATTTATCTTGCATTAATCATTGCTGTTGTTTATTTTAATATTTTTTGCAGTGGCTTATTATGGTTGCTTTTATTGCTTTTTTTGGTCTATCGATTGAAGTATTATACGAATCAAGTTAAAATTACAGTTTTTGTTATTTTAACTTGTGTTTCACTTTTATTTTTTAGCAAAAATTATTCGATTCAGAAGCTTATCCATACGGTACCAGCTACACCAAAAAGTCTTTTGGTCCAAATGGATTCCATTCAGGTGGATGGTAATCAGCTTTCATTAGTTGGGCAAGATGGCACTCGCTCTTATCAGTGTTTTTATCAATTACCAACCGAAAAAGCTAAGAATTTTTGGCAAAATTATAATGGTAGAATACTTAAAATTGAGATTAAGGGAACGGTCAAACAAGCGGAAGGACAACGCAATTTAAATGGATTTGATTATCAGAAATATTTAAAAAGCAAGGGTAATAGTCAACTTTTAACAATTAATAAAATTAATCATTTGAGCGCTACTCAGAGCTACCAGCCATTACTCAATGCTGCTAATTTACGTCGAAAATTAATTGTTTATATTCAAAATCATTTTGATAATCCGCTCGCCTCTTATATGCAGGGTCTCTTGCTTGGTCACTTACCTAAAGAATTTAGCGAATCCTTACGTATCTACTCGATGCTTGGCATTATTCATCTGTTTGCAATTTCTGGTATGCAGGTTGCTTTTTTTATCAATAAATTACATTTTTTCTTACGCCGCTTGGGCCTTATTCAAGAGCATTTAATCTATGCTGATTTACTTTTTAGCTTATTTTATATGGTTATCACAGGCTTTCAGATTTCAATTATTCGTGCTTTACTAGCTAATTTATTAAGTTATCGACAACTATCAAGCTATGATAATTTTGCGCTAACATTTTTGATTATTATTTTACTAAATCCATTATCGTTACTTGGACAATCAGCACAGCTTTCCTTTTTGCTTGCTTTTATTTTATTGCAGCTACAGCCAATTTTAAAACGGGAAAAAGGCTTTTTATCAGAAATAAAAGGTGGTATATATGTTAGTTTAGGTATTTTACCCATGCTTTTATTTTATTTTTACGAGTGGCAGCCCTTATCAATTTTATTAACAATTATTTTCTCTTTTCTATTTGATTATTTTATCCTTCCATTTCTTGTTATTTTATTTCTACTTTCACTGCTTCATATTACTTTTGATTTTAATTTTATATTTCTTAAACTAGAAGAGATCATTATTCTTTGTTCCAAATTTAGCATAAAACCTTTAATAATCGGGCGCCCCGAACCACTTGTTTTTATAATGATGTCACTAATTGTCTTTTTTATTTTTGATTCAATTTATCTCAGAAGGCCGATAAAAAAATTATGCTTTTGCCTTATCGGTCTCATTCTGTTTACCAAATGGTCCCCCTTTGGAGTTTTCGCGGTCGTTGATGTTGGTCAAGGAGATTGTATTGTGATCCAAGCTCCCTTTAATCGACAAACAATTGTGATTGATGTTGGAGGAAAATTGATAATTAAAAAGCCTGCTTGGCAAAATTCAATCTCCACAACGAATGCGGAAAAGACATTGCTCCCCTTTCTAAAATCAAGAGGGATTAGTCGAATTGATTATTTGGTGGCGACACATACAGATTCAGATCATATAGGTGATTTATCTGTAGTCGCTCAGACAATAAGGATTAAGAATATTGTTTTAACCAGCGGCAGCTTAACTCAAGCTGATTTTAAAGCACAGCTAGCAGCGCTTCATCCGTTGCCTAAATTATGCGTAGTGAAAAGTGGGGACGTTTTAGCTTTTGGTCAGCAAAAATTGAATATTCTTTACCCGAAATATTCGACAGACGGTGGTAATAATGATTCAATTGTTCTATCCGGTAAGCTTTGGGGGATTGAGTATCTTCTAACGGGAGATTTGGAAAGTCAAGGTGAGGCTGATTTAATTCAACAATATCCAAATTTAACGGCAGATATTCTGAAGGTTGGGCATCATGGCAGCCAGACTTCATCCAGTGAAGCCTTTATTCAACAATTGAAGCCTAAAATAGCCATCATTTCTTGTGGTATCAATAACCGTTATCATCATCCCCATCCAAAAACATTGCAAACTTTAATCGAAAATCATGTTACAATAAAAAGAACGGATGAAGAAGGAATGGTTTATCTCAAAATTTTTCCATTAATAAATAATAAAGGATTAAAGACAATCAAATGAAGGCAATTAATACATTTAATCAAGCACTAGAAAATAATATTTCCAATTTTTGTTTTTATGGTGAGGATACTTTTTATCTCGATTTAATCTTTGAAAATTTCAAAAATTTGTTAAGTCATAGGATTGATGATACTGAAACGATACGTTTAAATGCTGAAAAGGTTGATTTTCAGTTAATTTATGATGAATTAAACACATTGCCCTTTTTTGGCGAAAAAAAATTAGTGATTATTGAAAATTTATTGGACATGACTGCTAAAAATAAAAATTTTTTAACAG
Source organism: Streptococcaceae bacterium (assembly GCA_022484805.1). Classification (GTDB taxonomy): domain Bacteria; phylum Bacillota; class Bacilli; order Lactobacillales; family Streptococcaceae; genus MMGLQ5-1. Next base: position 70,003 of record JAKVKP010000006.1, read on the forward strand.
ATCAAGAGAAGAAAACCTTTATCAATTATCTAAAGAATCCAAATCAAACAACAATTTTGGTATTGTTAATTAACGGAAATATTGATAAAAGAAAAAAATTTACTAAAGAATTGTTAAAAAATATTAGTGAAGTTAAGGCAGAAATTGTTGATGCGAAGGAAATCTATGAGTATTTAGCAAAGCTTAATCAGTCCTCACAAATTTTAAGTGAAAAACAATTACAATTAGTGATTGAATTGAGTAATGATCAGCTAGAGCTAGCCGTTACTCATTTTAAGAAATTACGAGCACTTTCAGAGACTGAATCTATAACCGATGAGCTGATTTACAAAAACCAAATTAAGGATCTTGCTCAAAACCTCTTTGATTTATCTAAGTATTTAATAACTGAGCAAACGGATGCTGCATTTTCATTGTTTTATGACTTGATGAAAGTTGCTAAGCCTGGGGAGTTGATTAAGATTAATGGTATATTGATTTCGCAGTTTCGTTTTTTTCTAAGCCTTAAAATTTTAATGGCTCAAGGTAAATCTAATGAGCAAATTGCTAATGAATTGAAAGGGATCAATACCAAACCAATTAATGCTAATCGAATTCGTTTTGCCAGTCGTGAGATTAAACGAGTAAGTGAGTCTTTTCTAGTAAAGGTTCAGCGTTTGTTGATTGAAACCGATTTTCAGATGAAGAGCGGTAGTCAAGATAATCAACTTTTATTTGAGACATTAATGCTGAAAATTATTAATTTAAAAAAATAGCAATTATTTATTAAAATAATGCGTTAAAGTTAACAAATTAGTGTTTGCTTGATAAAATTGATTCAGTAATAAAATTAAATTTTATTTGAAAAGAGGATATGAAATGGCTAATTTGGATGCAGGCAAAATTTTTGAAGAAATTAAAGAAGTAGTTGCAAAAGGCGATTTAAATAAAGCAAAGTCGCTGCTTGAAGCGCATAAAGATGACTTAGGTCCACTTTTTGAACAAGCTAAAGGCTTAATAGGTGACCAAGCAGATAATGCAGAAGGTTTATTGAATAAGGTAAAAGGTTTTTTCGATAAAAAATAACTAATCAAGGATTCTTTGAAGTTTAATGATATTAATCAATTTAACTGGTTATATACTATCTATTTTTAATGCAGCTTAAAACATTTCAAAATTTATAGTATACTATTAACAAATAGCACAAAAGATAATTGGCTTATGGATTAACTCTCAACGCTTGTTGCTAGAGGTTAACTCTATAAGCCTAAATTTTAGCATTGATGCTTAATTTTAGGAAGTTGGGAAAATGTATCTGACATATGTTTTTTAATCATGCATGTTAAAGTTTTTTAGATAAGGAGCGACGAGAAATGTTTAGTAATTCTTTAAGTATTATGTTATATGTAAAAAATGTTGCTGAATCAGTTGCATTTTGGCGTGAGCTTGGGTTTTATATTCAGAGCGAAACGGTGGTTGATGGTACATTAACTGCTGAAATTAAGCCGAGTGAATTTGCCGAGTTAACACTAGTACTGTACGATTTAGATTTTATTATGGCTAATTCACCGGAGGTTGCTGGCAACACGCCAAGTATCTTATTTCAAACGCCTGATATAACTGCGCTATATCAAAAAATTGTGCCATTAGGCTTACCGACAGGAGAAGTGATTCAGCTGCCAGATGGGGGATGCGTCTTTAATTTTTCAGATCCAGATGGCAATTATTTTGCGGTTACTGAAAGTGAGACAATTATTGGATAAGATTAGCTCAAAGACAAATCAACGAATTAAGGCATTAAAAAAATTAGCGCATAAAAAATACCGGCAAGAGGAATATTTAATTGAAGGCTTTCATTTGGTAGATGAAGCGCTTAAAAGTGATGCAGAGCTGGTCTTAGTTGTGACAACGGAGAATCAGCTTACTAAAGTAGCGGCAATACTTTCACAACAGGTGGAATTATTACTGGTGACGGATGAAATTTTAAATGATTTAACAGATGCTAAAACACCTCAAGGCATTATTGCTGTTGTTAGAAAAAAACAACCAAGTGAACAAAATTTTTCTGGACATTGGTTAGTCTTAGATAATGTTCAAGATCCAGGCAATGTCGGAACAATGATTCGGACTGCTGATGCAGCGGGGGTTGATGGTGTCATCATATCCAAAAATTCAGCTGACCTTTACAGTCCAAAAGTTTTGCGGTCAATGCAGGGCAGTCATTTTCATTTGCCGATTATGGAAGCTGATTTATTACCATTGCTTCAGAAGTTAAAGGGGCATGTGCCAATTTATGCGAGCACCTTGAGTGCGAATTCAGTTGATTATCGAACAATTCCAAATTGTGCTGATTGGTTTTTGGTTATGGGCAATGAAGGTGCGGGGATTTCCAAAGATGTTCAAAAGATGGCTGATCAATTCGTACATATTCCAATGGTAGGTCAGGCGGAATCATTGAATGTTGCGATTGCGACAGGTGTTTTATTGTTTCGTTGGCTATAAAAGTTAAATTTTGTTAAGAATAGAGCTGTTAACGTTTTCATTTATGTATAATGAAGCCATTCTATGAAATATCGAGGTAAATAATGAAAGTAAATTATTGGCAAAATGATGAAGAGTATTTGACTTATGTCTCAGCATTGTTAGAAACTGAAGAAGTTAAACGATTAGATCAATTTGTACAGCATCATTATTCTACTCGTTTAGAACATTCAATCCATGTTTCATATACTAGTTACAAATTAGCAAAATTATTTAGAGGTAATGCACGCGCAACCGCAAGAGCTGGTCTTTTGCATGATATGTTTTATTATGATTGGCGTGATACTAAATTTGAGTCTGGCAGTCATGCCTATATGCACCCACGAATTGCTCTAAAAAATGCTGAAAAAATTACAACAATTTCTTTGCTTGAAGCAGATATTATTGTCAAGCATATGTGGGGGGCAACCATTGCACCACCCAAATATAAAGAAAGCTTTATTGTTACCTTTGTTGATAAATATTGGGCAATTAAAGAAGCAATTACCCCAATTCGCCAACGTGTAAGTACAGCTTTCAGATATAGCTTTAATAGCTAGACATAAATAACGAGTATTAGTAGCCAATCTTCGGTTGGTTACTTTTTTTGACTAAAAGATCAACATGGATGTTTGACAGCCTACTTCGGACAACTGCCGTTTTGTATTGTTCAAGCCTGCCCTGAATGCGCGGTAGTTTTAAAATTACTTTCATGCAAATAAAAGAGTGATTTTCGACGAATTTCTCGATGTTTCCCAGAAAGATTGGCTTATTTGCCAATATCAGAGTGATTTTCGTCAGAATGCCCGATGTTTCTCAGAAAGATTGGCTTATTTGTCAATATCAGAGTGACTTTCGCCAGAATGCCCGATGTTTCCCAGAAAGATTGGCTTATTTGCAAATAAAAGTGCGATTTCATTATAGAACACTTTTTATGTATTAACATTAAGTAATCATTATCCTATCTTTTTATGCTGAATACTTTTTATATTTAATGAAATCCTGTTATACTTAATATAAAGTAGACTTGGAATCGGAGGTACTGATGGCAACTAAGGATTATGTTAACATTTTAATGATTATTATTTTTATCATAATTGGTAGTCAATTATTTAGACCTAAGTGGGTACAACTGATTGAAAATTATCGGCAAAACAATAGTAGAAAAAGTCCGAATGTCGGCAAACTTAAGCTTGGACATTGGCTAGGTCTTTTCATGTTTTGGCTAGCATTTTTGTTATTATTGATTCAATTTGATATTATTCATGAGGTTTTATTTGGAATTGGCGTCGTTGTACCAACCGCTATTATTTTAATTATGGCAAAATTTTCAAGACGTAAAGGTAGATAATAAAAAGGATTGTGAGCTAAATCGTGAGCTACTCAAGGGTAATTGAGTTTGCACACAACTGCTTATCGTCCTTTTTCATTTTATTTGAGTGTTTGTTGTTTTATTTATTTTTTTCAAAGTAAACCAGAGACATTGCGTCGTTAATTTTTTCTACATAACCAGTTAATTGATAGCCTAGCTTTTGATAAAGTCTGACAAGATGTGGCTCTTGCTGGATGGTTTCAAGTTGCCATTTGCTGATTTCTGAATAGATTGATTCTGTTTCTAACATTGCTTCATAGGCAATACCTTTTCCCTGAAAGTTTGGTAAGACACAAATTGGAGCAATTCGAGCGGTTTGTGCCTCGGTAATTACGCGGATGACACCTGCAACATCATTTTCATAAATAATAAAATAAAATTTTGTCTGAGCTGCATTAAATTTATCTAGGATACTTTCTAGCTTTTCATTAGCAGGATTGGTGTTAAAATCCTGATATTTGTCTAAGAGTGGTTGAAAGCAAGCTTGATAAATTGCTTGAACTTCTTGAAGATCTTTAGCTTTTTGAATTAATTCTAAATGTATCAATCATTTCTCCCTTGTTCATAATTTTCGAATAACTAGACTGCTGATTAATTTAGTCAGTTTTTAATAATATTTTACCAATATTTTTACCACTTTCCAAAAAGTCATGTGCTGCCTTACCTTCGCTTAAAGGAAAAATTGTTGGTTCAGAGGTTTTAATTTTACCATCTGAAATTAACTTGAATAAACGTTCACTGCGAAATTGCCGTTCTTCAAACGTGGTCAGATAATCCCAAAGATCACCAGTTAAAATACTTTTTGAATGTGTGAGCAAGTCAATCAGGTCAATATTTTCTGGCTTTCCACCAGCCATACCAAAGAAGATTACTTTTCCTCTATTTTTCAATAATGAAATACTTTCTGCTAAGGTACTACCAACACCATCATAGACTGTATCTACTTTGCTAATCAACTTGGGCTGCCAAATTGCTTTGTCGCAATTCAGATAGACTTGGTTGGCTCCCAGCGATAAAGCTGCCTTTTGTTTAAGTTTACTTGAAACAGAACCAGAAACATATACGCCTTTTGCTGAAAGAATTTGTGATAAAAGCTGTCCCACACCACCACTAATGCCTGTAATGAAAACATTATCAGCCGCTTTGTTTTGCCCAAGGTTATTTGCCAAAAAATCTGCTGTTAGACCTTGTAGACCAATTGTTGCCGCTTTTTTTGTATCAATACCATTCGGTAGCATGATGAGATGGTCACTAGGAGCTTTAACATACTCTGCGTTGGCAAATGGGACATCGACAAAGAGAACAGATTTTCCCAATAAATTTTCCTTTAAGTTAGCGCCCACTTTAATGATTTGCCCACTGGCCTCGTAGCCGTTAATATATGGTTGATTATCTTCAATATGATAATTGCCACGTCGACGATAAATGTCGGCAAAATTAAGTCCAATATATTCTGTCTTAATTAAAACATCATTTTCGCCAATGTTCGGTATTTTTATATCGCCATATTCTAGAACATCGCTATCACCAAATCGATTAAAATAGAGTGCTTTCATTCGAGCTCCTTCAAAATATACAAATAATAAACTGTTTTTATTCTTTATAATATCTTAAATAATTGTTTTTTTACAATAATTTTATTTGACGCTATTAGATTACCTTGCTAAAATAGTTAAGTAAGTTAACCATTTTGATGTCAAGGAGATTATATGGAAAATTCAGTATCTATTTTTAATCGAATTTATGATAAGTTCATGACCAAATATTACGAAGAAAATCATCAATTAGCTGCACAGCATAGTCTGTCAGCACGTGATGAATATTATTTAGATTTAATCTATACCATGCCAGAGCCTACCTCTTCGAAGTTTGCCCAAAAAGCCCAAATTTCTAAAGCAGCTGCGACACAGATTATGACGAAGTTTATTGAATTAGGCTATGTGATTAAAACGCCATCTAAGGAGGATAAACGGGTAATCGACTTAAGATTGAGTTCTGAAATGAAAGCTTATTTTGCTGCAAGCTATCAATTGATGGCAGAGCTATACGATCAATCGCTTACTTTTTTAACAGATATCGAAAAGCGACAGCTAGATCAAATACTTAGAAAGATTGATAGGAATTTATAGATGACACAAAAACAAATTGAAAAAAAATCATTAATAATTAGCGCATTCGTTAACTTTATTATTGCTGGTGCAGGATTTTGGGCATATCAAACAACGGGACTTCAAGCTTTATTTTTAGATTTCTTTTTTTCTTTAATTGCGTTTATTTCGCTTATTTTTGCAGCAGTGATTTCTAATTACAGCCATAAAAAAACTAAAACATATCCAGATGGCTTATTTTTCCTTGAGCCTCTGTATGCGATTTTGAAATCTTTATTGGTTATTTTTTTATTAATAACCTCTGTCTGGACAACTTTCAAATCAGCTTCAGCATATTTTCTTGATGGAACTGGGTCTGTTATGCAACTTGGTCCAGTTTTACCGTATACCATCTTGATGGTTATTTTATGCTTTGGTCTAGGTTTTTTTAACCATTTACAAAATAAAAAAATTAATCAGGTGAGTGTGCTTTTAAATGCTGAATCAAAGTCTAATTTGATTGATGGTATTCAGTCGCTTGGTATCGGTATTGCCGTATTGATTTTATTAACAATTGATATAAATGGTCCGTTAGGCTTTCTCCATTATACCGGTGATTTCTTTATTACGGTAATTCTTTCATTGGTTTCGGTGAAGGAACCAATCAAGATATTGATTAGCTCATTTATCGAATTATCAAAGGGGACTACTAAGGATTCTAGAATCAAAAAAATGATTGATCAAACTATCAAAACTAATTTCGGTAGCTTGGCGAATCATTTGAGATACGATATTTATAAAACAGGAACTAGCATTAAGGTTGAAATTGTTTTAAATGAGCCACTATCAGTAATACAAGGCCAAAAAATATTAGAAGCTAGAAATAAGATACAAGCGATACTGGCTAAGACCTATGAAAATATCAGTGTTAGACTTCAGTTTTAATTTCGAGTGGTACACGCTTACATAATTAGTTCTACTTTTGGAAAAGTTAAATATGAATAATAAAAATAGCAAATATTAGCTTGTCTAGGGTGGCTGTATTATAATGATTTTGTTATTAATAGTATTAATATGTAAGGAGAACGTTATGATTGGTTGCAGTAGTTTTACACTAGAGACTGAAGATAATAAACATTTTTTATCTCGAACAATGGACTTTATGATTGAGATGGCGGAGCAAGTGGTTTTTGTACCTAAAAATAAAAATTTCACGACATCATACTCAACTGATAATGAAATAAAGTCAAAATATGCTTTTCTTGGAATGGGAGAAGTGGGCAACAATAGCCCAATTCTTTTTGATGGCGTAAATGAGCACGGTTTAACAGGAGCAACACTGTATTTTCCTGGTTTTGCTGTGTATCATGATGCACAAAAAAAGGGAAAAATTAATGTTTCCCCTGATAAGGTGATTCCGGTCATTTTGGCTTTAGCCAATGATTTGGATGAGGTAGCTCGATTATTTGAAAATGAATTGCAAATTGTGAATGATCCGAATTCAACATTGAATAAAGTTCCACCATTACATTTTATTTTTTCAGATACTTCTGGAAAAAGTTTGATTATTGAGCCGAAACAAGATGGTGTAGATATTATTGATAATTCAATTGGTGTGATGACTAATAGTCCAGATTATAATTGGCATGAAACGAATTTGAGAAACTATTTGTCAGTATCTCCACAGCAACATCAGCCGATTGAATTTCTTAGTAAAACACTTCGACCATTTAGTCAAGGCTCTGGTACTTTTGGCTTACCAGGTGATTTTACCCCACCATCTCGATTTGTCAGAACTGCCTTTTTAAAAAATAATGTTTTTAAACCTAAAAATGAAATCGAGGCGGTCAGCTTAGCGCATCATATTTTAGAATCGGTTAGTATTCCTCAAGGTATTGTCATCACAGAAAATCAGCATTCAGATTATACCTGCTATTCTGCCTATATCTGCTCTGAAAGCCAAAGCTATTATTTTTCAACATATGGTAATCAGAGAATCAATAAAATTACCTTAACGGATGAATTAAAAAATTCGGATGACTACCAACAATTTAAGGTTAATAACAAAGAAGATATTTGTACGTTGAATTAGTAGCCAATTTCAAAATCACTATTTTTTTAATTTCAAAGATTTTATAGTAGCAATCTTCTTAATTTAAAAAATGATTTTAACATCTCAAGTGAGGTGTTTTTTTCTTTTCTATTGATTTTTAATTTTTTCTAGTTATAATTTGTTTATACCTGTTTCAATATTATTGAAATGAAAATCCTTTAATTGCTAAAATGAGGTACCTTTATGTCTAATTTTGATTATACAAAAGAAAAAATTCAAGATATTTTTATGATTGATGTTAAATCATTTTATGCGAGCTGTGAATGTGTCGCACGAGGACTGGATCCGCTCCAGACACGGTTGGTTGTTTTGTCACATGCAGAAAATACAAGTAGAGGTGGTCTAGTACTCGCAGCCTCACCGGCTGCTAAAAATGATTTTGGTGTAACAAATGTCATGCGTGGTCGTGATTTGCCAATCTCAAATCAATTTAAGAAAGAAATTGCGATTGCAGAGGCTCGAAAAGTCCCACTTCCAACTTATGATTCAGCGCTTGATTTTTATCGTGTGCCACCGAGAATGCGTTATTATGTTAAGGAAAATATGAAGGTCAATAAAATCTTTAAAGATTTTACATCTCCAATTGATATGCATCCATATTCAATTGATGAAACGATTTTGGACGTAACTGCCTCATTAAATTATTTTTATCCAGACGATGCACTTAGCAGATATCAAAAACGCGATTTGCTAGCTCGAGAAATTCAATTAGCAATTTATCGGAAGCTTGGTTTTTATGTAACGGTTGGTATAGGTGATAATGTGATTTTAGCTAAATTAGCAATGGACAATGAAGCTAAACATAATCGAACAATGAGGGCACAATGGACTTATGCAGATATTGAAACAAAAGTTTGGTTCATTCAGCCAATTACTGAATTTTGGAGTATTGGTAGTCGAATGGCGAAACGCTTTGCGTCTATGGGTATTCTTTCGGTCAGAGATCTTGCAAATTGTGATTTCCATCAATTGTATCAAAAATTTGGTATCGTTGGTTTAGAATATTATCATCATGCCAATGGTATTGATCGAACAATTGTTAAAAATAAATATTATCCAAAGTCAAATTCACTATCCAATAATCAAATACTACCCAAGGATTATAGTGCTAAGGAATTTTTGTTAGTTTTAAAAGAACAGGTTGCACAGACGATATCAAGAGTTCGCAGAAGAGGGGCAAAGGCTGCTATTATTCATTTATATGTTGGTTATGCCAGAGGTGAACGTGATCGTGGCTTTTCACGACAGTTAAAAATAGCACCAACTCATTCAACAGCAACAGTTATTCAAGCAGCCGAGCTTCTTTTTAAAAAATTTTATAATGGTTATTCTAAAATACGTCAGATTGGGATTTCACTTGGTCATTTAATTTATACTGATGAATTACAATTGGATTTATTTTCGGATCCTACAACGCAGATTAAAGATGAGAAGCTAGATCAGGCAGTCGATGAAATTCGTTTGAAATATGGCTTTACCAGCATTTTTAAGGCGGCTAGTCTACAAGACTTTGGCACCAGCCTATCTAGAGCTAATTCAGTAGGTGGCCATGCCGGTGGTACGGATGGCATGGAAGGAGCAGAGGAGGTGAAAGATGTCAAGAAAGTCAAGAATCGAGATAATCGCCAGCGATCCGCTAATCAAAGATTATCAGGATAGAGGGATGATGAAGTGGCAAGGGATGTTTTTATCAGAGCACACCTCAGCCTTGCAAGAAGATCGAATTGCGGATGAATATTCATTATTCAAGCACAATGCATTGAGTGAAAATGAAATTTATCAGCGATTAGAATTTGCCTTTACAAAGAATAAATTAATCAATATCCAAGTAGGAATTAAGAATATAGAAGGTCAGCTGCAAAATTATGTATCAGGTAGAATTGAAGGCTTTGGGGATGACTCGGTTTGGTTAACGACACAGCAGAAAGTTTTAATTGAAGAAATTGAATATATTGAGATTTTAAACACTGAAGACTTTGAGAGCTAGTTTATTGAAATGAAAAATTATAAACTTATGATTATTTAGAAACAATTCTTAGTGCGAGTTCATGTTTCTATCTAGGAAAGTCTCGTGAACTCACAAAAAGAATCGGTCTAATGCTTATATTATAGTGCTATTTTTTATTTTGTATGCTGCTGATTAGATTCGTTGTTTTGTTGAAGAAGCGTTAGCATCTCAACTTGCAACTGCTGCAATTGAATAATATGCTGCCATTTGGTAGTCATTAGGTAATCCATTTTTTGATGTAATGAATCAATTTCAATTTCTGCCTTGATATTAATTTCATAATCATTGTCTGCCTCAATTCGATCACGGACAGATTGACGATTCTGACTCATCATAATGATAGGTGCTTGTAAAGCGGCAAGACAGGATAGAGCTAAATTTAATAAGATAAAGGGATATTTGTCAAACGGTTTAAAAAGTAATCCAGTTGCATTGAATAGAATCCACAGTGCCAAGAAAATAATAAAACTGATGATGAATGGCCAGCTACCACCAAATTGTGCAATTTTGTCAGAGACCTTATCACCAAAGGTGACTTGCTTATCAAAGGATTTATTTAAATTTTTCGTTTGAAATTTTTTATTTTCAATTTCTTTGTGATAACTTTCGTTAAAAGTTTCAGTTGCTTTAATTTCATCGTTTAAAAGTTGATTAATAAAGGCATAACGATAGTTTAATATTTGTTGAAATGTTAATTCGAAATCGGCTGTATAAGTAGGATTTTTAGTTAGAATAAATTGAATTAATTCAGGTTCTAATTCATTTAGCCTTAAAGTTGTTTTTGTATCAGACATCATAAATTCCTTTCATTATTTTGCTTAATGGTTACCATGCTGCTCAGAGTCGATGTTTCTTTTAATATAAATATTTAATTTAAAATAACATATTATTGTTTGTTTGACTATTTTAATAATGTTTATCTTGAATTATTGATGCAATTAAAATAATTGATAGTGCTCTATCGAACAATAATGAATGAGCTTAGGAATTTCCTGACCGTTGAAAACATAGGTTTGATCATTTCGGTTAGGATGAAAAGCGACCTGAGGATGCCTAATAATTGATTGATCAATATAATAATTTACAAGTTTTGCTTCATCGTTAATAATATTTAATAATGATACTGAACCGCTGTGTACGCCAAGTAGTCTAAACAAATCATCATCGGAGGAGAAACTAAGCTGTTTTTCGTGAGCGATTAGTGCCAATTCAGTAATTGAAATTTGTCGATTAGCCGGTACACAAAAAAGATAATAATGCGCTTTGTTTTTATTTCTTAAGAATAAATTTTTGATTTCTAAAATCGCTTCATCAAAAACGAGTGCTTTTGCCTCATCAACAGTAAAGACTGGTTGGTGCTGGTATTTTTTATAGCTAATTTTCTGCTGTTCAAATAACTTTTCAATTTTTAATGCCATATTTGCTCCTTGACTGTGGCTATTTTTTAAATTTTGCTAGTAACCAATTATATCCGAAGATAATCGCTGAAATGCTACACATGATAATCCCTAGGATAATTAATTTATTACCGAGTGGATAATTAATAGCCAGTTCGTTTAATAATTCAATTTTCTGTTGGTGAGATAATTGAGAAGTTTCTAAATCCTGAATTGGAATTAAATTGACTGTTAAGAGATAACCAGCCAATAAAACGACAATACTTGAAATTAAAATAATAAATCGATACTTTTGTATCATGAAAGTTACCCCATTCTATCCTGAAATTTTAGTAATCAAGTTATCAAAAATAATAACGCTTAAACAATTAATAATCAATCAAAGCAAAGTGGGTTTATTGACAAAAAATCGAGAAGTTTTAATTTTTTGAGCTTCATAATCATCCATCCCTTATTGAAATTAACCTAATGAAAAATATTTAGCAATATTTCAGATATTTTTATGATAAAATAACTTATTGAATTATGAAAGAGGTTATGGGATGACGGTAAGTGTACTGACAGGCTCTGCCGTGAATGCAATTGGCATTATTTTAGGCGGTTGGCTTGGTCTGTTTTTAACGAAAATGACAGCTAATATGAAAGATAGTGTAACTAAGGTAATGGGTATCGGTATTTTAGTATTGGGGATTCAGATGGCGATGTCAACTGAAGCTTTAATCGCTGTCCTAGTTTGTATTAGTTTAGGGGCCATTTTGGGTGAATATTGGCAAATTGAAACTCAAATTCATCGGTTTGGAGATTATTTAGAAAATAAAATTGGTCACGCCAATGGTCAATTTTCAGAGGCTTTTGTTACGGCAACATTATTATTTGTAATTGGCTCAATGGGGATTATTGGTGCGATTCAAAGTGGAATTGCTAATAATCATACAATTTTATTTACGAAAGCAGTAATGGATGGTGTACTCGCAATTATCTTAACCTCTACTATGGGAAGTGGCATTATTTTTTCGGCCGGACCGGTTTTTATTTATCAAGGCTTAATTGCGATATTTGCAAATTTGATTGGTAAGGCATTGCCAAATTCCCTAATTGAAGCTTTGATGCCAGAAATTTCTGCAGTGGGTGGTATTTTGATTATTGCAATTGCCTTGAATTTAATGTCTATTATAAAAATTAGAGTTTCAAATATCTTACCTTCACTTTTATTAATAATTACTTTTATTACTATTCGCTATTATTTTTGGTGAATTTTCGAGTGATTGAATTTAGCGTTAAAAATAATTTTAAGCAATCAATTAAGCTGGCTTATTCAAAAAGGACTGGAAAATCTTGGAACAAAAACAATCTAAACAAATTAAAGTCGAACGATCAATTATTAAAACTTATCGAAAAACAATTTGGTCCAAATTTGTGAAGGCAATCAATGATTTTGATTTGCTAGAGTCAGGTGATAAAATTGCGATTTGTATTTCGGGTGGCAAAGATTCGATGTTGATGGCTAAATGCTTTCAGGAATTAAAACAGCATGGGAAAATTGTTTTCGATTTAGCTTTTATTGTGATGGATCCCGGATATCATCCAACTAATCTTGAGGTGATTAAGCAAAATGCCTTAACTTTAGGAATTCCGATTACTGTGTTTAATGCGAATATTTTTGACTATGTTTATCAACTGGAAAAAGGCAGCCCCTGTTATTTATGTGCTAAAATGCGCCGTGGTCATTTATATGCTCAGGCACAATCACTCGGCTGTAATAAAATTGCCCTTGGGCACCACTATGATGATGTTTTAGAAACCATTTTATTAAATTTATTCTATGCTGGTGAGGTCAAAACAATGATGCCAAAACTTAGTTCTCAGAATTATGAAGGCATTGAACTAATTCGACCAATGTACTATATTCGTGAACAGCATATTAAGAATTGGCGTGATGCCAATGCTCTTACCTTTATTAATTGTGCTTGTCGTTTTACTGAAGAAGTTGGTTGTGGTATAAATGGTAATCATCCCAATAAGAAAAAGTCTAAGCGAGCTGAAATGAAGGCTTTACTAGCTCAACTAAGTAAGGATAATCCTTATTTAGAGCAATCTTTATTTAAGTCAATGACGAATATCAATCTTGAAAGTATATTAGGCTATAAAAAGAATGGTAAGTCTTATTCATTTTTGGACGAATAGCCAAAAGTAATTTATGAAAATACGAAAGAGTTTATCAATTAATTTTGATAAACTCTTTTTTTGAATTTTTCACGTAGTAATAGATAGGCAAGTAATTACTTTGAAGAAAAAACTTTTAAAAAACTGCAATGCTAATTCAAGAGTTTTTTAAAAGACTTTTAAAAGTTTTTAAGAGAAAGTATATCAAGTCTTTAGAATTAGGAGGTATGTTAACAATCCAACATTTAATTAAAATATTGATTACCTGGTTATTAGGTTTTATATTTTTAGGCTTTATATTATTTTATGCTTATTCAAATAGTAGGCAGAGTAATCAAAATCAAGGACTTCAGGAAACACTGCAAGCCACGATACTTGCTCATCAGGATTATAGCGAGCGGGTAGAGCCAAAGGGATTTTACTTAGATAAAGAAGGCTTTGAGCGTGCTTTTACCGATGCACTCTTAAGTAATCAAAATTTTAAATCGAGTCAGCAGGAAATAGAATTTTCATATTTGCCATCGCTATCGAGTGTTCAGGAAAACGCCATTAGTGGTGTCAAGGTGAAAGTCATTACTAAGAATCAAAAATATCAAGGCACAATCATTATTGATTGCGGAGAGGATAAAAATTAATGGTTCTATTTATTTCTAAACAAGAAAAACAGCGTGCCAAGGTTTTGGCTTTTATCAATGACGAGACAGAATTTGAAGGTATTGATGAGATTGAGGAAACAGGCGTAGTTGCAAATGAGGAAGGACTGTCTAAGCAACTAGGTGATTATTCTAAAAGCATAAGACCAGAATCTAAGGCTAATCTATCAAAATTAGTTTCAGATGAAATTGTAAGCTATATTTACGAGGATTTAATTACGCACCATGCGAGTGAGGTGATTCGGGCACTTTTTAATCAATCCGCGCGCGAGAATTTGAAAGAAGTGATTAGACGGCAGCATCGACAGTATATTCGAGATGATTTAGTGAAGATAGACTATATATTAAGTGAGTGTATCGGAACAGGCTTTATTGAGCGGTTGCTGAAATTACCAGAGATTACGGATATTGGCTGGAATGGTCATTTTTTGACGGTTGAAACGCCAAATATTCGCTTGAGCTATTCAGCAAAAGAGCTAGGCTTATCAAATATTGAAAATTATATTAACCGTGTTGCGGCAAAATTTTCAAATGCAGTTGGCAAAGCGTTTAATGAAAGTCACCCCATTTTGGATTCAGCTTATGATAATGTTCGCTTGAATGCTGTCCATCATTCGTTAAGTCCTGATGGAACAACGCTCTCACTTCGGGTTGTGCGAGAACAGTTAGCAATCACAGGTGAAAATTTTTCAGATTGCTTTGCACCAGCATTTATTTTAGATTTTTTAGCTGGAATTATGAAAACTGGCTGCAATCTTGTGATATCGGGTATGACTGGTAGCGGTAAAACAGAAATTCAAAAGTTGGCTTTTTCATTTGTTAATGAGGACGAAAAAATTATTACGATTGAAGATGTTCAAGAAATGCATCTTAAAAAATTATATCCAAATAAGGATATCTATTCTTGGCAGATTAATGAAAAGATTGGTATTGATGAATTGGTTCGGGCTAGCCTGCGAAATAATCCTGATTGGGTGGTTGTATCAGAAACACGAGGCGCCGAGGCATATGAAATGTATCAGGCCTTGATGAGCGGTCATTATATTGTAACGACTCTGCATGCTGAAAGTGCCGCAAAAATTCCACGCCGCTTCGTTGGTATGTGTTTAAGTAAATATCAATTAGACGAAAAATTATTAATGTCAGATCTGGTTTCCACCTTTGATTTTGGTTTTCATATCAAAAAGGTGACTTATAAAGGTACTACGTTACGTTATTTAGAAGAGATTGTTGAGTTTGGAATGAATCAGCATATTACGTTATTTAAACAGATTTTTCGTAATGGTAAGTTTTATATTTCAACTGGCAATCAGTTATCGCCTGCCTTTCTAGGAAGAATGGCGGAAAAAGGAGTGGCTGAATTTATCTTTCCAACGAATCAAGAGAACTTGATTTCTAAACCGATTATCAATGAATTGGCACTGACCGAAGGATTACCCTTACAAAATCGTTTGAAACAAGAGATTGCTAAAAAAATTATTGGCGGTGAAGTACGATGAAATTATTTAGTAGGCGTAAAGGTAATTTGATTTTAGCAGATCAGCTATGTGCCTATCGAATGGCTTATCAAAAGCCAGTGGATAATAAAGAATATTTATTATACATAGGGATGCCCGCTCTGTTATTAGGCGGTCTATTCTACTACTTGACTTATTCTTTGCTTCTCGCCTTAATTGGCTTTATTGTAGGCTTTATATTTGGTTGGCGTTCCTTATTGCCAAAAGTGATTTATCGAAGTTACGTTATACTCTCCTTTAATGAGCGTAATCGAATGTTAAATTTAATGACACAACAAATGTCTGATCAATCTAAAACACCAAGAGAAATTTTAGAAAGGGTTACGAATCGTTTAAATGGTGAATTATATCAAGATTTTATGCCCATTGTAATCAAAATTGCAACAGGTATGGCTAGTTTTGAGATAAAAGAATTATTTAATCAAATCAGAGTGAAATATTATCAAGATATTATTTTTGTTCAATATATGGAACAGCTAGAAACTAATTTTTTGATTGGCTTTGATAACCTTAATGCATTGAAAGATATGACGGTTTATCATAATCAATTAAGACTAAAAAGAGACTTGTTTTTAAAATCTAAATCAAATTATTTTAAAGATTGCCAATTATTAATTTTGATTTTTTTCATACTAATTACGGCAATCGAGTTTGGCTTTGGTTATCAAAGGTTTATCGAAACATTTTCAAATACCATTGTTGGCAAGGTGGACAGTATTATTTATGTTAGTTTATTTTCAATTATTATGTATCATTTTACTCAATTATTTTTTGATGATTCAATTACGGAGGTAACTATTAGATGAGTGATTTAATGTCCAGCAAAAGTAATTTATTTAACAGATTATGTGTTAAAAGTATGACAGAAGCAACCTATGCAGCATTGCGCAAGATGAATCGCTCAGATTTTGATATTTTAATTTGGCAGAAAAGGAGATTGATTCTGAGTATATTTTTGCTTCTTTTTGCATGTTTCACTGCATTATTAATAAATCCTATCGTTGCCATCATAATTGTATTGTTCATCTTAATTGCCTATTTTTACCAAGAGCTGTTGATTAGGCGTCGCTATCAACGGTTTCGTTTTGAACGTAATTTACAATTTTTCAAATTCGCTCGATTAGTAATTCCTTATTTAATGCAAGCAAAGCAGGGAATCAGTATCTATCAAATTTTAAGTAGTATGGTACCAAGAATTGAGACTCAAGCTGATCAGCAGCTACTAAGTGTTTTAATGACTCAAATTACTGAGCAGCCAGAATCAATCCAACCATACATAAAATTTGCAAATGCGATGAGTGACAGCGACTATGCCGTTACTTTTATGTCGGTCATATTTGATATTTCTCAGGGCGCCACTGATGAGCAGATGATTGAAGAATTGGGAAAAACGGTATCTGTTCAACTAATGCAGGCAATTGATGAAATTATCAACTTTAAACAGAAAAAATTTGTGATGTTTCCGACCAAATTAACAATGATTAATTTAATACTGATTATCGGCTATATGGTCTGTGCATTGATTGATCAAATTAATCAGTTTGGCAATTTTATCCACTTTGAATTTTAGGAGGCTTTTGATTGGAGCATCATATTTCAGAAATTATTCATTGGTTTCTAACACTTTTAATTATTACAGTATTAGTCAGTATCACTTTATTAGGTAAGGCAATTAATGATATCAATGCTTTTAAAAATGATGTCAACGCAAGTATCGAACGTCATGGCGGTTATACCGAACAGGCCGAATCAGAGATACAAACGTATTCTAAAAATTATTATTGCGATTTATTTAAAATTGCTTCGGTTTCTAAAATAGGAGCAGTAAGTTATGGTCAAACGATTAATTATGTTATTGAAGGTCATTTCCCAGTCGCTTTTTTTACGGATTCTTCCTTTAACGTGAATTTTCATGGGCAAGCAAGTTCTAAATTAAGGAGTTACTGATGGAAAACAATATTGCTAGATTATGGTATTTAATTGGTGGCTGCTTAATATTTAGCTTTTTAATTCACATGATGATTTCAGAAAGGGAGGTAATTTTATTCTTAATTGAATCATTTTTTAAGGCGAAATATCGAATCCAGTAATTGGCTAATGATCTGTCAAATATTAAAACGCATTCTGGGAGGTGATGTATTTGATTGTAGCTGAGTGAGCTAATCGAAATGCAATCTAAGGAAAGGGAGGGAGATTATAGATGGAAGCTAACACAGATCGATTGTGGTGGACAATAGGGATTATTGTCATTGGGGGTATTTTAATTACAGCCTCATGCAAATTATTTCCAGAAATTATGAATAGCGTAGCACTGTTTTTTAAAAAGACACTAGAAAATGGCATGAATCAGTTATCACCAAATTTACCGGGCAATAATAGTTAAAAATTGATTATTTGCTAAATTGTTTGTGAAAAAATTTTTCTCCTTGATTGTTTTATAATTTTTTTGGTTTTAATCATTAAATAAATCTTGTAATTATAGGCTTTTCTGACGTTTTGCGTTATAATAAATGAAAATATGTCAATCTTTTTGATTATAAATTTAGATTAACATTTTTCACAAGTGTTTATTTTTCGATAGAAAGACAGTATAATTGCTGATGTATCATCACTTTTTTATTAATAAACACCTAAAATTTAATTATAGAGTAATCATTTTGTAATACACGATAGAGGAGAACACAATGAAAAAAACGATGGACGGTAATCAAGCCGCCGCCTATATTTCATATGGACTTAGCGAATTGGCTGCAATTTATCCAATTACCCCAAGTTCAACAATGGCAGAACACGTCGATGAATGGCAAGCTCAAGGCAAGTTAAATGTATTCGATAATACCTTAGAAGTTGTTGAGATGCAATCAGAAGCTGGCGCCGCGGGTACTGTCCACGGGATGTTGAAATCAGGTAGCTTAACTACAACTTATACTGCTTCACAGGGCTTACTTTTAATGATACCTAATATGTATAAGATTGCGGGTGAACTTTTACCGACCGTTTTTCATGTGGCATCACGTGCGATTGCCGCGGCTTCTCTAAATATTTTTGGTGATCATAGCGATGTGATGAGCACACGTTCTACTGGTTTTTGTATGCTTTTTGAAAGTAGTGTCCAAGAAGTGATGGACTTATCCGCAGTTGCGCATCTTGCTTCAATTGAAGCAAGTTTACCTTTTATTAATTCATTTGATGGATTTAGGACTTCTCATGAATTACAAAAAATTGAAGTGATTGATTATCAAGATTTAAAACCAATGATTAATCAAGAAAAATTAGCAAAATTTAGAAATCGGGCAATGAATCCGGAACATCCAACAGCTTCAGGACAAGCACAAAATCCAGATATTTATTTTCAACAGCGTGAAACCGTCAATAGTTATTATCAAAGAGTACCAGCAATTGTTCAAAAATACATGACAAAAATTAACAAGCTAAGAGGTACAAATTATGATTTGGTTAATTATTATGGTGCCGAAGATGCGACCGAAATTATTATTGCGATTGGTAGTGTTGGACAAACACTCGAGCAAACGGTTGATTACTTAAACGCTAAGGGCCGAAAAGTTGGTTTTTTAAATATCCATTTATATCGACCATTCCCAGTTGAAAATTTCTTGGAAAAATTACCATCAACGGTAGAGAGTATTGCTGTTTTGGACCGAACTAAGGAGCCCGGAAGCGATGGGGAGCCTTTATTATTAGACGTGCAAAGTGTTATTTATCGCTCAGGGATTCATCCTTTAATTATTGGCGGTCGTTATGGTTTGGGTAGTAAAGATGTCACACCAACGCAAATTGTTGCGGTATTTGACGAATTAAGAAAAAACAATCCAAAAGAACGCTTTACCATTGGTATTAAAGATGAAGTAACTAATTTATCATTGGCAGAAGGTGAAAGCCTTGATTTTACCGATTCTGCAATTTTTCAAGCAAAGTTTTGGGGATTTGGTTCAGATGGTACAGTTGGTGCAAATAAATCAGCAATTAAAATTATTGGTGATCACACGGATCAAAATGTACAGGGCTATTTTTCTTACGATTCCAAAAAATCGGGTGGCTTGACTGTCTCACATTTACGCTTTGGTAATGAACCAATCAAGTCAACCTATCTCATTCAGCATGCCGATTTTGTAGCGGTTCATGCTGCGAATTATGTGCATCAATATGACGTGCTTCAAGGTTTGAAGCCAGGTGGTATTTTCTTACTCAATACGCTTTGGGATGATGAACAGCTAGATCGTCATTTACCATCTAAAATAAAACGCTACATTGCTGAAAATAAAATTCAGTTTTACACGTTAAATGCGATTAAAATTGCTGAAGAAGCAGGATTAGGTCGTCGAATTAATACAGCGATGCAAGTCGGGTTCTTTAAACTAGCCAATATTATGCCTTTTGATGAAGTAATTGAATTATTAAAACAAGATGCACATGATAGCTATGCTAAAAAATCAATGGCGATTGTTGAAGCTAATATTAAGGCGATAGATTCAAGTATTACGGCATTGCATCAGGTCGAAATACCGGAAGCATGGCTTTCAGCTGAAGCACCTGTAAAAGAAGCAGTACAAATTGGTGCAAAGACAGCTAAACAAAAATATGTCTTTAAAATCGTCAATACAGTCAATTCGCAAGCAGGAGATCATTTATCTGTTGGTGATTTGATTGATAATGGCATGCAAACAGGTGATATGCCAACAGGCACAACGGCATTTGAAAAACGCGGAATTGCCTTACAAGTACCAGAATGGAATGCAGATCGCTGTACGCAATGTAATGAATGTGCCTTTGTTTGTCCACACGCAGCCATTCGACCATTCTTAGCAGATGATGAAGAAATGACTGAAGCACCAGAAGGCTATATCGTACGCGAAATGCGTGGCGCCGACGGTATTAAATATCGGATTCAAGTTTCAGTAGAAGATTGTACTGGTTGTGGTCTTTGTGTTGAAGCATGTCCAGCTAAGGGAAAAGCACTTGAAATGAAACCATATGATGCGATGAAAGATCAAGCAATCAATTGGGCATTTGCAATGACGCTTCGCCAAAAAGAAAATCCCGCAAAGCCTGGTAGTCTTTTACATTATCAGTTCAATAAGCCATTAATTGAATTTTCAGGAGCCTGTGCAGGTTGTGGTGAAACACCTTATATCAAACAATTAACACAAATGTTTGGTGATCGGATGATGATGGCCAATGCAACTGGCTGTTCATCTATTTATGGTGGTTCTTCGCCAGTAACACCATACACAACTAATGATTTTGGGCAAGGTCCTGCTTGGAGTAATTCTTTATTTGAAGACAATGCAGAGTTTGGCTACGGCATGCATATTGCAACTCAACAAAAAAGAAATGAACTAGCCAAATTAGTTAAAAAAGTAATTGATAGCGAAACTGTGTCAACTGAATTAGCCTTATTGTTAGAAGATTGGTTGCAGCATAAGGATCAAAGTGAAGGTACTAGACAACGTGCAGAGAAATTAAAAGCAGCGTTGGCTGAGGAGCAGGAATTTTCAGATGAATTACAGGTAATCTATCAACGGCGGGATCAGTTTGTTAAGCCTTCTCAATGGATTATTGGTGGTGACGGCTGGGCGTATGATATTGGCTATGGTGGTATCGACCATGTTATTGCCAGCGGTGCTGACGTTAATATTTTGGTAATGGATAACGAAGTTTATGCTAATACAGGTGGTCAAGTTTCCAAAGCGACACCGGCGGCAGCGGTTGCTAAATTTGCGGCAGGTGGTAAATTTGCAGCTAAAAAAGATTTAGGCATGATGGCAATGACATATGGTAATGTCTATGTGGCACAAATTGCCAGTGGCGCAAATGCAATGCAAACAATTAAAGCCTTTGAAGAAGCTGAAAAATATCAAGGTCCTTCATTAATTATTGCCTACACACCTTGTATCTCACATGGTCTTAAAGGTGGCATGAGCAAAACACTTCAAGAAGCAAAAGATGCCGTTTCTTCTGGATTCTGGTCACTTTATCGCTATAATCCAGCATTATTGGAAACAGGAAAATCACCAATGACTTTGGACTTTAAGCGACCTGATTTTTCAATCATGCGCGACTTCTTTGCCAAACAAGTTCGTTTTAATGGATTGAAACGAATCCATCCGGATACCGCAGAAGCGATGTATGATAAAACAGTTTCAGATGCCAAACGACGTTTTGTTAACTATGCAACATTGTCAGGTGACATTGAGAAAATTCAAAAGCGTTGGGCAAAGGAGACAGCACCTGAGATTGCTTCAGAATTAAAAGCTGAGGTTCAAGTTGAGCCTAGCAAAAGAGTTAGAAAAGAACGAGTAGTTGATCCAGAAGCGGAGGCAAGACGTGCAGCAAGACGTGCCGAACGCCAAGCAAAACGGGGCAATTAGCAATAAATTTTTATAATTTTTGTCAGAACTCTTCCATTTGGAGGGGTTCTTTTTTTATTGAAAGTTAGTAACTATTTTTAATTTTATTCGATTAATTCAGGCTACTTTTTTGGCGAGTTAAATAATAATTGGTCTTTAGATATTTAATCGATGTTTATTAAAAAAGAATACTAGTAATGAATAAAGTCTCTATTCATACTTGTTCCATACTTTGGTGTTAGGAAAAATACACAGTGAATGGGAAGAAAAATCTCAATTTAGCAAAGAATTAAAATATTTTCTTAGAATTTTAAAGGTTTTTGGCTTAACTATCCTTTAATAAAAATATGGGAAGACTAAGAGAGATTAATTATCCAATTTATCCTTACCAGTACAATTTTTTACAAATCACTAAAAAAAATAGCACGGAATCGTTATTGTTTTTGTAAGCGCTATCAGTTAAATTGAATTCATAGGACAGAATCTCGAGAATTCTTACTAATTTATAAATGAGGTGAGCACACTTGTTGAGTCAACTAATGAAAAAAAATTATATTCAATTGGATAAAGCAGCATTAAGCTTTAAAGATGCAATTAAAATTGCAGTAGAACCATTGCTTTTAGATGGTGCAATTACAGAAGCATACGAAAATGAAATATTGAAGATATATGATAACACTGGACCATACATTGTTATCACAAAGCATATCTGCCTGCCACATGCACCTAGTGAAAATGGCGCGAAGAAATTGGCAATTGGATTTACGCGCTTAAAATCACCAGTTATTTCAGGACATGTAAGCAATGATCCAGTGAAATTCCTATTTCCCTTGAGCGCCCCAGATAATGATTCACATATCGCGGTTTTAGCAGAGTTAGCGGAGTTATTAAGTAACCAAAAGTTTTTAAATTTGATTGAAGAAGTTCAAACCCCAGAAGAAATGTTTTCATTTCTAGAAAATTATGAAAAGGAGATGTAATTATGCATAAAGCACTTATTGCCTGCCGAGCAGGTGTTGGTTCTAGTTTAATGTTAAAAATAAAGGTAAACGAGGTTATTCGTGAAAATAATTATCCAATTGAGGTTGAACATTCCTCTTTGGACGCTGTGCCAGGATTTTCTGGTGATTTGATTATTACTTTAATAGATGTTGCTGATGAATTAAAAGCGAAAAATTTACCTCAAAAAATTATCGGAATTAATAATATTGTTGACAAAAATGAAATTAAACGAAAACTAGAAGAAATTCTTTAATTTACTGCGAAAGGAAAAACAAAATGGATTTTGTGATTAGTTTTTTAAGTACACCAGCGGTTTTGCTGGGTGTTGTTTCAATGGTTGGTTTATTAGCTCAAAAAAAAGATATCACAGAGGTATTGACTGGTACATTTAAAACAGTTATTGGTTTTTTAGTATTTAGTGCCGGTGGCGCCCTGATGACGGGTGCCTTGCAAAATTTTAATACACTTTTTCAAAAAGGCTTTAATATTGTTGGTGTGGTTGCTTCACCAGAAGCAGCAACTGCACTTGCTCAAAGTCAATATGCTTTTGTTACCAGTTGTACATTAATATTGGGCTTTTTAATGAATTTGGTGTTTGCAAGAATTACGCCATTTAAAAATATATTTTTTACAACTGGGCATAGCCTCTTTTTTGCCTGTGTTTTATCACTCATTCTTAAAGCACATCAGGTTGCAGATATTCCTGCTATTCTAATTGGTGGTATAATTTTAGGCTTTTGTTCAGCGGCTCTACCTCAGCTTTGTCAACCCTTTATGCGTCGAATCACTGGTAATGATGATACAGCGATTGGCCATTTCAATATGTTTGGTTATGCATTGGCTGGTGCTATCGGTCTCCTATTTAGAAAACATAAGGATAAAACTACCGAACAGATTAATTTTCCAAAATGGCTATCATTTTTCCGTGATTTTTTAATGGGTGTTGCTGTTGTTATGTTATTTCTATTTTACCTATCTGCTTTAAAAGCAGGCAAGGCAGTAACTCAAGAGCTAGCTGGTACACAACATTGGCTTGTTTTTCCATTCGTTCAAGCCTTCACCTTTACGGCAGGAATGTCAATCTTAATGACTGGGGTTCGAATGTTCTTATCTGAAATTACTGCTGCATTTGTATCAATCTCTGAGAAGTTTATTCCAAATTCGAGACCTGCATTAGATGTACCAACTGTCTTTCCGTTTGCACCAACTGCAGTGATTGTCGGTTTCGTTACATCTTATACTGCTGGCTTACTCGGTGTTTTATTAATGGTTACTTTTAAATTTCCAGTTGTAATTATTCCAGCCGCTCATATTTGTTTCTTTTCAGGTGGAACTGCAGGAGTCTTTGGCAATTCTACGGGTGGATGGAGAGGTGCTGTTGCAGGTTCATTTGTGATTGGATTATTACTCGCATTTTTACCTACTGTCCTCTATCCGCTTTATGGTTCGCTTGGTATTTCAGGATCAACTTTTCCAAATATTGATTATAATACGGTTGGTATTTTATTACACAACGTTTTAAAACTGTTTGGATTATAGAAGCAATTTGATGAATGATATGGTTGAGTACTTACGCTTAGCCATATCATTTATTACTAGACTATCAATGAAAAATAAAGGAGAAGCGTAATGTCAGAGAAAGCAGCATTAGATAAATATATTGAGATCACTTCTCAAGAAGTGAATGAATTTGTTTCAAAAATTGATAAAGTAGCTTTGGAGCAGGCAAAAACAATTATAACAGAGGCTAAATTAGTAGGTGGTCGAGTTCATATTACTGGAATTGGCAAACCAAGTCATGTTGCTGAATATGCTGCGGCTCTTTATTCATCAACGGGAACACCAGCTTATACTCTGGATGCAACAGAGGCTGTTCACGGCTCTGCTGGTCAAGTTCAAAAAAATGATGTGGTCATTGCAATATCCAATAGCGGCGAAACAGAAGAATTAAAAAATACAATTCAAGCTCTCAAAAAAATTGGTATTCAAACAATTAGCATCAGTGGCGGTATAAATTCTTGGTTAGCTCAGCATACAGATGTTTTTATTTTTGCTGGTGTGAATCAAGAAGGTGACTATTTAAATAAACCACCCCGATTATCAATAGTAGTAGAAATTTTAATTTTGCAATGCTTGTCTATTTTACTTCAGGAGGCAGCAAAAATTACATTTGAGGATTATTATTTATGGCATCCCGGTGGCGCGCTTGGAAAAGCTGTTGAAAAGTTAATTCAGGACTAGAGACAAGGAGGTAGTAAATTGACATTAGAGTTAAAAGGAATTATTACTGCGATGGTGACACCCATCGATGAGAACGGTAAAATTGATAAAGAATCAACAAAAAAATTAGTAAATAAATTAATTGATGGTGGTGTTGCAGGGTTATTTATCCTAGGCACAAATGGTGAATTCTATGCGCTAACCCAAGCTGAGAAAGTTGAGTTTGCAAAAATTGTTGTTTCAGAAGTTGCTAAAAGAGTACCTGTTTTTGCTGGAACCGGTGGTATCGCAACCGATGAGGTATGCATTTTGAACCATCAAATGGCCGAAATTGGCGTAGATGCAGTTTCGATTATTACACCATATTTAATTCATTTGAGTCATGATGAACTCATTGCACATTATGAAAAAATTGCTGATTTATCTGAGCTGCCAATTATCTTATATAATATTCCACAAAATACTGGTTGCAGTCTAGCCGTTGAGCAGGTTGCACAATTGGCTAAACACCCCAAAATTATTGGTATTAAAGATAGTAGTGGTAACATTGATAATATTCAATCTTATGTTAAAGTGACTCAAGAAATGGATTTTACAGTACTTGTTGGTTCAGATTCCTTAATTTTGGACGCTTTACTAATAGGGGCAAAAGGTGCTGTCGCAGCGACCTCTAACGTATTGACAAAAACAGACACCAATATTTATAATTTATATCTCGAAAATCGAATTGCTGAAGCTCGAGCGTACCAAGACAGTATTAATGAATTTAGACGTATTCTTAAATTTGCAACGGTACCCTCGATATTAAAATATACTTTAAAGTTAATCAATTACCCCGTAGGCAATGCCAGACGTCCTGTGTTGCCCCTAGAGGATACAGCTAAGTTGCAAGAAATTGAAAAAATAATTGAAAATTATCAAGAGGTTGAACAGTTCTAAGAAGCGAGGCATAATAATGAAAAAAAGAGATGTTATTGAACGATTAATAGATGAAAAGCTAATGGCAATTGTTAGGGTGGAGACATTTGAACGTGCAAGAGAGATCGTTGATGGATGCTTGGAGGGAGAAGTTACCTGTTTAGAAATCAGCTATACTAACCGCAATGCTGGGATAATAATTAACCAATTATCAGCCTATTATGGCGATGAAATTTTAATTGGTGCAGGAACTGTTTTGGATTCTGAAACTGCGAGGAATGCGATTTTGAATGGTGCACAATTTATTATTTCACCAAGTTTCAGCCTTGATGTTGCCAAGCTTTGCAATCGTTACTTGATTCCATATATACCAGGCTGTACCTCAGTTACTGAAATTGTAACCGCTTTAGAGAGTGGTGTTGAATTTGTCAAAGCTTTCCCAATTTCCAATTTTTATGGTAGTCAGCTTGTTACGGTTTTTAAAACACCGTTGCCAGACATTTTAGTATTATCTTCTGGTGGAGCTACCATTGAAAATTTACCAGATTGGCTAAATGCTGGTGTGGATTGCATTGGTATTGGCACGCTTTTGACTAAAGGTACAAAATCAGAAATCGGCGCTAATGCCAAAGCGCTTCGAAAGCAAATTAAAAAATACGCTAAATAGATTTATCTTTGAAGTGAGGGAAAAAAATGCTTGATGAACGTTCGAGAATCATCATGGAAATTCTAATCTCCAAGCCAACAATTGAACTTGATCAGCTCATGGCTATTACAACACTAGCTAAAAATCAAATTGAATATTCTATTGAAAAGGTCAACGAGCTTCTTAACAAAGAATGCCTTGCAATAATTACAATCAATGATCGTTTAGTTGAATTACCTTTGGAGAGTCGTAAATATTGGGTTAATCTCTTTTTAAGTGAGTCTTTATTTGTATCGTATGAAATGAGCTCTAAAGAACGAGAGAAATATATTTTTTTATTATTAATTTATCGTTCAGACGACTATCTATCCATGGATCATTTTTTAGATGCCTTGCAAATTAGCAAAACAACCTTTATGAATGATATCAAAAAAGTTGAGGCAAGCTTAGCAGATAAGCAAATTGAAATTAATTATAATCGTAAGCAAGGGTATTTTATTGTTGGAAAAGAAGTAGAAATCAGATATCAATTGATGAAAATGATTATTAATGATTTTTCAAAATCACCACAAGCATTTTTTTATAATTTTTTTATTGAAAATGAAGCAATTAAAGGTAAAAAGCAACTTGAAATGACCTTGAAATTTTTAATGAATAAATATCAAATAAATCTAGTAGAAAATCGTTTAAATGAATTTGTCTATAGTCTACTTTTAATATTGCCCAGAATTCAAAATAAGTGGCAGTATGATTCAGAATTTCAAAATAACCTTAATCATTTTTCAAATTTGAATCGCTTAAAGGAATATCATTTTTCTAAAGAACTGTTGGCAGACTTCAATATTGATAGTGAGCTTGCCAATTATTATTTATGTGCATGGGTTTTAGGAATTTCAATCGGCAATAGTTCAGATGAGTCATCTGATTATGTCATTATTATGGGGCTAGTAGAGCGAATTGTACAACGATTTGAATTGTTATCTGGTATTAGATTTAAAAATCAAAAGCCGGTGATTCAACAATTATATAGTCATTTTAGGCCAGCATATTATCGTCTTATTTTTTATTTTCCAATTATTAATTTACTCCATAATAAAATTTTAAAAGAATATTCAGATTTATTTTTTATTGTGAAAGAAACATTAAAGCCAATCACCGATTTAATGGATTTTCCTATACCAAATGAAGAGGCTTCATTTTTAACAATTCATTTTGCTTCGCTAATTCAAGAATACGAAGAATACCCAGTACAAAGAAAAGTAGCATTGATTGTTTGTCCCAACGGTATCGGTAGTTCATCAATCATTTATAATGAAATCAAAAATATCTTTCCTGAATTTATAATTTTAGGTCCAATTGACACCAAGTCGGTGCCCGAATTTTTGCAGCCTTACGATATGATATTTACAACAGTTCCAAATATTCAGCTTTATACGCTAAAAAAACCAGTTTTTGTTGTTAGTCCAATTATGTCCACACAAGAAAGATATACCCTAATTCAAGAGGTATATAGTCATCATAATTCTTCTTATCAACAATCCTTTGATTTATCAAAGCTTTTCAAGATTATTGAAGAAAATACAGAGGTTACAAATAAGGAAAAACTATTAAATAAAATTGATATTCTTTTCAATAAACAATCTGCAAAAAAAACGATGTTTCGTAGTGAAAATTGGACCAATGAAAATAAAAGAATGATTAAACTAAGAGATATTTTGCCCTCTGAAAATATTCAACTTAATGTTTTGGTGAGAAGCTGGGAGGAAGCAATCTATATTTCAGCAGCTCCTTTATTAATGAGTCATTCCATTGAACGAGGGTATGTTGACAAGATAATTCAAATGGTTAAAAATGAGGGCCCATTTATGGTTATCATGGATAAGGTTGCTCTACCTCATGCCTCTCCTGAAGATGGCGCTAATAAAATTGGACTGACTATAACCGCTCTAAGCCAATCAGTTTGGATTGGCGATAAGGAAATAAAATATTTATTCACCTTATCGGCAATTGATCGAAAGCAACATCTAGCCGCAATAGCAGCACTAATGAAATTAATTGAAAATCCTGATTTTTTCAATATGCTTGATATTAGTCAGAGCCCAGATGAGGTCTTATCTTATATTACAAAGCAGCTTGCTTAAGTTTAAAAGCATAAGGAGAGCAGGATGGAAGTAAAACGTATTGAGCTTAAAACGCCATATTCAACAAATGCTTTTTTTGACAGGCTATCTCATTGATTATAATTTTAATAATAGACGACGTCCTGCAATTATCTTATGTCCTGGTGGTGGCTATAAACGTATTTCACAACGAGAGGGAGAGCCTGTTGCAATACAATATCTTGCAAATGGTTATCAAGTATTCATTTTAAACTACAGTGTATTTCCTCACAGGTTTCCAATAGCACTATTTGAATTAGCCGCTTCGATTAAGCTAATCAGGGATAATGCCTCACGTTATTATATAAATCCTGAACAGATTATTATTGGTGGTTTTTCAGCAGGTGGTCATCTAGCCGGTCATTTGGCGACAACCTGGCAAAATGAAAAGCAATGGGCGCCTTTTTTTAAACCAGATGAGATTAAACCAAATGCTTTATTTTTATGTTATCCAGTTATTACGACAGAAGAAGCATTCAGACATGAAGCTTCTTTTTTGAGGCTGATAGAAAATATTGAAACTTTAGATAATAATAGCCTCGAATCCTTTTCAATTGAAAAATTAGTGTCTAAGTCTATGCCAAAAACATTTATTTGGCATACTTATGAGGATCAATTGGTTCCAGTTCAAAATAGTTTACTTTTAGCTCAATCGCTAGCTCAATTTAAAATTCCATTTGAATTACATATTTTTACTGAGGGTGATCATGGTTTGAGTTTAGCGAATGAAGAAACTCTACGAGTCAGTGACCCAGAATTACCAATCCAAGCTACTAAATGGGTTGAACTATTGAATCAATGGCTGCATGATAATCTTTTAGCGTAATATCAAACTGAACTCAGTCTGGGTACGGGAAGGTAAACGATTAATAATTATTGAAAGGTGAATAAAGTGATGAATTCAGATTTAAAGCAAGGTGACATGCTGGTTAAATTTTTAAAGCTAAGTAATTTAACCTGTTCAGAATTAGCCAATCAACTGTCTATTAGTGAATCATCAATTCAAGCGATTATCGATGGTAAAAGGGAGATATCACCTGAATTAGCACTAAGACTTGACAAAATTTTTTCTGTCCCTGCCGGACTATGGAATAAAAGAGTAGAAAGATATTTGTCTTAATTAATAATTAAAAACGTTAATTTAAAAACGGTAAAGGAGAAGATATGTTCGACACAACAGACCAACTCGCAATAAATACCATCCGCACGTTAAGTATGGATATGATTCAACAGGCCAATTCAGGTCACCCAGGCCTACCAATGGGTGCTGCCCCAATGGCATATGTTCTATGGTCTCGCCATCTCAATGTTAATGCCAAAACAAGCCGTAACTGGACGAATCGCGACCGTTTTGTACTTTCGGCTGGTCATGGCTCTGCTTTGCTATATAGCTTATTACATCTTGGCGGCTATGATTTGGGCATTGAGGACTTGAAACAATTCCGTCAATGGGGTTCTCGGACTCCAGGTCATCCCGAGGTTAATCACACCGATGGTGTTGAGGCAACTACAGGGCCATTGGGTCAAGGGATTGCCAACGCCGTAGGTATGGCGATGGCGGAAGCACATCTCGCTGCGACTTATAATCGGCCTGAATTCCCAATCGTTGATCACTATACTTATGCCTTAAATGGTGATGGCGATTTAATGGAGGGTGTGTCTCAAGAGGCGGCTTCCTTAG
>JAKVKP010000007.1 GCA_022484805.1 Streptococcaceae bacterium
ACCCTCCTTTTCCATCTATGTACGCTTGTACTACTTGAAATTTAAACTCTGCATCATATTTTGCCATATGAAAAACCCCTTAAGTTAGATTTTTGGTCTAACTTATGGGGTTCACAACAAAATGGGCTCTTCTTTTTATGATTTAATCCTTTTTAAAAAGGTTGGAAAATCTTCACTTCTAATCAATTGCCTCTTTTTTTGCCTGTTTTCTAGTAGGAGCATTAATTCTTCAAAGAAATAATCCAATTGACCCTGATCTGATTTTGCTGGCGCAATTAAGAAAATAATTTGTGCTTTTTTACCGTCACCATTCCATACAATCGGTTCTTTGGGAATTGCGACGGCAATTTTTGTGTGATATGCATTATTCGTTAATGGATGTGGGATAGCAATACCGTTTTTCAAATAAGTTTCAGAAATTTTTTCACGTTGAATTACATCTTCGATAAAATGAGAATCGACAATTTGATCATTGAATAGACTATTTCCAAGTTGTTTAATTAAATCGAACTTGTCTTGATAAAACTTTTCAGTTATGAAATATTTTTCATCTAATACACTGTTTAAATCATATTTTTTCTTTTCAATTGTTTCAATTCGATGTTTAATTTGGTTAATATCTTTATTTAAAGATGAAAAATTAATATGGAGTACCGGAATTGTCGGATGTTTAAGTGGTAAAGTCGAGATAATTAAATCACATTCTAAATTATGTTTAAGTACTTGATTATATTCAGCAAGCGATAGCTTTTGAATAATGTCAATTTCTGGCAAATAGAATAATAATTCTGCCTCTATTAATTTGCTAGTAGCTCGACCACTGCCACAAACCAAAATGACTTTATTTTTAGCATATTTATTGGCTTTTTTTCTAATTAAAGCACTTTCGACATGCAAGGCAAGATAACCAATGTCATCTGGAGTAAGATTAAAACTAAATTTTTCTTTTAGCTTAATAGTTGCAGTAAGTACCGAATCGTATGATAATGAAAAATCATTTTTTATTGATTTGAGCATGGGATTTTTTAATGTTCTACCATATTGAGAAAGGTTGATTATAGAGCGAAGATGCAAAAATAAATCATCTTTGAGCGCTTGATCAGTGCTTAAATTAAATTGATATTGAAAGAATTTATCAATTAGTTCTAATAATTTTTCATTATACAAGATGATTTCTTGATTATCACTTTCTTGTGGACCATTGAATCCGTTGATTAATAAATGAAAAGATAAATAATTGCATTCTGCAGATGGGAAGATGAGACTGAATGCATTTTCCAGTTCAATTATCATTTTTTGAAATTTGCTGGCAAGCGAGTTCGCTAATTTGACAGATGGATATGAAAAATCATTTAATTCATGATAATGAATAATTCTTGAAATACTGAGAGCCAAGTGAAATAGTATATTTTTACGATTATAATCAGAGATTGGATATTCTGACTGGTTGAAGTGTTTGGAAAAAGTAATAGCAATTTTTTCTAAATTAATATCGTGAAAAAGCTTTTGTTCAATTTGAGTATAGCTGGCAACATAATCAGAAAAATTTTTATCAATAAAATAGTTTGAAATCATCTCTCTTTTTGATTGCTCATCACCTTTAATCGAAATACCGATATTTGTTCGATTACTCAATTTTAAATGATAAGGCTTTAGGCTTTTTCGCATGATTTTTAAATAAGAATATAGTGTACTTTCTGATACACCGACTTTTGCCATCAGTGTGTCGAAGCTGATGGGAGAATTGGCATAAAGCAAAAGTGAAAAAATATATAAGATACGGTCCGCCTGAGAATCTAAATCGTGATGCTCGGCTTGCTGTTGTATAATTTCTTGGCTCAATGCTTTAATTGTTCTTTGATCAGAATTGGAATCAAATTGATACCCTTTGCCTCTAATCAGTTGAATATTAATATTTTGCTGATTAATCACTTCGTTAATCAATCGAATATCATTTCGTAATGTTTTGGATGAAATGCTTAAGATTTTACTTAATTCAGTGACAGTTAAAGGAGAATTAGCTTTTGATAGTAAAATAAATAAATCATCCAAACGTTTAAATGGTAACATATTCCCCTCCTTCAATAAAAAAATTAATACCCTCTGTAAATTAATTGTAAATGATAATAAATAATAAAAAAAGATAGCAAATTCCATATTAGTTGAGGAAATGATCGAATTATTTTTTTTGATTGTTACCGTTCTAAATTGGTCATTGCTTATCTTTTTTTTTAGTTTGAGCCGTTAGATAATACGGATATAGCAGAATAACTGAAAGGATTGATCGTGATGAACATTACGAGCCAAAATATTTTATTAAATTTAAATGTTAGTACAAGGGATGAGACGCTTAAATTGATTGCAGGTCATGCCGTAAAAATTGGAATCGCCAATAATGATAGTGCATTATTTGAGGAATTCATTGAAAGAGAGGAGGAAGCTTCAACGGGCTTTACGAATGGCATTGCAATTCCACATGCGAAATGCTCTACGATTATTCAACCCGCAATTATATATGCTCGTTTAAACAGTGGTATCGATTGGCCGGCGTTAGATGATTGCTTAGTTACAGATGCTTTTGCACTAATGGTGCCAGTAGAAAATGCAGGTGATGTTCATTTAAAAATGTTGAGTGCGTTGGCGACAGAATTAATGGAGATAGATTTTATTGAAACACTCAGAGCACTGGATGAAGAAGCAAAAATTGCTGAATTTATAACGTTACGTGTGACATTACCAAAAGAATGATATGGAGGAGGTGAAGTAAATGAAAATTGTAGGTATTGCAGCTTGTACGTCAGGAATTGCGCACACTTATATTGCTAAAAAATCGCTAGTAAAGGCTGGGGAGGATTTGGGTCATATTGTGCATATTGAAACACAGGGTACCATTGGTACGGAAGATGAGTTAACAGCTAAAGATATTGCAGAAGCAGATGTAGTCATTATTGCAGCAGATATAAAAATTGGGGGTAAAGAACGCTTTAAGGGGAAACCAGTTGTTGAGGTACCGACGAATACAGTTATAAAATCACCAAAGGCATTAATTAATAAAATTGAAGAAATGTATGGAGGGAAAAAGGATGGGTAATTTACAATTAAAAAAACATGCATTGACGGCAATTAGCTATATGTTACCACTTGTCGTTACTGCTGGTTTGCTAATCGCTATTGGAAATTTAACCGGTGGCGAAGTGATTTCTGATTATAAAGCTTCATATTCTGTTTGGGATGCTCTAGTTTCATTAGGTGTTCTAGGGATGGGTCTGTTGGCACCAGTAATTGCTGCTGCGATTGCTTATTCGATTGCTGACCGTCCGGGGATTGCACCTGGTTTGTTTATGGGACTTATTGCCAATTCGATTGGTGCTGGCTTTTTAGGTGGAATGCTTGGCGGTTTCTTGGTTGGATGGTTCGTATTATTATTAAAAACTAAGCTAAAAGTACC
Source organism: Streptococcaceae bacterium (assembly GCA_022484805.1). Classification (GTDB taxonomy): domain Bacteria; phylum Bacillota; class Bacilli; order Lactobacillales; family Streptococcaceae; genus MMGLQ5-1. The sequence goes on from JAKVKP010000007.1 coordinate 3,449, forward strand.
AAAATGGGCAGAAGGTTTGATGCCGATGCTAATCATTCCATTGATTTCTACCTTATTCGTTGGTTTATTAATGTATTTCGTTGTTGGTGTTCCAATTGTTTGGCTAACTGAACAATTGACAAGCTTTTTAATTGGTATGCAAGGCTCTACGCGGTTTGTATTTGGGGCAATTATGGGTGCGATGGTTGGTTTAGATTTTGGTGGTCCTGTCAATAAGGTTGCAAGCTTGTTTGCAGATGGTTTATTGCTTGAAGGTGTTTACCAGCCGGAGGCAGTTAAGGTTTTATGTTCAATGGTACCGCCTTTTGGCGTGACAATTACTTTATTATTATCTAAGCTTTTCAATAAACCTAAATTCAATCAGGAAGAGGAGGATAATATTAAAATCGCTTTTCCAATGGGCATTTGTATGATTACGGAGGGTGTGATTCCTTTAGCTGCTGTTGATCCATTAAGAATCATTGGTTCAACGGTACTAGGCTGTGGCGTTTGTGGCGCTTTATCAATGACCTTTAATGTTGGGTCAAGAGTACCAAGTGGCGGTTTGTTTATTGTACCCTCAATGACCAATCCGTTAATGGCCTTTGTTAGCCTGCTTGCCGGTTCAATCGTTATGGGTGTGACATTGTTTATTATTAAGAAAAAACCAAGTGAAGCGACAAATGAAGCCGTTGAAGAAGAGGCGCTTGACTTAGGTTCAATTAAATTTAACTAGAGGAGGCATAGTAATTTGTATACATCAATGAAGCCAATATTGGCTAAGGCGAATCAGGGTGGTTACGCAGTTTTAGCAGTTAATACTTTTAATCTAGAAACAAGTAAAGCAGTGATTGAAATTGCAGAGGAAAACCATGCACCTATCATTATTGATTTACTACAAGAACATTTACAAAATCATTTGGACTTCAAATATTTGCGTGACGGTTTGATTACAATGTGCAATGAAGCTAAGGTTGAGGTAGCAATTAATTTAGATCATGGTAAAAATGTTGCACATACCAAGCAAATGCTTTATCAAGGTATGAAAAGTGTGATGATTGATGCTTCCGTTTTACCAATTGATGAAAATATTGCTATTACAAAGCAAATTGTAAAACTAGCTGAATGTTTTGATGCGAGTGTTGAAGCAGAAGTCGGTGCGATGGGCAGTATTGCTCAATCCAATTGGACAAGCGAGGCGATGTATACGAAGCCAGATGAAGCAATTCAATTTATCAAGGCGACTGGTGTGGATTGTCTGGCAATTTCGTTTGGTACGACTCATGGTGATTATCCGGAAGGCTATCAACCAGAATTTCGTTTTGAGATTGTCAAGGCAATCAAAGAAGCAACGGGACTGCCTTTAGTGGTACACGGTAGTAGCGGAGCGGGTTTTGAAAATTTAGCGCAGTCAGTTAAGTCAGGTATTAATAAGATTAATGTTGGCAGTGACATCATGAAGGCACAAAGAGATTATTTATTATACACAATTGAGGCAGATCGCACTGTTGAATATCCAAATTTAATTCATGGAACGATTCAGGCAGCAAAAGATGAAATTCAAAAATATTTAAATATTTCAGGCTCAATCAATCAATCATTGTAAAGAAGGGATAGTTTATGTTAATTAATATGAATCAAATGTTAAAAGTTGCTCAGTCCTCTGGTTTTGCAGTAGGTGCATTTAATATTTCTGATAACGCATTATTTCAGACTGTAGTTGAAACCGCTGAGGCAAATAATGCACCGGCAATCATTGCTGTCCATCCGACTGAATTGAATTATGCGAAGGATGATTTCTTTAAATATGTGGTAGCGCGTATTTCAAATTCGAAGATACCCTTTGTCTTACATTTAGATCATGGCGATAGTGTTCAAAGTGTTCTACGGGCGATTCGTTGTGGCTTTAGTTCAGTGATGATTGATGGTTCGCTGTTACCATTTTCTGAAAATGTTTCCTTGACCAAGGAGGTTGTCGCAGTTTGTCATCAATTAAATATTTCTGTCGAAGCCGAGCTTGGTACAATTGGTAGTATGGGTGCGACAATGGAAAAGGGGGTTGAAGGAGTCATTTATACTGATCCTTCAGATGCAGAAATATTTATTAATGAAACAGGAGCAGATACCTTAGCAGTTGCAATCGGTACAGCACATGGTATCTATCCAAAAGGATTCAAGCCTGAGTTGAAAATGGATGTCCTAAAAGCAATTAAGGAAAAGGTGACTGTGCCTCTTGTCTTACATGGAGGCTCCAATAACCCAGATAGTGAGATTAGTGAAGCGGTCAAAATTGGAATTTCCAAAGTTAATATTTCGTCTGACTTTAAATGTGCAATTTATCAAAAATTGAGAGAAGTTTTAACAGAGAAGGAAGGCTGGGATCCAAATAATATTTTCCCAGAGTGTATAGATGAGGGAAAAAAAGTTGTTCAGCAAAAAATGACTCTATTTAATTCAATTGGCAAGGCAAGACTTTACCAAGATATTGATGCTTGGCGAAGTGAATTATTATAGCATTCAAAAAGCTCTCGAACTATATTAATATAGTTCGAGAGCTTTTAAGATATTACCGCTTTTGTTTGCCTGAATTGCGCTTATTACTATTTTGTTTATTTTGAATTTGCTTGGTCGTTTTTTTGGATGGATTAACAACTGTATTGGTAACATCTTTCGTATTGACAGTCGGCATTTTAGGCGGATTTTTTGCAAACTCTTCATCAATTGATTTTCTAAGTCTAGGCTTAATTACTAAATTAGTAATAAGTGACTGTAGAATACCAAAGAGACCACCGATTACCCAGTAAAGTGTAACACCTGCTGGGGAACTAATTGAGAAGAAAACAATCATTAATGGGCTCATAATCATCATTGATTTCATTTGTTTCTTTTGATCTTCAGGTAATCCAATCATTGAAACATAGCCTTGTATTAAGTACATAATCCCTGCTAATGCAACTAAAATTAAACTACGTTCACCGAGATCTTTAATCATTAAGAAGCTAGAGCCACTAATACCTGGTGTATAGCGTGCCGCATAGAACAAGGCTGAGAAGAATGGCATTTGAATTAAAAGTGGTAGACAGCCCATACCGCCTAACATATTAATGCCATTTTCTTTTTGAACGCGCATTAATTCAGTTTGTGCAGCCATTTTTTCTTCTTGAGTAGCTGCTGTTTTTAATTTATTTTGAAGTGGCTCAAGTACTGGCTTCAAATAATTCATGCGTTCCTGTTGATAGCTTGATTTATGAGCTTGATATAAACCGAGCGGTAAAATGAGTAAGCGAACAATAATTGTCACCATAATGATTGCCATACCATAGCCCAAGTTGGCATCTTTGGCAAAGAATTCAATAACATGGCTCATTGGTTCAACTAATAAATTCCAAACCCAACCCTGCTCAGTTGGTTTACCGTTTTTAGTTTGAACACAGCCACTTAGAGTGAGCAGCAAGGTGATTGCTAGCCCTGAAAATAAAATTTGTTTTAATCTTTTCATTAATTTTTATCCATCCTTTGAACGCCATCAAATCGACATTAATGGTCATTTTCTTTTTTTTCACATAGTATAAACATACCGTATAATTATAACAGAAACAATCAGACTTTTGTCTGAATTGTCAAAAAAATGACTTTATTTTTATCTTTTTTCAGAAATTTTGCGCGACTCGTAAAAAATTATATTTTTTAGATTAATGATGTTGTTAGATGAATAAAAAAAGTCATCCAAAGATGACTTAATTAATTATGAAAATTTAGTTTAATTATCAGCGTTCAGCGTATCCTGAATATTAGTGGCACGTTCAGCCATTAAATCAATTCTTGGTTCGATGACTCTTTGATATTCAGCCAAATCATCCTTCAGTTCTTCAAATACAGGTTTTGCAACCTCGTCAATGTATTGTTTGATTTTAGGAATGCCCTGCTTTAGTTTTTCAGTTTGTTCGAAGATATTTTCTAAATTTACTTGCAAGTCGTCCGCTAATTCGTCAACTTCCTTTTTGTAGAAATCATCTTTTTTTTCAGCTAATTTTAAGACAACTGTGGCTGTAATCACACCGCCAATTGTCGCACCTACTAGAAAACGTTTTAAGCTCATAATTATTCTCCTTTTTCAAGTTTTGATTAACTAATTAGGATTTACCGTTAATTCGATCTGCAACGGCTTTTAATTTTTCAATTGGATATTCTGAAGAACGATCTGCAAAGGTCATTGAAAACTGATCGGTCTCGGCATATCTCGGTAATAGGTGAACATGGGTGTGAAATACTGACTGATAAGCAATTGCTTCGTTATTATTCACAATATTCATGCCTTCAGCACCAAGATTTTCTTTAATTAAACTGGCAATTTTAGGGATTCGACTAAAGAGCTCGCCAGCTTCGTCAGCAGTCATTTCCAATAAATTCCGGGAATGTTTTTTGGGAATGACTAGCGTGTGACCTTCTGTTACTTGTGTAATATCTAAGAATGCTAGCACAGCATCATCCTCATATACCTTGACACTAGGAATTTCGCCAGCAACAATTTTACAAAAAATGCAATCGCTCATAATAACCTCCACTATTCATTTATCTTAAGTGTAACAAATTTTGCTGATTTTTTCTAATTTTGTTACACTAAGAGAAAAGAAATGAACGAGGCGAGATATGACATTAGAAATTAATAAATTAACAGGTGGTTATTTAAATTTCCCCGTATTAAAAGATGTAACTTTTAACGTAGGAAAGGGGGAATTAGTTGGCTTAATAGGTCTGAATGGCGCAGGTAAGAGTACCACAATTAAAGAGATTATCGGCCTTTTAACGCCTTACTCTGGAGAAATTAAAATTGATCAGCTGACTTTAAAAGACGATTTAGAGGCTTATCGTAAGAAAATTGGCTTTATTCCGGAACAGCCTTCGCTTTATGAGGAATTGACATTAAAAGAGCATATTGAGGTAACAGCAATGGCTTATGATATTCCGATTGATTTGGCAATGTCTCGTGCAGAAAAATTACTAGCTACTTTTCGTTTAGAGGATAAATTAGAATGGTTTCCTGCCGATTTTTCTAAAGGAATGAAGCAAAAGGTAATGATTTTATGTGCCTTTTTGACTGAGCCGAGTCTTTACATTATTGATGAACCCTTTTTAGGCTTGGATCCATTGGCGATTAATGCATTGCTTGAGTTGATGCTAGAAATGAAGGCAAAAGGCGCAGCTATTTTGATGAGTACGCATATTTTATCAACGGCTGAAAAATTCTGTGATCGTTTTATTGTATTGCACGAAGGTCGTCTAATTGCAGATGGGACAATTGATGAGTTACGTGAGCAATTTGATTTACCAAATCAGAGCTTGGATGAAATCTATCTGCACCTGACTAAGGTAGGTGGCGCGAGTGCGTGAGTTATATCAAAAAAGATTGAAGCAGTACCATAAGGAATTACTTAAATATTCAAAATACATTATTAATGATCATTTTTCGATTGTTTTATTGTTTTTGATTGGTGCGTTGTCTTACTATTATGTTCAAGTTTTGGAATTAGTTGCAGTAGGTAACCTTTTGGCTAAGCTTGTAATTGTTGTGGCGATGTGTTTAACACTTCAGCTTGGTAAATTAAATTTATTAGTCGAAGCAGCTGACATGACCTTTTTGCTAGTGAAAGAAAAGAAAATGCGTCTATATTTTCGTGAAGCTTTAAAAGCATCAATGCTATTTCCAATTATTATTAACTTTCTTTTGATATTAATAATAACACCGCTTTATATTAGAGCGACAGGATTTCCGATTTATAGTGTTTTTGTATTATTTATAATTCAAATATTTGAAAAATTAACTTTTTACCAATTAAAAATTAATGGTTTCTATCGTCACAAAAAATATTTGATTACTGCTTTTTATGTTCAATTTCTGATTCTAATGATTTGTAGTCAATTTATCTCACCAATATTTATTTTTCTTTTTGCAATTGCCTTTTCTAGTATTTTACTTAATCTAAGTAATCGCTCAATTGGCTTCTTGGCTTGGGAAATGATTATTAATTATGAAGCACAGCGTAAGCGCAGAGTTTATCAATTTATTTCAATGTTTACCGATGTGCCGAATCTTCCAGTAAAAGTGGCGCGCAAAAAATATTTTGATTTCTTATTAAAAACTAAAAGCTATGAAAACAGGAATACCTATCTTTATTTATTTAAACACGCTTTTTTTAGAAACAATGACTATTTTAATTTGGTGCTCCGTTTGAATTTAATTAATATTATCGTGATTTTTTCAATTAATGATATACGCATTACAACAATCGTAAATTTGGTTATTCTATATCTGATTGGTTTTCAGATGATACCTTTATATCGCCACTTTGATAATCATTTGTTAACAGCAATTTATCCGATAAATACTAAGACCAAGTCAGATTCACTAGTAAAAATCATTTTTTTCATTCTGCTCGATAGTGGTTTGATTTCTGTTATTTTATCTTTCTTACGTTTTGAGTGGCAAATGGTGTTGTTAAATATGATAGTCTTGCTAATATTTACTGTTATTTTTTGTCGATTCTATCTGCCAAAGCGGATTGATAGATAATTAGCCTTGACGATTATTTTGTGTATCGTTAAAATAGAGTAAGTCTGATGTAAAAAAGATGTGAATTTTATTTTTGAATGACAGATAAAAATACTTGAGACAAAATAAGATGAAAGGGGCAGATGATGGCGTTTCAATTGGATAATAACTGGCAATTAAGCCCAATTCCTGGTGAAACTGGCCAGTCATTTATTGGTATCAAAAATGGTGAGCGAGCGTTCATCAAAAAAAATACTACGCCACTTTTAGCTTCTCTAGCTAAGGAATATATTACACCTCGCCTATTGTGGACCAAGCGTTTACCAAATGGTGATATTCTTTCTGCTCAAGAATGGTTGGATGGTAAGATTTTATCGGCAGATGAAGTTGTCAATTATATTGAGATTCCAGAAATCCTTTCTCAATTGCATAATTCTTCAACCTTGTTATCAATGTGCCAAAAAATTAATGTTTCTGTTAAGGGTCCTGAAGCAATTTACAATGAATTTGTAATGAAAGCTGATTTACGCTTACTTAATAACCAATACTTAACTAAAATAATTGAAGAATTGCGTGATTTTCCAGAGTTTGATGAACATCATTTTTCAGTCATTCATGGTGATGTCAATCATCGAAATTGGGTGATTTCAGGTACGAGAATTTATTTAGTAGATTGGGATAGCGTCTGTATTAGTGATCGTTTAGTTGATATTTCCTATTTGTTAACGCATTATATTGAAGAAAAATATTGGAAGCATTGGTTTTATGCCTATGGTAAAAATTTAAATCAATATGTTTATAAGGATTTTATTTGGTACGCTCAGATGAATTTTTTAAACTTGATTCATCAATTCTATGAAGAAAAAGATCATTTTCGCTTTAATCGAGAAATTGCTTTATTAAAAAAATTAAGAAGAGAGTGAGGTAAGGTTTGATATCTTGCCTTACTTTATTATTGGGAAGGAATAGTAAGCATCATGCGTGTTAGAAATCGAAAAGGTGCACCTGAGTATATGGCGGCACACCCTGAGATTGTGGTGACTGAGCCTGAGGTCTATAAAGGAAAATGGCACGAGCGTTTTGGTAATCATCAGCCAATTCATATTGAGGTGGGCAGTGGTAAAGGACGCTTCATTACGGAAATGGCGAAGCAGCATCCGGAGATTAATTATATTTCAATTGAAATTCAACTAAGTGTATTGAGTCATGTTTTAGATAAGGTATTGGCAGAAGAAATTCCAAATATTCAACTTTTACAGGTTGATGGCAGTAGCTTAACCAATTATTTTTCAGATAATGAAATTGATTTAATTTATTTAAATTTTAGTGATCCATGGCCTAAAAAAAGGCATGAAAAACGTCGGCTTACTTCAAGTGACTTTTTAGAAGTTTTTCAAACGATTTCAAAAAATCAAGGAGAAATTTACTTTAAAACGGATAATCAAGGCTTGTTTGAATATTCTCTTGCCAGCTTTTCACAGTTTGGAATGACGATTAATCAAGTTTGGTTAGATTTACATACCAGTGATTTTGAAGGTAATATTATGACTGAGTACGAAGAAAAATTCTCAACTAAAGGACAAAGAATTTATCGTGTTGAGGCTCAATTTTCGGCGAAGTAGGATTAAACTTCAGTTATTATTCAATATTCTTAAATATCTAAGTGCTATTAGTATTATTTTCAATAATACTGGTAGTGCTTTTTTATATCCTTTTCTAAACTTTAAAACCTATAATCTATAATAAAAATAGGTGTTCAGTTTTTTTAATTATATTTTAATCAAAAAAATGGTCTTCTTATCAGACATATAAGTGTTTATAGTAAATCTAGAAGGTGATGACGATGAAAGGCAATCAGTATCAAGACAGTCAAAAAAGAAAAATCATGATTTTGAAGCGTTTTCTAAATTTAGAACATCTGAGTTACCAACAGCTTTCGGATGAATATTTCGTCTCGAGGAGTAGTATTGCTAATGATATTACTTATGTAAAAAATATGCTAGCCAAAGAAGGGTTAAACTTAACTTTCGATAATTCTGGAACATATTTTGAAGGCAATGAATTCCAAATTCGTAAAGTAATGAAACGAGTGATTTTAAGCTATATTGATGATTTAGCAGCAGTTGATATCCTCTTAAATCGGCAACTTTTTAAAGCGGTTGAAAATGCTTTTCATCAAGCAATTAATGATAAGCGATTTGAAATTCCAGAAAGCTATTTTCAAAGTATCGTTGTCTCAATTGTATTAATTATTCAACGTTCAAATAAACGGGATGGAATTAATATTAAAGGCAATAATCAGTATGGAAAATTTTTTTTAGAGTTTGATAAATATCCGCTAGTCTATGAGCTGCTTAAAAGATTAGAAGAACGCGATATTTACCATTTTTCACCTGATGAAGTCCAATATCTGACATACATTATTGTTGGAAGTGGTTTAAAATTTTTTATGAAAAGTGACAATATCCCTTTTTCTTTCAGAGGGAAGATTAGGAATTTAATTCAAAAGGTTAGCGAGGGTGTTCAAATTGATTTAACGCAGGACAGTCAATTAGAAGAAGATTTGCTAATTCATCTCTATCAGCTTATTTTACGTACAGAGGCGCAAACGACGATTGTTAACCCTCTAATTGATGAAATTAAGCTGAATTATCCTTCTATCTATGGTGTTGTTTGGTTTGCTTTAAATGATTTTTATAAGGCTTCAGGCTTTCATTTTTCAGAAGATGAGGTTGGATTTGTTACCATTCATTTTCAAGCGGCGATTGAACGAATTAAACATTTAAATAAAATTTTGTTTGTTTGTCCTAATGGAATTGGCACAAGTTCGTTTGTCTCCGCTAAAATCAGAAGGATATTACCTAATATTAATAGTATCGAGACAGTTTCGATTGAGAAATTGAAAACGATGGATTTATCTGATGTGGATTTTATTATTTCAACAGTCAATATTTCACCCCAGGCAAGACCAGTTGTCCAAATTTCACCAATGGTCTCTACTGCTGATATGAAGCGGATTATGAATTATTATATTGATTTGATCATCGATAGTGAGTCAATAAGAGATGATATGCAAATTGTTTCGGAAAAGACTAGAAAATTCATGGTTAATCACATTTATTTTGATAATTTCACCTCAAAATATGATGCGCTTAAATTTCTCATTCAACAGCAAAAATTTCAGGATCAACAATTAAAACAAAAGTTTTCTCGATCTGTATTTGAAAGAGAAGCATTGCAATCGACTTATTTAGATAATGGTTTTGCAATTCCTCATGGTAATCCTGATTTTGTTGAAAACACAACGATTTCTATTCTAATACTTGATAAGCCGTTGAAGTGGGAGAATCAAAAAGTAGATATCATTATTCTATTGATGATTAAAGAAGAGGATTCTAAGCAAATTGAGTCTGCAATGAAATTAATTATGCAAGGTATACAAGATAAAAATTGGTTTATTTCAAAAATGTTGGAGGTTATCAAGTGAAAGTGTTAAATAAATTATTACCAGAAAACCACATTCAAGTGGTTGAATCAATGGATGGTTGGGAGCAAGCTGTAACAATAGCTGCTAGTCCCTTACTAGAAGAGGGCTTTATAACAACTGATTATTTAAAAAATATGTTAGAAAGTGTCAAAAAGAATGGTCCTTACATGGTTTTAACCGATTATTTTGCGTTGATGCATGCCAAACCAGGAATTGGCGTTAATCAACAGGGTATGAGCTTGCTAGTAACAAAGCATGCTGTTGATTTGGAAGGTAAAGCGGTGAAAATTTTTTTAGTCTTAGCTGCAAAAGATAATGAAAGCCATCTAGCAAGTCTACAAGATATTATGAAAATTTTTATGGATGAACAGCACTATCAAGTGATTCTGCAAGGTAATCGAGAAAAAATAATTGAGTTATTTAAATAAGGAGGAACGTATGAAAATTTTAGCAGTTTGTGGTTTTGGTGTCGGTAGTTCGATGGTTCTAAAAATGTCGATTGAAAAGGTAATTAAAGAATTAGGGATAGCTGCAACAGTTGAAAATACAGATTTATCATCAGCAAAGGCTACACCAGCAGATGTTTATTTTACAAGTAATGAATTGCTATCCGAATTAAAGTCATCCGTTAAATCACCAGTATATCCAATCAAAAAATATATGGATACCAATGAAATAAAAGAACAATTGGTCATTTTTTTAGCAGAAAAAGGAGGAGAATAGCATGAACTTTATATCAAATTATATTTTAAAAAATCCACCAGTATTATTAGGTATCATTGCAATGATTGGTTTACTTATTCAGAGAAAATCTTTTTCCGAGACCATTAAAGGGGCAATGTCAGCGGCATTTGGTATGGTTGCTCTAACGGCCGGTGTAAACATGCTTGTTGGAACAATTTCTCCTATCAATACGGCAGTACAAACGCAGCTAGGCGTTCAAGTGACTGATGGCTTATCTGATGTTTCATTTACTGCAGAATATGGTGGAACCGTTGGTCTTGCGATGTTTTTAGGATTGATTATTCATTTGTTAATCGCTAGATTTACACCGGTAAAAACCATATTTTTAACGGGGCATATGCTCTGGTGGTTCCCGTTTATCTTTGTTGCAGCCGGCGTAGAGTCTGGACTCTCAGGTGGCATTCTGATTGCCTTTGGCGCAATTTTGTCTGCCTGTTATTGGTCATTCATGCCTTGGATTATGCGTAAATATGTTTGGGATGCAACTGGAGATGACTCATTTTTAATCGGTCATCCAACTGGTATCCTATCGCTTATTTCGGGATTTGTTGCTAAACGAGTTGGTAATAAAAATAAATCGACTGAAGATTTAAAAGTGCCCGAAAATTTGTCATTCTTTCGAGAAATTTCAATTACAGGCGCACTTGTTATGTTTGCGATGAATTTTATTGTTGGAATTATCGCACCAGTTTTAATTCCTAAAGATGGCAATTTAATCATGTTTGCAATTGATGCTGGTCTTAATTTTGGTGCAGGTTTACTAATTATGCTGTATGGTGTTCGCTTATTGATTAATCAAATTATCCCTGCATTCCAAGGTATTGCAGAAAAGGTAGTTCCTGGAGCCAAGCCGGCTTTTGATGTTCCAATTTTATTCAATTATCGTCCAAATGCTGTAATTATTGGCTTTATTGTAGCAATGGTAACCTCTACAATTTTAGTTGTTATTGTAAATTATTTTAATGTTTTTGGCATATTAATTGTGCCTTTAGTAATTACTAGCTTCTTTGAATGTGGTGGTGCAGCAGTTATTGGTGAGGGACAAGGTGGCTTGAGAGGTGCAATCGTCGGAACAGCAGTTGCTTCACTTGTAATGGTCGTCTTAGTCGGGATTTCAGCTGTGATTTTTGGCTCAACTATTCAAAATTGGATTTTAATTTTTGGTGGAAATGACTTGTCTCTATGGGGAATAATCGCTAAATTGTTAGGCAGTTTATTTGGAGGTTTGTAATATGTTTCAATATATGTCCGAAATAACGGCTCTTATGAAAAAAATAGAGGATTATGAACAAGAATCAATGAATCAGGCTATTGATCTAATAGCTAAGGCTAATTTAGAAAAAAAATCAATTTATATCTTTGGTGCAAGTCATGCCGGTATTCTTGCTGAGGAGATGTATTATCGTGCAGGAGGATTGATGACCATAAATGCAATTTTCGGTCGTGAGGTAATGCTTGATCGTAAACCAATTACGCTTACAAGTAAGATGGAAAGATTAGAAGGCTATGGTTTGTTACTTGCGGCATCGGTTAGTTTTAAAGAGGCAGATGTTTTAATATTACACTCTGTTTCTGGTAGAAATCCTATTATTATTGATTTGGCAATTGCTGCAAGATTACAAGGTGTCAAGATTATAAGTTTAACCAATGTTGCTTATTCAAAATCCGTAACAAGTCGCCATTCTTCTGGTAAAAGATTATTTGAGGTTTCTGATGTGGTGATAGATAATCATGGCGATATTGGTGACGCCTGTTGCGCAGTTGATGGAATTGAGCAGAAGGTTGGTCCTTCTTCAACTGTGATTGGAGCAACTATTCTTAATTCAATTATTGTCGAGGTTTGTAAAAAATTAATTGCTAATGGTGTACAGTATCCGCCAATTTTCTACTCTGCTAATTTAGATGGTGGCGATAAATTAAATGCTGAATTATTTTCAAAATATAAAAATGTTATTCATTATAACTATTAATTATAAGGTACGACTTCAATTTCATCTAGAGTGGAATTGAGGTTTTTTTTTATATTTTTGGGTAATTCTAATAATCGAGCACATAACCGCTTTCGCCGAGTGAAATCAGACTCGGTATTTCAATTGTAATGTTTCAATTTCAGATTTTGTACTTTACCTAAGTGATGAAAACACTTAGGTATGCAAAAATTTCAGGCTAATCAATAATAAAAATAAGCTTGAATGCGAATAAATAATGGTATGGTAAAATAATTTAAGTATCTCAATTTAATTTTTGAGTCTCTAAAAGAGGCGATAGTAGCGAGAAACTTATTCAATAAAATAAAAGACTTTTAAATTGATTTCTATTGAGATATAATTTCCTTATGGAAATTATATTTGAAAGGAATTATAATGGATTTAAAAACATCATTAATTGATTTACAGTGTGAAATGGTCGCTGAGAGAGCTTTAGTTAATCCCCAAAATATCTCGTGGTTACAGTATGATATTTTATATCAATTAGAAAAAGAAGGAGAGATTTTACCCTCAAATTTAAGTGTTATTTTAGGAACCTCAAGGACAAAGTTATCAAAAGCTTTAAAGGCCTTAAAATCTTTTGGTTATATTCAACAGCTACCCAATAAATTAGATGGAAGAGAATTATATACTTCTATTACTGATGATGGGGAAATGTTGTTAACGGACATTTCAACTAATCATATTGTGTTATATCAAACTGCTTTAAAATCATTAACTGAAAAGGAGCAAGAAGAATTTGCTCGTTTAGCAAGCAAATTATCAAATAGTTTGAGAGAGGAGCGAGTTGGGAACAATGAGTGACTTTATTAAGATAAAAAATGCAACAACGAATAATCTTAAGCAAGTTTCAGTTAATATTCCAAAGCATAAGATAGTTGCTGTTACAGGCGTTTCAGGCTCAGGGAAATCCTCTTTAGCATTTGATACCATAGCAAGTGAATCACAACGGCTATTAAATGAAACCTATTCTAGCTACATTCAAGACCTATTACCAAAATACATAAAGCCTGTTGTCGATTCTATCTCTAATCTACCAGTTTCATTGGTCATTAATCAAAAAAGAATTCAAGGGAATTCTCGATCAACAGTTGGGACTATTACAGATATTTATTCGAACTTAAGGTTGCTTTATTCTAGAATCGCTGTACCATTTATCGGCTACTCTATGAAATATTCATTCAATAATCTAGATGGAATGTGCAAGAATTGTAAAGGCTTAGGTGAAGTAAAATTAATAAGTATTGAAAATTTAATTGATTTTAATAAATCTCTAAAAGAAAATGCGATTCAATTTCCTACTTTTCAAAATGGAGGCTGGCGATTATCAAGATATACAGAATCTGGATTTTTTGATAACGACAAAAAAATATCTGATTACTCGAATGATGAGCTAAATTTGCTCTTGTATTCACCTACAATTAAACCTATTAGTCCTAGTGAAAATTGGCATAAAACAGCTGAATATATCGGATTAGTTCCTCGAATTATGGAAAGTTTTGTTAATGCAGAGCACACGAAATATAAAAAGGAATTAGATAGAATATTAACAACGAATATCTGTCCTTTATGTCATGGCACTAGACTAAATGATGAGGTATTGAGTGCAAAGATAGTTGACAGATCCATTGCAGATTGCTGCAATATGTCTATTACTGATTTATTGGATTTCATTAATGATATTGATAATCAAAAAGTATCTATTATCACGAATGAATTGAAAATGAAATTAAAAAGTTTGTGTACTGTTGGCTTAGATTATTTAACATTAAATCGATCTACAAGCAGTTTGTCGGGAGGAGAATCACAAAGAATTAAGATGACAAAGTATCTGAATAGCTCGTTATCAGATGTCCTCTACATTTTTGATGAACCTAGCGTGGGTTTGCACCCACAAGATATTAAAGGAATTAATCATATTTTGAAAGAGATTAAAAACAAGGGAAATTCGGTTTTATTCGTAGATCATGACCCAGATATAATTAAAGTTGCTGATGAAGTGATAAATTTTGGTGAAGGAGCTGGAATCGACGGAGGGAATATAACTTTTCAAGGAACCTTTGATAAATTATTGCATTCTAATACAGTTACTGCAAAAGCATTTCTGAAAGATCACCATATTAACACAATTAAAAAAGATTTTTCAAGCTACTATAAACTCGAGAAGGTTTCAAAAAATAATCTCAAAAATATTTCTGTTAGAATTCCTAAAAACGCTATAACTTTAGTGACAGGAGTTGCTGGTTCGGGAAAAAGTACATTAATACGACAGCTTTTTAAAAAACAATATCCACAGTCAATGATTCTAGATCAGAGCTTGCCTCATGCCTCAAGTCGCTCTAATCTCATTACCTATTTAAATATATTTATTGAAATTAAAAAAGTTTTTAGCCGTTCGAATAAGGTGGATATAGCATTTTTTTCAGTAACTGGTAAAGGGGCTTGTCCTGAATGTAAAGGGAAAGGTATAGTTAAACTCGATTTAGCTTATTTGGGAGACTCACAACAGATTTGTGAAAAGTGTCAAGGGAAACGATTTAATGATCAAACGCTCTCCTATTTGTATAGAGGAAAAAATATAAGTGAAATTTTTGATTCGACAGCTCAAGAAGCAATCAATATATTCTATGATAATCCAGCAATAAAGCATACTTTAGAATCTGTTATCAGAGCAAATCTCTCATATATAAAACTTGGACAAACACTTGATTCATTTTCTGGTGGAGAATTGCAAAGATTAAAGATAGCTCAGATGTTATCGCAAAAATCATCTGAAATCATTATTTTAGATGAACCATCAACTGGGTTGCACGAATCAGATATTGATAATTTAATAGCGTTAATCAATGAGCTGGTAACTGATGGAAATACCTTAATTATTTTAGAACATAATTTGTCTATCATAAGCCAAGCAGATTGGATTATTGATCTTGGACCTAAAGGAGGCAGCTTAGGGGGAAATTTATTATTTCAAGGTTACCCAATTGATTTTCTTAAGTGTCACAAATCTTACACCGCTAATCATTTAAGAAAATTTATAAAGAAAAAAGACATTGAGAGTTGATTTATTTATTGAAGAATGACTTAACACATTAAAATTAAGAATGTATAGCTAGAAGTATAAAGCAAAGAATGAGATGGTGTTATAATAAACTTCAATTAAATTCATTTCAGAAGTCAATTAGCAAAGTTAATTTTAAAAGAAATCAGTATTTTCAATCTTTGGGGTGAAAGATGATAAATAAAAAATTAAGCATATATTTATCAAGATAATACTGAAATGCTTATTATTTAATTGAAGATTTATTTATTTTAGCAGGATTATTTATTACTGAAAAAAATTGAAAGAGGAGAAGTGGATAAAGCAGCTCAAAAAATTTTGAAATTAAATTATCTTTCCTCTTTCAGATATCGTTTATAAGAATGTATTTGTATTTATTATAAATTATCTGCATCCTCTTTTTATTTTCGGTATAGAACAATATATAACTGAATTCGCACACGAGTATGCTTATATCATAATATTTAATTTTGTTCTTTGATTACATTAATGACTTCTCTAATTTTACTAATTGATTTTTGTGATTGTTCTTGGTTTCTAAACATCAAATTTGTATAAATTGCATCTAAAATACTTAATTGCGAAATTCTTGATGCCAAGGCTTCAGATCGGAACGTCGTTTCTTCTGAGATTGAAATAAAAACAACATCCGCCAATTTCGCAAGTGGTGATTGAATTTGACTAGTTACCACAATAATCGGAGCACCATTATTTTTTGCTGCTTTTGCCAATTGAATTGTTTCCTTTGATCTGCCTGTATGACTGATTAGAATGGCACAATCTTCATTTGTCATTAATGATGTTTCCATCAGTTGAATGTGATAATCCGCGCTATGAACAACGGAAATCGAGCTTCGTAGAAATTTATGATAAGCATCCGATGCAACGATTTGAGAGCCACCAACCCCGAAGAAAAAGAGCCTTTTAGATTTATCAATATAATTAATTGCCTTTTTTAGATTTTCCAGACTTAACAGATTTTTTGTATCAATAAGTGTTGAAATATTGGAATTAAAGATTTTTTGGGCGATTTCTAATTCGTCATCGTCTGGATGAATATTTTGGTGAATTGCAGAAGCAGTTGTGATATTTTCCTCACTTGTCAATAATGCTGTCTTAAATTCTTTAAAACCTAAAAATCCAATTTTTTTTGTAAATCGAAAAAAAGTTGAATCCGCAATTTTTAAATCATTTGAGATGTCGGTAATCGTACTTTGCCCAACCTTTTTAGGATCCTTTAAAATATAATCTGCAATCATTTGTTCCTTTGGTGTGAAGTCTTTATACATTGATTTGATTGTCAATCGAATTGAGTTAGCCATATTATTAAATCCTTCTTATTTAAATTTATGTTTCTTCACTAATCCCTTAAACGTACTATAATATAATCTTACGGCAAATGAAACCGCAAAAGATAAAATATTAATCCATTTCCTATAATTTTAAAAATAAAAAATTTTTCCTTAAAATATATTTACAAAAAAACTTTTTTTTGCAATAATGGCATTATAAGATGTAAGCGCTAACATAGTCAAGAGAGTTGCTTTTATTTATTAAAAATTGGAGGGTAGTATGAAAGGATTTAAAATTGGGATTGTTAATTCAAGTAGTTTTGGCAAAATTTTTCCAGAACATTTGGAACAATTAAAAAAAATTGGAAGTGTTGAGCATTTTAATGTTAATCCAGAAATTGGTGGAAAAGAGCTTGCTGATAGGTTGCATGGTTTTAATATTATTATAGCGAGCGTAACCCCATTTTTCAAAGCCGATTTTTTTCAATATAAAGATGAATTATTGATGATTTCTAGGCATGGAATTGGCTTTAATAATATTGATTTAGAGGCCGCCAGAAAACATAATACTATCGTTAGTATTATTCCAGCCTTGGTTGAAAGGAATGCAGTGGCTGAAAATAATGTTACTAACTTACTGGCTTTGATGAGAAGAACGGTGCCAGCTCATAATCGAGTTGTTGCTGACCGCTGGGAGGATCGTGCGCAATTTGTTGGCAATTCTCTATTTAATAAGACTGTTGGTGTTATTGGTGTTGGAAATACAGGAAGTTGTGTTGTTGAAACAGTTCGCAATGGATTTCGCTGTGAAGTTTTAGCCTTTGATCCTTATAAATCTGAGCTTGATATTGAGAAATTTGGTGCAAAAAAAGTTGAGTTTGATGAACTACTTGAACGTTCTGATGTGATTTGTCTATGTGCAAGTTTGAATTCAAAAAATTATCACATGATTGATGATGAAGCAATTTCAAAAATGAAGGAGAATGTTTATATTTCAAATAGTGCCAGAGGGGCTTTGATTAGTGAATCTGCTGCAATCAAAGGTTTGCGAGGTGGCAAAATTGGTGGTTTAGCAACCGATGTTTTGGAAGAAGAACCGGGTCGTATGACTCATCCTTATCTTCAATTTGAAAATGTAGTGATGACACCACATACTTCAGCATATTCAATGGAATGCTTAGAATTAATGGGCAAGAAATGTGTGAGTGATGTTGTAGCTATTTCGACAGGAGTTTTGCCAGAGCGATCTGTTCAAGCAGATAGCAAATATGTCAAAGTACCATCTATTATCTAGGTTTTAATGTTTTTATATTATAAATAAATACTTATTAGGAGGAATTATGGAAACATTAAGTGTATTACAAAGTTTACTGATTGCATTATGGGTTGCTGCTGTAATGTCGCGTTGGCTTGGTGGTGGTGCAACATTAACACTACGCTTTTCTCCATTAATGACTGGCTTAGTAGTCGGTATTGTAATGGGCGGAAGCAATGATTGTCACTGCAGCTTTGCAAATGATTTATATGGGTGTTTTTTCACCAGGTGGTTCAATGCCGGCGGAACCATCAATCGCAGCGGCGATTGCTGTACCCGTTGCTTTATTAGGTAATTTAAAACCAGAAGCGGCAATTGCAGTGGCAGTACCAGTTGGATTACTCGGCAGTTATCTATATCAATTTCGATTTTTTATTAACACATTTTTAGGGAAGTACACAGATAGAGCTGTGGAAGAAGTGAACGATGGTGCGATAAAGCGTTCTATTATCTGGTATCCAACGATTGCTTCATTTATCCTTTTTGTACCCTTGGTATTCATTGCATTATATTTTGGCGCACCAATGATTGCAGATGTTATTAATGCCTTAGAGGGCACAGTCGTAATCCATATTTTAGAAGTTGTTGGTGGCGGTTTAGCTGCTATTGGTATTGCGACAACTGTTTATGTAATTGGTCGAAAGGATTATCTGGTGTTCTTTTTCTTAGCATACTTTTTAAGCGTTGTCTTTAAATCATTAGAAATCACGATGGTTACTTATGCGATTTTTGGTATCTTAATTGCTTTGATTTTCGTTCAGTCACAAAAAGGCAAAATTGTAACAGCAAGTACTACGGAGAATACAGGCAATACAATGAGCAATGATGACGATGATGATTATGATGATGGATTTTAATTGGGGAGGATAAAATGGCTGAATTAACAAATAAATCACAGGCTCCAGAAGAAATTACTAAGAAAGATGTGACAAAGGCATATCTACGCTGGCATTTTGCTAATGAAATTCCTCATACATTTGAAAGATATTTAGCACCGTCACTTCTTTATGGTATGATGCCAGTTTTGCGTAAGTTATATAAAGATCCAGAACAGCTAAAGGCAGCCTATAAAAGACAGCTTTTGTTCTTTAACACACAACTAAGCTGGGGTGGCGGGGTTATTACTGGTCTGATGTCTTCAATGGAGCAACAGCGTGCTGAAGAAGAATATGAGAATAAAGAAATATTAATGCAAGATGACTTAATGTATAACACTAAAGCAGGATTAATGGGTGCATTAGCGGGTATTGGTGATGCCATTGATTCGGGTACTGTTCAATATATATTTATTGCGATTGCTGTGCCATGGGCACAAGATGGTAGTCCACTTGGGGCGATTTTCCCATTTGTGTGTTTTGCTCTATATCAAGTACTTCTTGGTGTATTTTTTGCAAGACAAGCCTTTTCAATGGGGAGAAATGCGACAGGATTAATGCAAAGTACTGGTGTTCAAACAGCAATTGAAACGCTTTCCGTTCTGGGATTATTCATGATGGGAATTTTGGCTGGTAATTATGTAAAGGTTTCCTCGGCGTTAAAATTTGATATTTCTGGTCGTGAATTTGTAATTCAAGATATCTTGGATCAGATTGTTCCGGGCATTTTACCACTTGCAGTCGTTATGGGGGTTTACTGGTTTTACAATAAAAAAGGTTTAAAGGTGACTCAAGCATTGCTTTGGTTGACAGGAATTTTAATTGTACTAGCAGCAGTTGGCATTTTATAAGAATCAATAAATTATAAAGGAGAGTTTAATATGGGGAAAGTTAATTTAGCTCGAGTGGACGAGCGATTAATTCATGGTCAAGTAATGATGACTTTATCACAAAAAAGCGGCGTTAATTCAATTTTTGTAGTAGATGAAGTCGTTGCTAAGGATAAGTTTATGAGAGAACTTTATAAAAATGCAGGCAGTCGAACGGGTCAAAAAACAATTGTTGTAACACCTGAAAAGGCTAATTATTACTGGGATGAATTTCAATTTAAGGATTATAATTGCATCTTGATTGCTAAAACAGTTGGTGTTATCTATCAATTAGTAAAAAATGGTCTACCAATTTCAGAATTGAATATTGGTGGAATTGCGCAAAAAAATCCAGATGTTGATTTGTTAGTAACGAAGTCAGTGTATTTAAATAAAGAAGATGCACTCAAACTTAAAGAATTGAATGAGCAGTATGATGTGAAAGATATTTATTTCCAAGCAACGCCATCAGCACCAAAATCAAGTTTAAAAGATGTTTTAAAACAATTTGGTATTTAATTTGTTAGGAGGCTTCTGATGTTACAATCTGAAAAATTTAAAGATTGGCAATTTCGATACCAATATATTTATGCCAAGCGTCAGAGTGACAAATCAAAAAATAAATTTATAGGCGCATTGTTAACCGATTTATTTGATTTAGGGGTAACGCCAACAATTATTGAATTTGATCGACAAAAAAATCGCGCATCGCGAAATATTTATATTGGCGATTTGAGTCATTCTAAGCGGGTGATTTGCACCTATTATGATACTCCACAAAATTTTTTTGGCGACTATGTGTTATTTGATAGAGATACCCAATCAAGAAGAACAATACTTTATTTGATTGTAACTTCAGTAATTTTATTATTAATTGGCTTTTTTAGTTTACTTTATTTAATTAATAATCAATTTTTAGTTTTCAATTTTAAAAATCCTAGAGCTTATCTTGGCTTTTTGGTTATTTTAATATTTTTTGTAGCTTTAGGACGTGTGAGTAAAGGCCTACCGAATCGTCAAAATTTGATTAGAAATACATCAACCTTATTACTGATGTTATCAATGATTGAAAAAAATAAGGATGAGCAAACAGCTTTTGCTTTTATTGATGAAGGTAGTTTGGGTGAGCAAGGATTAAAAGTTCTTCAATCCTCTGTTTCAAAAAATACATTGATTTTTTTCCTAGATTCGATTGGCGCTAATACTGCTTTGAATTTTAAAGGTGAAAAATCAGAAAAATTTTCAGATAATTCTATTAAGAATGCTTCTAGCTTAACAGTTAATTATATTTTTAGTGGTGAAAAAAAAGACAATCAATTTTATTTGTCAAAAAAAATGTTGAAAAATAAAAAGATCAATATGAAAAATCTTGATGGTGTAATGAGAGCTTTTTCTTTTACGTGAAAAAAATGGAGGTAGGTAAATGTTAGGAATTGTAATTGCCACTCACGGTAAATTGAGTAGTGGTTTGAAAGATTCTGCTGAAGTTATTATTGGTGAGGTAAATAATATTGCTACGGTTAGTTTAAATCATGGAGAAGACATTCAATTATTAGGTGAGCAATTAATTGAAGCAATACAAGAGGTTAATCAAGGTGATGGTGTCATTATCTTGACTTATGTTATGAGCGCAAGTCCATATAATCAATCATTAATTGTAATTAATCAACTTGCAGGAGAACTCAATCAAGATATTTATGTTCTTGCTGGTGCCAACTTACCGATGCTTCTGGAAACAATTAACCATCAAATTTTAAAAACACCAGTTGAGCAAGCTGCTAAAGCAGTTTTAGAACAAGGATTAAGCAGTATGAGCCTTTGGCATATATCGATGGTTGAAGATGAGAGTGAAGCAGACGAATTTTAATTATTAGAGAGGACGAAATTTATGAAATGGGGCTTTCGTTGGTATGGAACTGAGGGTGATTCAATTCCAATTGAACATATAAGACAAATTCCGGGAATAAATGGCATCATTGGCACATTATTGGATAAAATGCCTGGTGATATCTGGACAATTGATGAAATTAATGCATTAAAAAAAGATGTTGAAGCAGCTGATTTAGAGTTATTAGGTATTGAGAGCGTTTCGATTCATGATTCAATTAAAGCTGGAACAGATGAAAGAGATAAGTATATTGATAACTATATCCAGACTATTCGTAATTTGGGCAGTTGTGGTGTTCGATTAATTTGCTATAGTTTTAAACCAATATTTGGTTGGTTTAAAACAGATATGAATTATAAATTACCTGATGGTAGTACAACTTTGCAATTCAATCAAGCAGTGATCAATGATTTAGAGCCGAAGGATCTTTATCAAAGAATTGCTAGTCAGTCGAAAGGCTTTAAAATTTCGGGTTGGGAAGAAGAACGTCTTTCTAAATTTAATGCACTAGTAGATATGTATGATGGTGTCACTGAAGCCAAGCTTTTTGACAATTTGAAATATTTTTTAGAAAGAGTTATTCCAGTTTGTGAAGAAGTTGATGTTAAAATGGGAATTCATCCGGATGATCCACCATGGGAAATTTTTGATTTTCCGCGAATTACAAAGAATCTTAGCGATTTGAAACGAATCATTGAAGCAGTTGATTCACCGTATAATGGTTTAACATTTTGCACAGGTGCTTTAGGTGCAAATCCTGATAATGATATTCCAGAGATGATTAGAGCAGTTGGTCATCGAATTAATTTTGTTCATTTCAGAAATGTTGGCTATTTGGGAGAGAAAAATTTTGTGGAAACAGCACATTTATCAGCAGAAGGCTCTCTGGATATGACAGCAATTATGGAAGCGCTAGTGGATGTGGGCTACGATGGTATTTTACGTTCAGACCATGGAAGGACTGTTTGGGGTGAAGTGGCACGACCAGGATATGGCTTATATGATCGAGCGATGGGATTAACTTATATCCAAGGCTTACATGAGGCTATTACTAAAATTAAAGCCAATAATGCTTAAAAAGGAGAGATGTACTTGTTTGATATTAAAGAACATCCTGTTTATCAGGAAGTAATTAAATCAAAGCTTTTACCGCTGTATACTGCTACGGATTTAACTTATTTATCGACTGTTGAAAAGGTGCTTGTGCAAAATGAAGTTCGTTTGATTGAAGTCACATTTCGAAGCGATTTAGCAGGAAAAGCAATTAGAGTCTTATCCGAGTCTGGTAATTTAATTGTGGGCGCTGGTACTGTTAAAACAAAAGAACAAGTGATATCTGCGGTTGAAAATGGCGCTGAATTTATTGTCTCACCATCAGTTATTCCTGAAGTAGTTGATTATTGTTTAGAGGAAAATATACCAGTATTTCCGGGTGTTGCAACGCCAAATGATATTCAAAGAGCTATGGAATTAGGTTTAAATGTCTTGAAATTTTTCCCAGCAGATATTTACGGTGGTTTAAAGGCTATTGAAGCAATCAGCGGTCCATATTTTGAAATTGAGTTCATTCCAACAGGTGGCATTGACGCAGATAATTTTACTGAATATCTTGCAAATGATAAAATTATTGCAGTTGGAGGTTCATTTATCTTATCAGAAAAAAATATTATGAAGGATAATGGACTTGAGGCAAATCGAGTTTTGAAGGAATTACTAAATAAAAAATAGTAAATAGTGTGGTTGATGCTGACCACACTATTTTGCTATAAAGGAGATTTTGAATTGGCAAAAATTAAGTTATTGATATTTGATATGGATGGTTTGATGTTTGAGACGGGTCGATTAGCGTATAGAGCTTATTATCAATCTGCGATAAAGTATGATTACGAAATGAATCATAACGTCTATTATGACTTAACAGGGAGAACAGAAAAAGCAATTTTACAAGAAATGGCTCGATTGTATGGTAATAATGTCCCTTATCAAGAATGGCGAAACGAAATGAATCAAAATAAAATTTCGATTTTTGAAAACGAGAAAAGAGTTTATAAAAAAAAGGGATTAGTGAATCTTTTAAAATTTGCTAAGAAAAATCAATTAACAGTTGCAGTCGCCTCATCAAATCATCTTAATAATATTGAGAAGTATTTGAAGGTGGAAGGTGTTTCAGATTATATTGATATTATTGTGTCGGGAGATGAGGTACAAAATGGGAAGCCAAATCCAGAAATATTTATAAGAGCAAGTTTAAAAGCGGGCGTTTCAACTCAAAATGCTTTTGTTTTAGAGGATTCACTGGTTGGGATTGAGGCAGCAAAAAGAGCAAAAATACAGTCTATATTAGTTAGAGATGATATCACTGATTTACCAATAAAAAAAGGAAAATTTGAGCTGTTAGTTGAGTTGTCAAATGAATTTAAGCCAACCATTCGACCCGATTTTGTGTTTAAAGATTTAGATGAAGCGAGAACTTTTTTAGAAAATATTGAACAATAATAATTTTACATATTAGCAAAGATGAAGGCGGGACAAAAGACTTTTGGCGACGTAGAAAATTAGGAAATTGATGACATTTGCTTGCAAATGTTCGGAAATTTATCTATTTTCCTCGTCGCTGTCGCATTGTTCCCCGTGAATTATGAACATGAAGTATGAGGTGGAGCCTTTTGCTGTAGCCTCTTTTTTTTAATGTATTGCAATTGAGGCAGATAACTAATCCATGCTATAATAAACGCATGAATTCAGAAAAATTATCTAAACGACTCGAAAAAGTGGCGAGCTTTGTGCCAAAAAATGCTAGGTTAGCAGATATTGGAAGTGATCATGCTTATCTGCCTGTTTACCTAGCAAAATCAAAGCAAATTAGCTATGCAATCGCAGGCGAAGTTGTTGCTGGACCATTTGAAAGTGCTAGACATGAGGTTGAAAGTCAAGCTTTAACATCAAAAATTCAGGTCAGATTAGCAAACGGCTTAGCTGCAATTCAGCCAGATGACCAAATTAATACGATAACGATTGCAGGAATGGGTGGTCAGTTAATTTCAGAAATACTAAAGGCAAATCCTGAGAAGCTAGAAGGTGTTGCTCGCTTGATTTTACAGCCAAACGTTGGTGAATACGGTCTTCGAAGATGGTTAAATCAAAATAACTATAAAATTGTGGCTGAAGCAATATTACAGGAACATCAGAAGATTTATGAAGTCATCATTGTAGAAAAAGGGAATCAAAAATTAACAGAAAAAGCCTTATTTTTTGGGCCATTTTTGATGCAAGAAAAATCAACTGTTTTTATCGAAAAATGGCAGCATGAATTATTAAATAAGAAACGTATTTTGGAAAAGTTAAAGCAAGCAAAGCAAATTAATGAATTAAAAATCAGCCAATTTAATCAAGAAATTTGTTGGATACATGAAGTAATTCAATAATTTAAAAGAAAAACTGAACTTTCTAGAAATAAATGATAACCAACCCTTTATAGATAAGATTTTTTTATATACTCTATTTCAATGCTATATAGCTTTAGAAAGGGACGATGAGATTATAATGAAAATGAAAACTGTAATCGAGGCCTATGAAAAATTTTGCCCAACTCGTTTAGCAATGAAGGATGATCCTGTTGGCTTACAAATTGGTGATGAAAATGCTGAAATCGACAAGGTAATGGTTGCTTTAAATATTCGTGAGCAGACGGTTCAAGAAGCGATTGAACAGCAAATTGATTTAATTATTGTGAAGCATCCTTTAATTTTTTCGCCCTTAAAGACATTACGCGATTCTCATTTTCAAGAGAAACTAATTTTAGATTGTATTCGTCATCAAATTGCCGTTTACGTCAGTCATACAAACATTGATATTGTTCAAGGCGGATTAAACGATTATTTTTGTCAAAAATTAGAGATGACGGAAATTGAAATCCTATCAGAGACCGAGGAAGGTGAAGGAATTGGTCGGATTGGCGAAATTCAACCTATTTTTTTCCCATTGTTTCTGAGCCAATTTAAAGAAAAATTTAATCTTAAACATTTAACAGCGGTTTGTTATCATGATAGTGAACAAATCATTCGTAGGGTGGCAATCTGTGGTGGTAGTGGTGGTAAATTTTATCCAGAAGCAATTGCTAAGGGAGCAGATGTTTATGTGACTGGAGATATCTACTATCACACAGCGCACGATATGCTGAGCCAAGGTCTTTTAGCCATTGATCCAGGACATCATATCGAGAAAGATTTTATACCTTTGGTTGCCGAAAAGCTTAAAGAATGGCAAAAAGAATCTGATTGGCAGCTTGAAATCATTCAATCGCAAGCCAATACAAATCCGTTTCAAATTATTTAAGAAATCTAGCTTAGTGGTTAGTTAATTGTAAAATAAATACTTGATGTTTTTTGTCAAACAGCTAAGGCATCGCGTTAAAATGCAACTGTTTCAAACTTTTGAGGGGTGTAAAATGAAATATGAAAAATTGTTAGAACGTTTTATTAGATATGTCAAAATTGAAACACGTAGTAATCCTGAAAGTAGTCAAATTCCAACGACTGAAACGCAGGTTGCATTTGCTCACTTATTAGCAGATGAATTAAGAGAAATTGGTTTAAAGGATGTTCATTATTTAAAAAATAATGGCTACCTGATTGCTACCCTGCCAAGTAACAGCCAAAAATCGATAAAAAAAATTGGCTTTATTGCGCACATGGATACAGCAGATTTTAATGCGGTTAATGTTTCACCGCAAATCATTAAGGATTATCAAGGTGCTGTCATTCCCTTAGGGACATCTGGTTTTGAATTAAATCCTGTGGAATTTCCCAATTTAAATCATTATATAGGTCAAACATTGGTAACAACCGATGGAACAACCTTGTTAGGTAGTGACGATAAGTCGGGAATTGCTGAAATTATCACGGCGATGGCTTTTTTAATAGCACATCCAGAAATTGAACATGGAGAGATTCGTATTGGCTTTGGACCAGATGAAGAAATTGGTGTTGGTGCTGATTTATTTGATGTTGCTGATTTTGATGTTGACTTTGCTTATACTGTTGATGGCGGACCACTTGGCGAATTACAATACGAAACTTTTTCTGCAGCAGAGGCAACACTTCAAATTCAAGGAAAAAATGTTCATCCCGGAACTGCCAAGGACTTAATGATTAATGCTTTACAAATTGCTCATGATTTCCACGCTGCACTGCCAAGCGAGGAGGTCCCAGAGCAAACAGAAGGCTATCAAGGCTTCTATCATTTATTAACACTCAATGGCACTGTTGATGAAGCAGAGATGTACTATATCATTCGTGATTTTGATCGAGTTGGCTTAGAAGAACGGAAGAAAAAGGTTGCTAAGATTGTCGAGCAATTAAATGAAAAGTATGGTAATCAACGAATTAAATTGACGCTCAAAGATCAATATTATAATATGCGAGAAGTCATTGAAAAAGATATGTCACCAGTTGAATTAGCTGAAAAAGCGATGATTCGATTGGGGATTCAACCAATCATTGAACCGGTTAGAGGCGGCACGGATGGGTCTAAAATTTCATTTTTAGGCATACCGACACCAAATTTGTTTGCTGGTGGCGAAAATATGCACGGTCGTTATGAATTTGTTTCACTGGAAACAATGTCTGCTGCGACAGATACAATTATTGAAATTATCAAGCTAAATGCCGAGTAAGCGAAGCACTTGAAATTCAAGGTGTTAACCTGTAAAATGTAGTCACGTACGACGTTATTTTTATGATAATTGGAGGATATTATGAGCGAAAATACTTGGACACCTGAAGAGGTTGAACAAATAAAAGATAGAATTTTAACTGCGCTTGAATCAGTGATTGACCCTGAATTAGGTGTTGATATTGTAAACCTAGGATTGATTTATGAAATCGGTTTTGAAGATAACGGTCATACCGAAATTAAAATGACATTGACAACAATGGGTTGTCCCTTAGCTGATATCCTGACTGAACAAATCCACGATGCTCTAAAAGAAGTACCAGAAGTGACAGAGGTTGATGTGAAGCTCGTTTGGTACCCTGCATGGTCGGTTGATAAGATGTCTCGATATGCCAGAATTGCTTTGGGGATAAGATAAGCTAAGGTACCAATGGTTTTGACGATTTTAAAAAGTGATTTTTCTTGAATTTCGAGAATAAAAATAGTCCTTTTGTTTGGTATCCAATCAATAATAATTTTAGCTGGAAAATAAAATTATTTTACTCTTTATTGTTTGAAAAATAACAATAAGGAGTTTTTTTATTGATGAATTTATTTTTAATTCTGAATCAAGAAATTTAGCAAAATGATTTTGTTGGATAGGAAAGCTTCATGATGTAATTATAATTTTTAAATAACTTTTTAATTAAGAGAATTTTTTAATATTTTTTGATTCAATTAATTCATTTATTTGTATTAATTTTGATGCTTCAATTTGAGATTTCTTGATAATCAGGACCGAGCTCGAAGTATTATTTAAAATTAAGTAATCATCATGATTAAAAACATTTATAAAATTATGCCATCCAAAAAAAGTTGATGATTGGTCTGTCTCACCAAATGACACTTTTATGCCATCATCAGTGAAAATTATTTTTTTAGGTAAAAAAATTTTTTTATTTTCTACTTTATTCGCCCATTTTTTTTGTTCAAAATTTGGATAATTAAAGAATCTATAAAACATAAAAAATGAGCAAAATATAATGAACAGCAAATAAATAAAATATACTTTATTATTTATAATTAATTCAAAAGTATATCGTAAATAACTAAAATAACTAACGCTTTGTGTTACTTGTATCACAATTTGTCTAATTTCAATAATTGAAGAAATTAAAAAAATTAATGCACCTGTCAGGCTTGAGTAAATTATTCTTTTTGTTCTACGATCATAATTTCTACGAAAATATCGTATAGCTTTAACAAAATCGTTTTTTGATATTTGATTCATTATTTCTATTTTCATTTCTTTTATCCTTTTTTGTATACAGTTATTTTATATATTATTATTAATTATTTCAACTAAAAGTAAAGCAAAAAATCAAGTTGTAGCTTTTATTAATGAATATCAACTTTAATTGAAATTATTTAACTAATTTCTAAACTTTTTTGTGTTATTAAAAATAATTAATTTTTTATTTTTTTATCACAACAAATGTTATAATCCTTTTTAGGTAATTTTGAAGGAGTCTATTGATGATTGAAAAAAGAAATATAGAAATATTAAAAGCATTAGTCAAGACCGATTATAAGTTAAGATATCAGGGCAGCTTGATTGGCCATTTATGGTCGATATTTAAACCGTTATGCCTATTTTCAATCATGTATTTCGTCTTTGCTGTTATTTTAAAATTAGGTCAAAATACACCGCATTTTCCTGTAGCAATGCTACTTGCTGTGGTTTTATGGGGCTTTTTTACAGAAACTTCAAGTCTTAGTTTATTTTCGATGGTTTCAAAAGGGGATTTATTAAGAAAAATAAATTTTCCTAGCCAAATTATTGTATATTCTATTTCGGTTAATGCTTTAATTAATTTATTGATTAATCTGGGAATAGTTTTAATATTAGGGCTTATTAATCGTGTTGAAATTTCACCATACTGTTTTTTATTTCCACTATTAATTGTTGAACTTTTTCTTTTTACCTTGGGTGTTTCTTTTATTTTAGCGACAGTTTTTGTAAGAATAAGAGATATCGCGCCTTTATGGGAGGTATCAGCTGAAATTGCCAAGGTGAAGACTATTGATGAAACAATAGAACCGTTACAGGATGCTTTAAAAGTTGCCGCTGGTAAGCACGGTTCAATTTATTCAAGTAGTACAGATAGTAATCATTCAGAGATAAAGATGCCAACTACCAAGATTAAAAACGATATTTTGTTCTTAACTATACCCACATTTTTGGGGGATGCGAGCGAAGGGAAAAAGTATGCCGAGATTATCGCAAAAAATTTGTATAAAACAACATATAAGGGGATCGTCTTGGATTTTCAAAATAATAATGGTGGAGATATGGGACCGATGGTGAGTGGTTTAGCACCCATTTTACCGGATGGAAAATTGATTGAATTTATTAATAAAGATAATCAAGCAACAAGCGTCACCTTAACAAAAGGAGTTGTTAGAAACGGTGGTACTTCAGTTTCGATTAATAATAAAAAGAAAATTGACAGTATACCAGTAGCAATTTTAATGAACGAATGGACGGGAAGCTCAGCGGAAATTACTGTTTTATGCTTTGCCAATAATCCAAATGTTCGTCTTTTTGGGAAACCAACAGCTGGCTACACGAGTGCTAACAGTCAAGTAAATCTTTATGATGGCAGAGTGCTACAAATTACCTCAGCGAAATTAAAAGATGCCAGAGGTCAAATATATGAAAATGATAAAATCCTGCCAAATGTTGAATCTAGTGCACCCTCTGAATTAGCGGTGAATTGGATAAATAATAATTAGTGGAATTCTTATCACCGTGATTATAAAACCAAGGTTAAAGTAAGATTTTAATTATTACAATTATTTGACTATTTAAAAAATTATTGTTATTAATAATCAATATAAATCTTTAAGAAAGCGGGGTGTGACGATGAAAGCAATCATTAAAGCTTATGAGGCTAGATTAAGAAAGGCAATGCTAAATAGTGATGTTGAAGAATTAAATCAATTATTATCAGAGAATTTAAAATTTGTAAATCACTTTGGTCAAGTGGTTACCAAAGCAGACGATATTAAATCTCATCAAACTGGTGAATTTAGTATGACTAGTATTGAAATAAAAAGTCAAGATTTATACATAAGTGATGGAGCTATTATTACGATTAGTGATGTTGAGCTAGAAGTAGTAATTGCTAGTCAAGCTAGCTCTGACCATTTAATTTATACACGAGTTTGGCAAAAAATAGGTAATGATTGGCAAGTTATAAGAGGACAGGCTACTCAAGTGTAATAATCTATATTAACTTTAAGCCCCATTTAAGCTTCCCGTCCTATGATTAACTCATCCCAAATAATTAATCTTTTTCATAAACTCCTTCCACTGTCAGAAATGATGGTGGATTTTTGTTTAAATTAATCATATTACCAAGTTATACTTTATCATATTATGATGATAGGTTAGGTGAAGAAATGAAAAGTGAAACTAAAACTTTAGCAGAAGTCAGAGAGAATATTGATCGACTTGATGATCAGATAATTAAACTGATTTCTGAAAGAGAATTTTATGTTAAAGAAGCTTCAAAATATAAAAATGATAAGGTAAGTATCGATGCACCAAAACGTGTTGAATTAGTTATTCAACGTGTTCGAACAAAAGCCAAAGCTTATCATACTAATGAAGATATGGTTGAAAATTTATATCGAAATATGATTAACGATTTTATTCAAATTGAAAAAGCAGAGTTTCATAAAATGCAATCGTCTCAAGTGATAAAATAGCAATTTTCTAAGTTGCAAATTAGGGTGATATTTTATAAATAAGCAACAAAAAAGGCTAAAACGTTGTTTTATCAACACTTTTAACCTTAGCTATTATATGGAGCTGGTGGGAATTGAACCCACGTCCAAACACCTCGCTACATAAACGTCTACAGCCATAGATATATGATTTTTATTTGATCTTAAAAGCTGTCATATAACCCCAGAGTTTAAGACGAGCTTGAGAATCTCTTATTTAATAGTCAAGCGCTATTAAATCGTAACCTTCTAAAATGAAATCTTTAAAAGCCCGAAAGTAAAGCGATTAAAGATTACGAGAGCTGGTGTTTAGGCAGCTACAGCGTAAGTATTGTTTGTTTTAGCAGTTATATTTAACTGTGACTTTTAACGAAACGTCCTTCGGGCTGCAGTTCATGCTCAAGCATGCCTGTCGAATCCGTAACAACCCCGTTACGAAGTAAGATTAATTATACCATAGCATTAAATCAGTTTCAATATATTTGAAATTAACTAGTATTTTTTATAAAATAAATGAGAAGAGTTGGTCGAAAAATGGAGTCATTGATAAAACTATGTTAAACTAGAAGTATTGAATTTTAGGAGGAAATGCTCGATGAAGGAAGAAACAACAGTTCAATCCAATGTTCGTTGTTCTTTTTGTGGCAAGACGCAAGAAGAGGTTCGAAAAATTATTGCTGGTCCTAACGTTTACATTTGTGATGAGTGTATTGAGCTTTGTAAAGAAATAATTGATGAAGAATTTGATCAGGCTGTTTTAGAGGAGCTTGGAGAAGTACCAACACCTCAAGAGCTATTGAATATCTTAAATGAATACGTAATTGGACAAGATAAAGCTAAGAAAACACTTGCGGTTGCCGTTTATAACCATTATAAGCGTGTTAAGCATGTTGCCGAAAATACAGATGTTGATTTGCAAAAATCGAATATTTGTTTAATCGGACCTACTGGGTCTGGTAAGACTTTCTTAGCACAGACCTTAGCTAAAAGTTTGAATGTTCCCTTCGCAATTGCTGATGCTACTGCCTTGACTGAGGCTGGTTATGTCGGTGAAGATGTCGAAAATATTCTATTGAAGCTAATTCAGGCTGCTGATTATGATATTGCCCGTGCTGAACGCGGGATTATTTATGTCGATGAAATTGATAAAATTGCTAAAAAGTCTGAAAATGTTTCCATTACACGTGATGTTTCAGGTGAAGGTGTCCAACAGGCACTTCTGAAAATTATTGAAGGTACCGTTGCAAGTGTGCCACCACAGGGCGGTCGCAAGCATCCACAACAGGAATTAATTCAAATCGATACGAAGAATATCTTATTTATTGTTGGTGGTGCATTTGATGGCATTGATCAAATTGTTAAAAATCGCTTAGGTGAAAAAGTAATCGGCTTCGGCGCTAATAATAAAATTAAAAATCTGGATGAACAATCAGTTATGCAGCTCATCATTCCAGAGGATTTATTAAAATTTGGTCTGATTCCAGAATTTATTGGGCGTCTACCAGTCATGGCAGCATTGGAGAAATTAACGGTTGAAGATTTAGTGCGTATTCTTACTGAGCCTAAAAATGCTCTAGTCAAGCAGTATCAGACGTTATTAGCCTATGATGATGTTGCCTTAAATTTTGATACAGATGCGCTCAAAGAAATTGCGAATAAGGCGATTGAACGCAAAACAGGTGCTCGTGGTCTTCGCTCAATCATTGAAGAAACCATGCTTGATATTATGTTTGATGTGCCAAATCATCCTGAAATTGAAAGTGTGACGATTACCAAGGCTTCGATTGATGAACAAGCAAAGCCCTTGATTACATATA
This sequence comes from Streptococcaceae bacterium, assembly GCA_022484805.1. Lineage (GTDB taxonomy): Bacteria > Bacillota > Bacilli > Lactobacillales > Streptococcaceae > MMGLQ5-1. The sequence continues at coordinate 36,758 of JAKVKP010000007.1, forward strand.
AAGAAACTGCATAACTAGGTTGGGAGAAATAAATGAATATTCATAACGCTGAAATCGTTATTAGCGCGGTTAGTCCAGCGCAGTATCCTGACACTGGCTTACCAGAGATCGCTTTAGCAGGTCGAAGTAATGTTGGTAAATCATCATTTATCAATACGTTATTAAATCGTAAAAACTTGGCTAGAACTTCAGGTAAGCCCGGTAAAACGCAACAACTTAATTTTTATAATATTGATGATACTTTACACTTCGTTGATGTTCCTGGTTATGGCTACGCTAAGGTTTCTAAGGCTGAGCGTGCCAAATGGGGGCAAATGATTGAAACCTATTTAACTACGCGTGAAAATTTACGTGCTGTAGTTAGCTTGGTTGATATGCGTCATGAACCAACACAGGATGATATCCAGATGTATAATTTTTTAAAGTATTATCAAATTCCTGTTATTGTCGTAGCAACTAAAGCAGATAAGATTCCCAGAGGTAAATGGAATCGTCATGAAAGTATCATTAAAAAAGCTTTGCAATTTGAGCCAACCGACCATTTTATTCAATTTTCATCAATTACAAAAGATGGCAGAGAGCAGTCTTGGCAAGTAATTGAAAGCTATATTCAATAAAAAAGACTTTTAAAAGACTTTAGTTTTTTAAAAGTCTTTTAAAAAACTTTTTTTGCATTGAAATATTCTAAGATTTTGAATTAGAAAGCAAAAACCTATGTTATAATGACTTGTTAGACTAACTTATTTACAGCGATTTATCTTAATATAGATAAGTCAGCATGTACTTTGAGGATAAGGGAGTATCAGTAATTTTTAAGGAGCCATTTGTAATGAATATTGAAGCATTAAAAAATAGACAGGCGCATATTCGGAATTTTTCGATTATTGCACATATTGATCATGGAAAATCGACCTTAGCGGACCGAATTTTAGAGAAGACAGATACGGTTTCGCAGCGTGAAATGCAGGATCAGCTTTTGGATTCGATGGATTTAGAGCGTGAACGCGGTATTACAATCAAGTTGAATGCCATTGAATTAAATTATCAAGCTAAGAATGGTGAAACTTATATTTTTCATTTAATTGACACACCAGGACACGTTGATTTTACTTATGAGGTTTCTCGAAGCTTGGCAGCCTGTGAGGGTGCCGTTTTGGTGGTCGATGCAGCACAAGGTATTGAAGCACAAACCTTAGCTAATGTTTATTTAGCGATTGATAATGATTTAGAAATTTTACCAGTCATCAATAAAATTGATTTGCCAGCTGCAGACCCCGAGCGAGTTCGTTCAGAAATTGAAGATGTGATTGGAATTGATGCTGAGGAAGCTGTTCTGGCGAGTGCAAAGGCAGGTATTGGCATTGAAGAAATTCTAGAGCAAATTGTCGAAAAAGTACCGGCTCCCGCTGGAGATGTGGAAGCGCCATTGAAGGCACTAATCTTTGATTCAGTCTATGATGCCTATCGAGGAGTCGTGTTGAATATTCGAGTGGTCGACGGCATCGTCAAACCTGGTGATAAGATTATGCTTATGAGTAATGGTAAGACCTTTGATGTAACAGAGGTTGGTATTTTTTCACCTAAATCTGTTAATCGTGATTTTTTAATGGCAGGGGATGTTGGTTTTGTCACTGCGGCGATTAAGACAGTTCAAGATACTCGCGTTGGGGATACGATTACCTTAGCAGAAGCGCCTACAGATGAAGCATTGCAAGGCTATCGCAAGCTAAATCCAATGGTTTACTGTGGTTTATATCCGATTGACACCGCGAAATATAATGATTTGCGAGATGCCCTAGAGAAGCTACAGCTTAATGATGCTGCCTTACAATATGAACCTGAAACCTCTCAAGCACTCGGCTTTGGTTTCCGTTGTGGCTTTTTAGGTCTCTTACATATGGATGTTGTGCAGGAGCGCTTGGAGCGTGAATTTAATCTTGACTTGATTATGACTGCACCGTCAGTAATTTATCACGTCAATTTGACAGATGGTACGCAGGTAGTGGTTTCTAATCCTTCTGAATTTCCAGAGCCCGTTCGGATTGAATCAGTTGAGGAGCCTTTTGTCAAAGCAACAATCATGGTGCCGAATGATTATGTTGGTGCGGTTATGGAATTATCTCAGCGCAAGCGTGGTGAATTTGTTACGATGGATTATCTTGATGAATATCGTGTCAACGTAATTTATAATATGCCACTTTCAGAAATTGTCTTTGACTTTTTTGATAAGCTGAAATCATCAACCAAGGGCTACGCTAGTTTTGATTACGAGTTATCTGGTTACCGACCAAGCAGCCTTGTTAAGATGGATATTTTATTAAATAGTGAAAAAGTAGATGCGCTTTCGTTTATTGTGCATAAAGATTTTGCCTACGAACGTGGTAAAATTATTGTTGATAAATTGAAACAGCTCATTCCAAGACAACAATTTGAAGTGCCGATTCAAGCTGCAATTGGTCAAAAAATTGTGGCAAGAAGTGACATTAAGGCTTTACGTAAAAATGTTTTGGCAAAATGCTATGGTGGGGATGTCTCACGTAAGCGTAAGCTCTTAGAGAAGCAAAAGGCCGGTAAAAAACGCATGAAAATGGTTGGCTCAGTTGAAGTCCCACAAGAAGCCTTTCTAAGCGTTCTATCCATGGATGAAGACGAAAAGAAAAAGAGTTAGTTAATATTAATATTACATACAAGCAATCCGTTATTTTCGGGTTGCTTTTTTTATCGACTTTCGTAGAAAGAAATGACTATTCAGGCTCAAATCAGATTTTATATAATCGCTAAGTATTTACATCGGTAAATCGTTTTAGTATCAACTATCTATAATCAAGATCTTTTTATTTTAACAGTAGCTAAAACTTTTTTTTTGCGTAGTAATAATTAGGAGCGAGTCAAATTTATATTTGATGAGACTTTCAAAAAATTAATAGGAGTTGAAATCATGGGAAAAATAATTCGTGTCACACCTGAGGTTCTGAAAAAAACCTCAAATGAATTAAAGTCGTTGGCTGATTCATATCAAAATATCTATACACAGCTGATGAATCAGGCAAGAACAATGGGCGCTGCATGGCAAAGCCAAGATAATTTAGCATTTGTTAGTCAAATTGAAGGCTTTTGTGAGGATTTGGAGAAAATGAAAGCTAGCTTGGAAAATGTTAGTCAAATTACGATGCGACAGGCAACTAATTATTCAGAAACCATTGCACATAATATTGCACAAATTAAGCGCTTGACCAATTAATTTAAAAGGAGTGAGACAATAGGATGTCAGAAAAAATGCAGGTTAATACAGGACAAGTCAATGAAATCGCGAGTAAAATTGAAAGTTTAAATAAGCGTATGCTGTCGTTATTGGAGGACAGCCAGCGACAGATGAATCAATTAACAAATACATGGGCTGGTGAGGCTTCTGAAGCAACAATTAGTGGCTATAATCAATTTTCAAAGCGTTATTTTCAGAAATATCATGACATTTTAGCAAGCTATGTTCTTTTTCTCAGAAATAATGTCGCACAAGGGTATGAGGAAATTGAGACTGAAAATAAAAATCTTTCTGAGTCATTAAATTCATAAAATGAGAGCAGTAAAAATTATTTATCTTTTTATTATATTATTTTTTATTTTTGGAGGAATTTGGATGTGTACTCATAAGATATCCGATGAACAAATGATGAGACAAAGGGCCCTGAAATATCTAGAAGATACCTATCAGGAACATTTTCTAATAGAGGAATATGCAGAAAAAAGCTTGTTGGTGCCTAATCATCAATTTAAGGTGAGATCACTTAAATATCAGCGTTCGTTTAATTTGCTTTTGCAGCAAGAGAATCAATTCGCAGATAATTACTTCAGCTTACAGCTTGAGTCCGAGGCTAATCGTTATTTTAAAAATATGATTAAGTCGCAAAATTCAGATATTCAAACTCGAGTCATTATTTATAATGACAGGCGTCCAAAAAAATTATCTAAAAATGCAGGTTTCAAAGATTTTATAGATACAGGCGATGCATTAATCTTTCTTTATATTTTCTCAGAACGACAGCTTTTAACTGACGAGAAAGTAGCGATTTTGGATATGATTGAAGCCCAAAATATAGTTCAACTTGGTTCCTTTGTTGAAGTTATTGATTTAAATTCAATTAAAAAAATCGCTAATCCAGTTGAAATCATGGCGAAACATACGCTTATCAAGAGTAAGATTGATTTTAAACAAGATAATCAGCAAAAATTGATTCTTGAGACTAATGATAATGACGAGGTAAGCTAATGAGCCATCTAAGTGAAGATCAGTTGGCGCAATTAAATGTCTTGATTTATCAAATGTCAGGTACTTATCCAGATGGAATGACTGTTAACCAAATCGCTCAAGAAATGCTGAAAAATCAAGTTAGAATTGAAAAATATTCAGTAGCTGAAAGTAAGGCATTTTTTCAAGCGCTTTGTAATGACAAGCAATTAAGCCGCTATTACATTCAGCGCTTTGACCAAAATGCTGGCGTTAGAAATGCTTGTTTTACCGATGATTTATTTTTACCGACAGATGTCAATGTAATTTTTAGAGGAACTGGTAATGCGGACGAATGGCGTGATAATGGGGAAGGTGGATATCTTTCTGATAGTGAATGTCAAAGGGCTGCCGCCACCTATATTACACAGTTACCTAAAAATTTTGGCAATTCAATGACAGTAAGTGGTCATTCCAAGGGTGGTAATAAGGCCCAATATGCAACGATTATTACAGATAGAATTGAACGTTGTATTTCTTTTGATGGTCAAGGCTTCTCAAAACAATTTTTAGAAAAATATGCTTTGGAAATTAAAGCTAAGAAAAATCGAATTAGTTCTATTTCTGCAGCAAATGATTATGTTAATATTCTCTTTTATCCGATTGCCGCAAGGCAGGTATATATTGATACTGAGCAATTCGCTGATTTTACAGACTATCATTATCCTGAAATTATACTTGAAGCTAATCATTTAAGGCCCACGACCGTTCAAAATGGTCGTTTAAAGGTTATTGGCGAATATACGCAATGGCTTCAGGAAACGCCACAACTTTCGAAACAGGCTAAAAAACAAATTTATCTGAGTTTAACACAGGTGATTGCTAAGCGCGGCAAAAATCTATCGATGACTGCTTGGCTGGATGCCGTTTTGAGCATTTCTGATTTATCAATTGGTTATTTTGATAATTTTATGCGAGATAAATTGAGCCGGACCAATCCAAATTATAAATTATTATTAGCTATTTCGGTACAGCTACTGGATTATCGACCACAGAAATATCAAATATTAAGACAAATTTATAATCAGCTGCAACTTAAGGAAATTAATGCAAGCGGTACTGTCAAGAAAAAATCTGTTGATAATCAAACAATGAATAATTATATTGATCAATTAATTAGAATTGATACTGCCGAGCTAAGAAGCGTTGCCTTAAGCTTACAAAGTTTGTCCGATCGAATTGCGCAGCTTTATTATCGTGAACAGACCTTGTTACGCAAAATGGTAGCAGAAAAGGAGTTCAATCAAATTAGTAATAGTAAGCTAGATTATCAAGCTTCTAGTGCTCTGAGCTCGATAGCAGGCTATTTAATGGAAACTGCAACTAATTTTGAAAAAATAGAGCATATAATCCAAGGAGGCTGAAATGACTAAGCGCAATTATAGCGAGTTGCAGATAATCCTAAATGAAAAGTTAATACTTCAACAAGAGCTTTCAAATTTGACTGCTATTTTATCCCAATCAGGAAAATATAGGGGTATCGGAATGTCAACTGCTGTCGGGGCAATTAGACGTCAAATCAATAAATTATGATTAAGCAGAGAGGAATAAATTATGGATTTTATTACAATGGAAGTGACACGGCTTCAAGAAACGGCGACTGTTATAAAATCTAGCAGTAATACCATTAAACAATCGTTCAATGAATTGCGTAATCAGCAGCAAATGCTCAGTCATTGGCAAGGTTTAGGTGCAACATTTTTAACGAATCAATTTTTACAGCTGGGGCAATATTTTGAAAGGCAAAATCAAGTGATTCAGAGTTATCAATTGGTTCTTAATAATTGTATTAGTCAATCACATCTTGAGACCGAAAAAGCTAATTTGGCGCTTGCTAGTCAGATTAAGTGAGGTATTATATGTTGATTAGTGCTCAGCCACAGCTTATACTCGCTCAGGCAGAAAAAGTTAAGAAATACCAGCAGATTTATCAGCAAAATTTACAACGAATGGATTCAAATATTAATCAGCTATCATTATTTTGGCAAGGTCAGGAAGCTAAATTTTTTATCAGCTCGTGGCTGGCATTAAAAAATTCAAATACAGCGACGCAGCAGTTTAATCAAGCATTGATTGATTATGCGGCTAACTTGAATAGAATAGGCAATTTATATCTTGAAGCACAAAAGCAAGCCCTGCTTACCGTAAATCGTCTTTAAAGGACCATAGTTTAATGTTTAAGAAGTAATTATAAGGCGTGCGTAAAAAAGCTAATACTTTCATATTATTCATTTTACACATATAATGAATAAGAGCTACTGTAAACGTTTTTAGATAGGAGAGTCTGAATCAGCGCTTTGTAATACCTCTGATTAATTCATCTCCAAAGTTACTCAAACAGTTAAATAGGAGGTATGTGCTTGAAAAATTTATACATTAAGCAGAAGGTGTTTAGCATTGGTGAAAAATTTACTGTCTTCAATCAAAAGCAAGAGCCAGAATATTTTGTTCAGGGGAGCTTTTTTAAAATTCCCAAGGCATTTGAAATTGAGGACAGCAATGGGCATCACGTTGCCACACTGACTAAAAAGGTCTTTTCATTCTTACCTAAATTTTTTCTTGAGCTGGCCGGACATTCAGAAATTGTGATTTCTAAGTCTTTTTCATTTTTTCATGCCCACTATGACATACAAGGTGAAGGTATTGAGATTCAAGGGAATTTTTGGGATATGGATTTTGAGGTATTAAAAAATGGTAGAAAAATTGCTGAAATTCATAAAAAATGGTTTTCATGGGGAGATACCTATGAAATTCAAATTTTAGATGAATCATTAGAAAAATTAATTATTTCTGTAGTAATTGCAATTGATTGTGTTAAAAACAGTGAAAAAAATAGTGCATCTTCAGCCTCAAATTAAGTAAACGTGGTATTGAGATTATCTATTAATAAGTTAATCAAATATTGTGCATATTAATAATGCGCTTGATGATAATTGGAGAGTTTATTGGATAAGGTTATTTTAGGTATTGATATTGGAACAACGAATATAAAATTGATTGCTGTTAATCAGCAGGGGAAGATAGTTTTCGAATCGAAAATTAAGTTGTCTGTTGAGCGGATTGAAGCAGATGCTTTTGAACAAAAGCCAGAGCTAATTTTAGAAGCAGTAGTCCGTTTATTAAAGCAAATTGCGCTCAGACCTGATTTACAAATTGAAGGTCTCTCTTTTTCATGTGCGATGCACAGCTTGATTTTGCTTGATCAGGAATATCAACCATTATCAAATGCGATACTTTGGTCGGACAATCGGGCTAAATATCAAGTTAGACAGCTAAAGGCTAATTCAGACCACGCGAATGCAATTTATCGGCGTACAGGTACACCAATTCATCCGATGAGCCCTTATGCAAAATTGTTATGGTTAAGGCAAGAAAAATCTGATTTATTTGCTAAGGCAAGCTACATTGTTGGTATCAAAGATTATCTTTTTCAGCAGCTCTTTGACGAATTAGTAACGGATTGCTCACTGGCAAGTGCGAGTGGCCTATTTAATATTAAAAAATTTGATTGGGATTTAGATTTGCTAAATGAGCTCCAGCTTAGTACTGCTAATTTACCAAAAATTGTATCAATGACCTATCAGCTGCCTAAAAGGAGTCGATTATTTAGTTCTATTTTCATCACCCAGCAATCGTTTCCGTGTATTGCAGGTGGTGGTGACGGAATGCTTTCAAATGTTGGTGTAGGAGCAGTTAATACCGAGACACTCGCTTTTACAATTGGTACAAGTGGTGCAATGCGGGTGATTTCTAATCAGCCTATTTTGGATCAAAATGCAGTTTTATTTTGTTATGCCTTAGATAAAGCGCGGTGGTTAATTGGAGGTGCGAGTAATAATGGTGGTAATATTCTAGCTTGGCTCTGTCAAAAATATGAGCCACAGCTTTCGGTGTCAGAGCTTCTTATGCAGGTTGCTGAAAAGCTGAATAGTCCACCTGATTTGCTTTTCTATCCCTATCTGCACGGAGAAAGGGCACCGTTGATGAATGCGCAATTAACTGCGCAGTATGTCAAGATAAATCCTCAGCATCAAAAGCTAGATTTTTTAACTGCTGCTGTTTTAGGAATGGCCTTTAATTTTCGATTACTATTTGAAAAAATTAAGCAAAGTAATCACTCAATTCGCACCGTTCGTTTCACCGGAGGTGTTAGTCAATCAAAAATTTTACAACAGCTTTTCGCTGATTTATTGAATTTACCAATTGAAGTACTAGAAACAGAGGAGAGCTCGGCACTTGGTGCGATTCAAATTGCAATTGAGTCACTTGGTAGCCAAGATGAGTACAGTTTGGATTCGATTTACCAAAATGTGACAACCATTTTACCACATAATCAACGTGTCATGATTTTAGAAAAGGCTTATCAGGATTTTATTGCGCATTTACCTTTACTGGTTGAAAGTTCTTGAAATAATAAAGTGGAAATAAATATTTTTATTATTTGAACAAAAATTAATAATAGAAAATGATGTTAATAATAAATTAATACACTGATTTAAGGCTGAAAGCGCTTGTAATCAAAGCTGTTTTGTTGATTTGCCAAACTATTATGCCAATTTAGAATTGCTTTAATTTTCTGAATATTATTTGTTTTTTATAATTAATAATGTTAGAATAATTTGAAATAATTTGACGATATTACTTGATTTTGAGTAATCAAATAGCAGTAACTCATTGGAGGAAATTATGGCAACACTTTTAGAAAAAACAAGACAGATTAATCGACTTTTACAGGTCCACGAGATAGATTCAGCAATTGATTTACCTTATCATTTTACCGCAGAAAAGCTTGGAGATATTATTGATTGCAATGCCTACATCATTGATGAAAAAGGTAATGTACTTGGCTATTCAACTAAGTATGACGGTAATAATGAACGAGTCAATCGTTATTTAGCGGAACGTAAATTACCAGATTACTATGTTCGATTAGTTGACTTTTTATTTGATCCTTCCGCAAACATTAAGGTGGATGAACCGTTAACGATTTATCCATCGGAGCTAAGAGAGCAGTTTCCGAATGGATTGACGACAATCATTCCAATTTTTGTCGCTAGCGTTCGTTTGGGCTCATTTATTTTATCACGTGAGGTTAAGGAATTTGGTGACGATGATTTAATTCTTGCTGAAATGGCATCTACTGTTGTCGGTATGCAGCTTTTGAATGCACAAACTCAAGATTTAGAAGCATCTGTTCGTAAACAAACCGCGGTTAATATGGCAATCAATACTTTATCATTCAGTGAATTGAAAGCGGTTGAAGCAATTTTAAATGCACTTGAAGGTGATGAAGGCCGTTTAACGGCCTCAGTAGTGGCAGATGAAATCGGCATTACGAGAAGTGTTATTGTAAACGCCCTACGCAAACTCGAATCTGCGGGTATCATCGAATCACGTTCACTAGGCATGAAGGGTACCTACTTAAAGGTAATCAATAAGGAAATATACAATAAAATTAATCACACTGATAAATAGTTGTGAATAAAGTGCTAATCTAATTGGAGGATTTGAAATGAAAGCTTTGATTTCGGTCGATTACACAAATGATTTTGTAGCTGATGATGGTCATTTGACTGCGGGAAAACCAGCGCAGGCGATTGAACAATCAATCTATAATTTGACAAAACAATTTATCGAGCGTGGTGATATGGTCTTTTTTACAATTGATTTGCATGATCTAAATGATAACTTTCACCCTGAATCGAAGCTTTTTCCACCGCATAATTTACGTGGTACAAGTGGTCGAGAACTGTATGGTAAATTAGACAGCTATTATCAAAAAATAAAGGATTTAAGTAATGTTCTTTGGCTAGATAAAAGACATTATTCGGCATTTTCGGGTACTGATTTAGACATTCGATTACGTGAGCGAGGTATTACCAATCTGACCATTTGTGGTGTTTTGACTGATATCTGCGTGCTGCATACGGCAATTGATGCTTATAATTTAGGCTATCAAATCACAATTTCAAAATCAGCAGTGGCGAGCTTGTCTGAGGAAGCGAAAATATTTGCCTTAAATCATTTTAAGAGTGTTTTGGGTGCAAAAGTGATTGATTAAATTAAATTTTTTTGGTAAATTAGAAGTATCTATTGGTTTAAAGAAACAAATCAAGCAGAATTAGTTTAAACTAGAGAGCGATATCTAGGCTGGAAATATCGCTAAACTATGCTTGAGGGAACATTCTTGATTCAGACCAACGATTAATGAACGTTACTCATAGAGGGGAAAGCTAAATGCTTTCAATATAGGTGGTACCGCGAGCAATTCGTCCTAAGACAGTTGTTGGTGGTTTTTTTGCGTTTTCGGCTATCGTGAAAATTTCATGAAAGCTTCCAATGAAACAAGCTTGCGCTAAATCATCAATGGTAACTTCAAGTAAATTTTAATTCTCAGAGTGGAGTAAGGAGTAAAAAATGTCTAAAAAATATTTAGGTCAATTATCACTGAGTGATATTGGACAGGAAATCACAGTTGAAGGCTGGATTCATAATATTCGTGACCACGGTCATTTAGCTTTTATTGAATTGCGTGATCGCGAAGGGTTATTACAGGTTTTTGTTGATTCAAAAATTGGTGAATCAGCATTTGAAAAAGTTCATGATTTAAAAAAGGAAAGTATCCTAAAAATTACGGGTGAATTAGTTCAGCGAGATCCAAAATTTGTCAATAAGCGAATTGCGACTGGTGAAGTAGAGCTTCATGCAAAGACAATTGAAGTGATTGCCAATTCTAAGCCCTTGCCGTTCGAATTAGATGGTAAAGCAGAAATCGGAGATGACCTACGTCAAAAGTATCGCTATTTAGACTTACGTCGTCAACCAATGCTAAATAATTTAAAATTGCGTCATCAGGTAACGACTGCAATTCGTCAATTTTTAAATGGTGAAGCATTTATCGACGTTGAAACACCTTATTTAACTAAGTCTACCCCTGAAGGTGCGCGCGATTTTTTAGTACCTAGTCGGACAAGCCCAAATCATTTCTTTGCCTTGCCACAAAGTCCTCAGCTTTTGAAGCAATTATTGATGGGTGCTGGCTTAGATCGTTATTATCAAATCGTACGTTGCTTCCGTGATGAAGACTTACGTGGCGACCGTCAACCAGAATTTACACAGGTCGATTTAGAGATGAGCTTCGTTTCTGCAGAAGATGTGCAAAGCCTGACAGAAGCAATGCTAAAAGCAGTGGTCAAGGCAGTGCGTGGCGTTGAAATGACTGAAGCATTTCCAAAGATTAGCTATCAAGAGGCAATGGCTCGCTTTGGTAGTGATAAGCCTGATACGCGCTTTGAGATGGAATTGAAGGATTTAACCGAATTATCAACAGCTATTCAATCACTATTTTTACAAAAAGGCTTAAAAGATGGCGGTATTATTAAAGCAATTACAGTAAAGGGTGCTGCCAAGCATTTTACTAAAAAACAACAAGCTCAGATGAAACAATTTATGATGACCTTTAAGGTCGCTGGCTTTGCTACTGTTCCAATTGTCGACGGTCATGTTGATGGCTCACTTAAAACAACATTTAGAGATGTTGAAGCTGACTTCTTTAAGGCTACAGGCGCTGAAGATGGCGATTTAGTGATTATCGCAACTGGTCGTAAGGATAAGGTTGCTCAAAGCCTAGGTGCCTTACGTGTTAATTTGGCAAAAGAGCTTAATCTAATTGATGAAACGAAGCTGAATTTCTTATGGGTTGTGGATTGGCCACTGCTAGAGTATTCAGAAGAAAAACAACGCTACTTGTCAGCACACCATCCATTCACCTTGCCTGTTGGCAATACGGACGCTAAACCAGAAGATTTGATGGCTGATGCCTATGATATTGTCTTGAATGGCTACGAAGTTGGTGGCGGTTCCTTACGGATTAATGATCGTGCGCTTCAAGAAAAAATGTTTGAGGTCTTAGGCATTCCGAGAGCAACCTATTTGGAGCAATTTGGTTGGTTCCTAGATGCACTTGAGTTTGGCTTCCCACCACATGGTGGCTTGGCACTTGGCTTAGATCGATTGGTAATGATTTTAGCCGGTGAGGATAATATTCGTGAAGTGATAGCCTTCCCTAAAAATGGTAGTGGCTTTGATCAGTTGACAAATGCACCGAGTGCGGTGAGCAAGGAACAGTTAGTAGACTTGCACCTTGAATTAACACCGGTTAAATCTGAAGCAGAAACTAAATAATTAAATAAAATCATAAGAAAAAATTATCTTTAGCCCGTAGAAAAGGAGTAATCAATGAAAATTTCTAAAGAACAAGTCAATCATGTTGCCAATCTTTCAAAGTTAGCTTTTGCCCCAGAGGAAGTTGGCGATTTTACAGAAACTTTATCTAAAATTATTGAAATGGTAGAGCAATTAGAAGAAGTGGATACAGAAGGTGTGCCATTTACATCAAATGTGGCAGAAAACGTCAATTATATGCGTGAGGATGTTGCGGTTAAGGGCTGGAATCGTGATGAATTATTAAGTAATGTGCCAGAAAGTGAAGATGGCTTTATTAAAGTACCAGCAATTATCGGCGGAGGAGATGCATAATGTCATTTAAGTCAGTTAAAGAATTACACCAAGCGTTAGTGAATAAAGAAATCTCAGCCAAAGAGTTAACTGAAAAAACCTTATCAAATATTGAAGCAAAAGAGGCAAAGGTTGATGCGTTTCTTTCTGTGACTAAAGCAGAAGCGTTGAAACAGGCAGAAGCATTGGATGCCAAAGGCATTGATCCAAATAATTTATTAGCTGGTATCCCAATTTCGATTAAGGATAATATTGTTACTAAGGATATTACAACCACAGCAGCTTCAAAAATTTTATATAACTGGAATCCAATCTATGATGCAACAGTTATTGAAAAGGTTAAGCAAAATGATTTAATCATTGTTGGTAAGACTAACTTAGATGAGTTTGCTATGGGTGGCTCAACAGAAAACTCAGCCTTTAAAACAACTAAAAATGCTTGGGACCAAACAAAAGTACCAGGCGGTTCATCTGGTGGCTCGGCCGCTTCGGTTGCGAGTGGTGAGGTTTCATTATCTCTAGGCTCAGATACTGGTGGCTCAATTCGCCAACCTGCTGCCTTTAATGGTGTAGTCGGCTTAAAACCTACTTATGGCCGTATTTCACGCTTTGGTTTAATTGCCTTTGGCTCTTCACTAGACCAAATTGGACCTTTCACACAAACCGTTGAAGACAATGCTTTATTACTAAATGCGATTTCTGGTAACGATCCAAAAGATTCAACATCGGCTCAAGCAGAAGTACCTGATTTTACAAGTAAGATTGGTAAGGATATTAAAGGCTTGAAGATTGCTCTACCAAAGGAATACTTTGGTGAAGGAATCGATCCAGAGGTTAAATCAACGATTTTAGCAGCTGCTAAAAAATTAGAATCTCTTGGTGCTATTGTTGAAGAAGTTTCATTACCATATTCTAAATACGGTGTTGCTGTTTATTATATTATTGCCTCATCAGAAGCAAGTAGTAACTTACAACGCTTTGACGGTATTCGTTATGGCTATCGAGCTGAAAACATTGAAAATCTAGAAGATGTTTATGTTAAATCGCGTTCAGAAGGCTTCGGTGAAGAAGTGAAACGTCGGATTATGCTAGGCACGTTTAGCTTGTCTGCTGGTTATTATGATGCTTACTTCAAAAAAGCTGGACAAGTTCGGACACTAATCATTGAAGATTTCAAGAAAGTTTTCGCAAATTATGATTTAATCCTTTCACCGACTGCACCATCAGTTGCCTATAATATTGGTGAAAATGTTGATGATCCAATTAAAATGTATATGGCTGATATTTTGACAATTCCTGTCAATTTAGCAGGTCTACCAGGTATTAGTATTCCTGCTGGCTTCTCTGAAGGCTTACCAGTTGGAATGCAATTAATCGGTAATAAATTTGATGAAGAAACAATTTATCAAGCTGCAGCAGCATTTGAAGCAGTTACAGATTTCCACAAACAAAAACCTGTTATCTTTGGGGAGGGGAAATAAATCATGGAATTTGAAACAGTCATTGGTCTTGAAGTCCACGTTGAATTAAAAACAGCATCAAAAATTTTCTCACCTGCACCTGCTCATTTTGGCGAAGATCCAAATACGAATACTAATATTATTGAATGGGCAATGCCTGGCGTTTTACCCGTAATGAATAAGCGTGCCTTGGAATATGGTATGCGAGCTTCGTTAGCATTGAATATGGACATTCATCAAAGTATGCACTTTGATCGTAAAAACTATTTCTATCCAGATTCACCGAAGGCCTATCAAATTTCACAATTTGACTATCCAGTAGGCTATAATGGCTCAATCGAGATTGAGTTAGAGGACGGCACGAAAAAGACAATTCGCATTGAACGTGCGCATTTAGAAGAGGATGCTGGTAAAAATACACATGGTGAGGACGGTTATTCTTATGTTGACCTTAATCGTCAATGTGTGCCGCTAATCGAAATCGTTTCTGAAGCAGATATGCGTTCTCCAGAGGAAGCATATGCTTATCTGGAAGCATTGAAATCAATTATTCAGTTTACAGATGTATCTGATGTTAAAATGGAAGAAGGCTCAATGCGTTGTGATGCCAATATTTCATTACGTCCAGTTGGTCAAGAGGCATTTGGAACTAAGACTGAGCTTAAAAATTTAAATTCATTTAATTTTGTACGCCGTGGGTTGGAATATGAAGTAGAACGTCAACGTGAGGTGTTGGAAGCTGGTGGCACGATTCAACAGGAAACACGTCGCTATGATGAATCGACTGGTGAAACAATTTTGATGCGTACTAAAGAAGGCTCATCCGATTATCGTTATTTTCCAGAGCCAGATCTACCACAGTTTGAAATTTCAGATGAATGGGTAGAGGAAGTCCGTCAAAGCTTACCAGAATTACCTAAATCAAGACGTGAGCGCTATGTAAATGAATTAGGCTTACCAGTCTATGACGCTAAAATTTTAACCTCAACCAAGGCACTGAGTGATTTCTTTGAGCAAACTGTTGCTGCTGGTGGTGATGCGAAGCAAGCATCAAACTGGCTAATGGGTGATATTTCTAAATATTTAAATGAAAATAAATTAGAAATTACAGCAATTAAATTAACACCTGAAAGCTTAGCAGAAATGATTGGCTTAATCGAAAAAGGAACAATCAGCTCTAAAATTGCCAAGAAAGTGTTTGTTGAATTAGCAGAAAATGGTGGCAAGGCTGCTGAAGTCGTTAAGAAAAAAGGTTTAGTTCAGCTTTCAGATCCTGCACAATTATTACCAATAGTTGAACAAGTTTTGGCAAATAATGAAAAATCTGTTGAAGACTATAAGGCTGGTAAACAGCAAGCTATCAAGTATTTGATTGGTCAATTGATGAAAGAAACACGTGGTAAGGCTAACCCACAAGTATTAAATCAACTATTGCTTGAAACACTTGATAAACAATAATGATAATAATCGTGGACCAATTAGGTCTGCGATTTTTTTGCGCCTGCAGATATCCCGATGTTTCTCGGAAAGATTGGACTATTTGTATCAAAATTGCAGATTTTCTGCAGATTTCCCGAAGTTTCCCGAAAAGATTGGACCATTTGTATCAAAATTGCAGATTTCCTGCAGATATCCCGATGTTTCTCGGAAAGATTGGACAATTGGTATCTAAAGTGTTGATTTTCTGCAGATAACCCGATGTTTCTCGGAAAGATTGGACAATTTACATAAATTCAGTTTTATTTAAATTTATCTAGTCAATTTTTTTTTTTTTTGTGATTTTTTAACGTAGTAAATAACAGCGATATAAGTAATAAATGCTCAAAATAGAATTAATATTTTAAATTAAAAATAAATGAGTTATCGATTATAAAATATTGAAATTAATTAATTTTTAGTTTAAAATGTAATTATTATAGGAATTTTATTAGAATTTATTAAATTTTTACTACAATATAAAGGGGAAATTAAAATAATGACAGCTCATTATATAAAAAGAAAAGCACGAAGAAAACAGCTCGAGGCTCTGGCTCGAAAAAAGAGGTATCAACAAGCTAAAATTTGTGGACTTGCTTCACTTTCTGCAATCACCATTCTTTCAAATGCTATGCCAAATGCCCTAATTATTAATGCAGATGAAAATACAGCTTCACCCAGTCAAATTCAGTCTGAGGCTATTAGTTCGATTCAAACTGGTAACCAATTTATTGATTCATTTGCCCCCTTCGCTGCTAGCTTGGCGGCAGAATACGATTTATATGCTTCTGTCATGTTGGCACAAGCCTTTATTGAAAGTGGTGGCGGGACAAGTGATCTTTCTGCTGCACCGTATTATAATTTATTTGGTATTAAGGGGAGTTATCAGGGAAACTCAGTTACGATGCCAACTCAAGAGCAGTCGACAGACGGTAGCTATTCGACGATTGATGCGTCATTCAGAAGCTATTCTAGCTTCGAAGAATCTTTGGCCGATTATACAGCATTGCTAATAACTGATTTTTATCAAGGAGCGCGTAAAAGTATTGCGCAAAATTATGCTGAGGCAACTGAATTTTTAACGGGTCGCTATGCCACGAGCTTGACATATGCTCAAACACTTAATTCGATTATTGAACTATATGATTTAACGCGATTTGATAATGCGACAGGCTTGAGCTCAGGTATCAGCATTTCAAGTATTAATCAGCAAACTCCGACTCAGCTTGCAACTAAAATATATTCTGTTCAGTCTGGCGATAGCTTAGATTTAATTGCCCAACTTTTCCAAACGACAGTAGCTGACTTAATGGCACTAAATAATCTTGAGAGTGATTTAATCAATGTTGACCAAAAAATAGTGGTGAGCTTAACGCAACGGCCATTAATTACGGACATTGAAAAAGCATCGGCACAAGAAAAGTCCTACACGATTGTTTCTGGCGATACATTATATGATATTGCCTATGCCAATCAAATTGAATTAAGTGATTTGATGAGCTGGAATCAGCTAACGGATAGTTTAATTTATGCAGACAATCAACTGATTATTAAGCCAGCAGATTTAAAGCTTCAAAATGAGCAAAAAGTAAGGGAAGCACAGCTTGGACTTGAGGCTGATTATGTTGGGGAAATATTTAATTTGCCACAGCTTGAACAATTTGACTATCAAATTAAAGGAGACTTAAATCAGTATCAAGTGGACTATTCTTCGGCAGGACAATGGCAGGCCTCTGTTCAAAAAAGAACATTTTCAGATTCAGAGGTTGCCTCTGCTGCCAATCAACTAAACATAAGTAATGGTACAAAGCGAACATTGAATGATGGTAGCATTGTCAATTTAGAAAAAGGGAAAATTTTAAGTAATTTGAGCTATTCTGAGACAGGACTTGCCATCAACATCATTAATCAAGGTCAGGATGATTCGGTTGCTTATTTTGAAAGGGAATTAAAGGTAAAATCACTAGAATTAAAAAATAAAATCAATCAGAAAATCAATTCTGAGGTACTTGTAAAAGTAAATTTAACCAAAAATGATGCGAGTCGCTTCACAGCGTCATGGCGTGAAGGCAATGTGGTTTATACAGCTTCAGCTAAAGAACTATCAACTTTATTGGACTGTTTGCCGAGTTAAACTGTTTTCGAGGTTAGTATAAAATTTTTGGGTTTTAAAACTATTTTTCGTAAATTAGAAATATTATAAAAAAGTAAGGACTTATGGATTAGTTCTCAAGCGATCATGCTGGGAGTTAAATCAAAAATCCAGACAGTCAGCGATTAATTGCTGATTGCATGGATATTAGTCTTTGCTTTTTTGATTAACTTAAATTGCCAATGAATTATTTAATCTTACAGGCAATTTAATTAAATAATACTATTTAAAAATATTATTAAATTTATGTTATTATTAAGAACAGATTTGTTGAAATTAGAATATAATTAGTATATACTGAGTTTATAATTAAAAAATTACAAAAAAATGATTGAAAAAAGAGGGCTTGATGATTTACTTGAACGAACGAACGAACGAACGAACGAACGAACGAACGAACGAACGAACGAACGAACGAACGAACGAACGAACGAACGAACGAACGAACGAACGAACGAACGAACGAACGAACGAACCTTCTAGCCTTTCTTATTATTCTGAAAGGCCGTGGTTTGATGATGATTCTTAATTTCAAATCATGAACAGACATTATCTATCGTTCAGAATAGAGGTCAATAGGGGGGAAAATGAAACAATTATTAATTTTATTAAGCATTTTGGTAGGTTTAACGGCAGGTTTTAGTCAAACTGCTAATGCCGATGGGGCTGTTACGGCTGAGGAGCAACAAATTATTGATAAATTAAGCTCTGGAGTCACTGTTGGTGGTAAAACCTACTATCTTGATGGTGGTAATTTAACCAAGGCAATTAATTATTTAAAAGAAAATGATTTAACAACTGCTGAAGTTAATGAGGTTTTGAGTGACATAGATAATATTGTGGCAACAATTGCTGCCTCTGATGTAGATGTGTCAGATATTAGCTCACTAGAAGAACTTGCAAAAGCATTACCAAAAAATGTAATTGAAAGCATTAAGGCCAGTCTTTCAGATATTGGCAATGTCTTAGGATTGGTGATTACTTATGGTAAATCTGAAATTTCAATTTCAGAAAAAAAATCTGGAGCGACAATTTATTCCGCGGGTGAAAAGGTTGTTAAAAATACTGATTCAAATTCTATTATGAGTTTACTAATGCTAGCTGCCTTGTTTTTCTTTGCGCTTGTCGCATACATTATTGGGAAAAAACAAAATTATGCAAATATCTAGTAAAAAACGATTTTTTAAAAGGATTGGGAAGTTTATTTTAGTTCCCTTTTCTTTTTTTATGATTAGTTATTTATTTGTTTTTCTATTAATCACACCAATTATCGGTTTCATAGGCGGTTCATTGGATATTTTTTTATTAGCAAAGCCACCTGTTTTTGATTCGGCGGTAAAGCTAGATGCTAACTTGATTGAAACAAATGATACAGCGACGGAAATTAAATCGAGTGAAATTGATTATCCAAGTATCGGTGAGCAGTATGGTGAGATTGTGATTTCTGATTTATCAATTCAAGTACCTGTGTTCTTCGGAGACACACCAGAAATTTTACGATACGGCGCTGGGCAATATACAGGCTCTGTTTTTATTGGTGAGAAAGGTACAACAATCATCGGTGACCATAATGGGAATCAATTTGGGAAGCTATTGACTGCTGAGTCGGGAATGATTGTCGAGGTCAGCACCACCTATGCCAAATATCAGTATAAGATTATTGCCAAGGTTATCAGAAATGAAAATGATGCACTGGTTGGTGAATTACTAAAACAAAGGCAAGCGTCAATTTTATTGCTTTATACCTGTTATCCGGTAGATAGCTTAGGCTTGACTGATGATCGTATTTTTGTGACCTGCGAGTATCTTTCGGGACCACTGATAAATGAAGAGGAGTAATCACCAATGAGAAATCGTCATATTATGTCCAACTTCATTAAAATACTGTTCACTTTTCTGTGCGCTACGGTACTTTCGGCTTTAGTAATCACTATGATTGTTAAGGTCACGCTACTAAACGGTACTTTTATTTTGTATGAAACGCGGAAGGTGGATTATACAGCTGGCATTAGGGAAGAAGTGGCTGCAAGGATTCAGGATGAAGGGCGAGCTAGTGGGCTGACACCAGAGGTTTTAAAAAATGCAGTACCTTTAATATTTATTCAAAATAATGTTGAAAACTATATTAAGTGTATTTATTCGGGGCTGCCATTTCAGCTCTCGAATCAACAGCTATTGAATGATTCGCTACAATTGACAATTGAGGGCTATGCAGAACAGCAACAAATTGATTTAACTCCGGAAGTTCAGCAGTCAGTTGATAAATTTAAAGAAAGAGCAGTTGAGATTGCTCAGGAATACATTGAATTACCCTATTTAATCAATTTTGGTAACAAAGCTATTCGTTTTAAATCGACTTTAAATTTAATATTAGTGATGCTTTTGGTGACATTACTTTTGTTAATGCTAATTATGTTAAAAATTAAGGTAACAGCAAGACACATTCGAATTAGAAATTTTTCGTACATTTTTCTAGCTTCTGGTTTAACATTAACTGCTTTTCCACTTTATTTTTATCTTTCAGGTAAAATTGAACGTTTGGGATTAACTTCAAAAATAATGTACCAATTTGTGACCGATTATTTAAAAACCTTCTTAGCAATTTTTATTGGAATTGGTGGCATTTTTTGCATTATCGCTGTCATTATTTGGCTATTCAGTGAAAAAATGAGAAGACGTATCGTTCGAAAAAAATGAAATGGAGTGGATAAGTTAAATGGAAGAACAAATCAATTTAGAGAATATTTTAAAAATAATAAAAAAACATATTAGTTTATTAGTCACTAGTATGCTATTAGGTATTTTAGTTTCTGCAGTTATTACTTTTTTGGTGATTACTCCAAAATTCAATTCATCTGCACAGCTTATTGTTCAATCTAAGGATGAAAATAATACGAATTTGCAGGGTGACATTAACGGTAATGTTTTATTGATTAATACTTATAAAGATATGATTATGGGCAACTTTGTTATGGATAAGGCACAGCAGCAACTAGCTGCAAATAATTATCAAATCACTATTGATGACTTGAAAAATAGTGTCTCAATCTTACAAACACAAGACTCACAGATGTTTCAAATTGTAAGCACATTGGATAATCCAAAAGATGCGGCACTGGTCACCAACACGGTTGCAACAGTTTTTAAAGAACGAGCTGGTGAGGTTTTAGATGTACGTCAGGTTACTATTATTTCGGAGGGTCAAGTGAATGATTCACCGGTTTCACCAAATAAAAAAGTAAATTTAATTATCGGTTGGTTAGTCGGTTTAATGCTTGGCTTAGGCTTGATTTTTTTACGAGAAATGCTCGATAAAACAGTTAAAGATGAGCAATTTGTACCAGATAATTTAGGCTTTCCAATATTAGGGACTGTTTCAGAATTTCAAATACGAGAATTAGAATTGAATGAAATATCTGTTTTATCAGATAAATTAAAATTAGATAAAAATGAAATTTTGAGCCGACGTGAGATTAACCGAAATAGAAAAAGGATATGAGGTAGTAGTGATGAAAAAAGAACAATCTAGGGGTAGAGTGTCGTTGGTTGCGCTATCTGAAAAATATTCTAATGTTGCCGAGCAATATCGGGCGATTCGTTCAAATATTCGATTCTCTTCAGTTGATAGACCTTTAAAATCAATGGTTGTTACTTCGGCGGGACCAGGTGAAGGTAAGAGCACGACTGCTGCTAATTTGGCAATTATTTTTGCTAATAGTGGTAAACGGGTGCTTTTAGTAGATGCCGATTTGCGAAAGCCATCTGTGGCAGATAGTTTTCAAATTCTAAATGCTAAGGGCTTAAGTAATCTCTTGATTGATTCTGACGTAACCCATGAAAATTTAGTTTATCAAATGTCAGTTGATAACTTATGGATTATGCCAAGTGGACCTAAGCCACCTAATCCGTCAGAGCTACTTGGCTCACAAAGAATGATTGAAGTGATTGAAAAATTAACGAATTGCTTTGATTTAGTCATTTTTGATATGCCACCAGTGGTTACTGTAACAGATGCTCAAATTGTTGCTGCAAAGGTAGACGGTACACTTTTCGTGGTGCGAGAGCGGAAAACGAATAAGCAAATGGCACAAAAAGCGAAAAAGCTTTTAATGATGGCCAATGCCAATGTGCTTGGTGTTGTCTATAATGCAACTTCAGCTAAAGATCAAAAAGATTATTATTATGGCAATTAGAGGTGAATTCTGTGATTGACTTACATTGTCATATTTTACCTGCAATAGATGATGGGGCACAAACGGTGGAAGAATCAATAGAAATGGCAAAAAAGGCGCTCGATCAGGGCATTAATCATCTCCTTTGTACACCACATTATAATGCAAAATATCATAATAAAAAAGCGGATATTATTAGCGCTGTGGCTGAACTCCAGCATATTTTAACCGATAATGGCTTACCGCTAAATCTTTATGAAGGGCAAGAGGTTCGTCTATTTCGGGATTTAATTCCGGCAATTCATAGAGATGAAATTTTATTTGTGGATATTTATAACCGTTATTTATTGATTGAATTTCCGACTGCTGAAATTCCAGACTATGCCGAAGAAACGTTATTTGAATTGAGGCAAATGAAGATTATTCCGATTATCGTTCATCCAGAACGCAATTTCGGGTTTCAAGAGAATCCGAAGCAGCTGAATGTCTTTTTACGGTTAGGCTGCTTGGCACAGCTAACTGCGCCGAGTATTATTGGTAGATTTGGAAAAAGGGCCCAGCAGCTCAGCTTTTACTATATTGAGAAAAAAATGGTACAGATGATAGCTTCTGACGCACATGCGAGACACCAAAGGGACTTTTATTTATTAGAAGCCTATCAAAAAATTGAACATGATTTCGGCATACGATATGTTGAGGCAATGAAAACAGTCGCTAGAGCAATTATTAATGGCGACGATGTAGTCATACCCGACGTGTATTGATAATTATGTTGTAGAAAGCGGAGATGAAACTTAATTTTGAAACTCAGTCGAAAGGCAAAAACATGCATATTAATATTAATTGATATTTGCTTAATCATTGTGTCTGCATACACTGCCTATGAATTTATGGCACCTTATCTTACAATTCCTATCCTTTTTATGGAATACTTAACCGTCTCATTCATTGTAATCTATATCTGCTTTGGCTGGCTATTTAGTGTTTTTCTTCGATTATATCGTTACATTGGTTTACAAGATATTAGAGCGATATTTTTAACGACAACCTGCACAGCGATATTGAATTTTATCTTCTTATTTATTTTAATTGGTGAATTTAGCCGTCGTTTTGTTCTTTTGACTTATTTAGTTTCTACAATTTTAATCGTAATGAGTAGAGTAACTTGGCGATTAGTAATTCAAATAGGGCAATATGAAAAAATCTCGCCGAATCAGGTTAGACGCGTGATATTTATTGGTGCAGGAGAAGGTGGGAGAGTTTTATATAACGCTATTTCAACCTCTCAAGCGACTAGTAATATTGAAGTCATCGGCTTTGTGGACGATGATATTAATAAGCAGAATATTTACATTTCTAACGCCAAGGTGTTAGGTACAATTGATGATTTACCTCGATTAATTGTTGAAAAACAGGTGGATTTAGTGACAGTAACGATTCCGTCTTTGTCAAATGCAAGATTACGCGAGATATTTGAGCTTTTGAAGGATTGCGATGTCGAAATCTACACGATGCCTTCTGTCGAAAAAATTGTAACAGGCGAGGTTAATTTAGGTAAGTTAGAAAAAATAGACATTGTTGATCTGCTTGGTAGAGACGAGGTTAAGCTAGATACGACTTTAATAAAGCAAGAAATTGCAGATAAGGTTATTTTAGTGACTGGTGCTGGTGGCTCAATTGGCTCAGAAATCTGTCGGCAAATTATCCAGTTTCAACCCAAGCAATTGCTTTTGCTTGGACATGGTGAAAATTCGATTTATCAAATTAATCAGGAATTATGCCATAATTTTTCAGATTATCAATCAAAAATCACACCTTTAATTGCGGATATTCAAGATCGAGATAGAATTTTTGAAATATTCAAGCATTATCAGCCGAATCTGGTTTATCATGCAGCGGCTCACAAGCATGTACCTTTAATGGAGCTTAATCCACGTGAGGCAGTCAAAAATAATATTTTTGGCACAAAAAACGTTGCTGAAGCAGCGAAATTTTATCAAGCTGAGCATTTCGTAATGGTCTCCACCGATAAAGCCAATAATCCACCAAATGTGATGGGTGCGACTAAGCGAATCGCTGAAATGATTGTCACAAGCCTCAATGAGTCAGGCAAAACGATTTTTTCGACAACTCGCTTTGGCAATGTTCTAGGAAGTCGTGGGAGTGTTGTGCCTTTATTCCGTGAACAAATTGCCAAGGGTGGACCAATTACCTTGACTGATTTTAGAATGACTCGGTATTTTATGACGATTCCAGAGGCGAGTCGCTTAGTGATTCAATCTGGTGTGCTTGCCAAGGGTGGCGAAATTTTTGTGCTAGACATGGGTGAGCCAATGAAAATATTAGATCTCGCTAAAAATATGATTCGACTCAGTGGTTTTAGTGAGTACGAAATTAAAATTGTAGAGACCGGTATCAGACCAGGGGAAAAGCTTTATGAAGAATTATTAGTTGATAAGGAGCGCAATGATCAGCAGGTTTATGACAAAATTTTTGTTGGTAATATCAAAGGCAATGCACTTGAGGCAGTCATGAATTTTGTCATACATCTACCAACAGACGATGAAACACTAAAAAAACTAGTCGTTAAATTTGCGAATGATTCGAGTAGGTAGAGGAGAAAGCGGTTCATCAGAATTAAAAAGGGAGTGATTGGATGTACGAAAAATATATTAAGCGAATATTTGATTTTTCAATGTCATTGATTGGTTTAGTTGTGTTATTTCCTTTTTTTGTAGTAATTGCTTTGGCAGTTAAATTTGACAGCAAGGGCTTAATTATTTTCAAACAAAAAAGAATAGGTCGAGACAAGCGCTATTTCTATATTTATAAATTTCGGACAATGTATTCTGAAACACCTAAAAATATGGCAACGCATTTGATTGAACAGCCAGATGTATATATTACAAAAGTTGGGAAAATATTAAGAAAAACTAGCCTAGATGAGCTTCCTCAATTATTGAATATATTAAAAGGAGATATGGCTGTTATTGGACCACGTCCAGCATTATGGAATCAATACGATTTAATTTCTGAGCGAGATAGAGTAGGGGCAAATTCAGTTCGACCAGGATTAACTGGTTTGGCACAAATTAGTGGGCGAGATGAGTTATCGGTTGTCGATAAAGCTAAGTTGGATGGTGAATATGTTAAAAATATAACGCTTTGGCTGGATTTCAAATGTTTTTTTAAAACAATTATTTCGGTAATCAAAAAAGATGGTGTTGTTGAGGGTGGAACTGCCGAAAATAAGAAGTGAATTGATAAATTGGCTGATAATGGAATTTTTAAAGAATAAAGTGGGCATAAATGAAGAAAATACTCATAATTGCGAATCATGATGTGAATTTATATAACCAACGAAAGGAATTAATTAACAAATTAATTTATTTGGGCTATGAGATTCACATTGCAGTACCCAGAGGTACTAGAACTGAGAAATTAAAGAAAATTGGAATATTATATCATGAAGTTTTTTTAAATCGACATGGGAAAAATCTACTAGAGGATTTTGGGTTATATCGTCAATTTAGAAAAATAATTGCCATTGTTCAACCAGCGGTAATTTTAACTTATTCTATTAAACCGAATATTTATGGTAGCTTTGCTGCTAAAAAATATAAAATACCTGTTTTAGCAAATGTGACAGGTCTTGGTACACCAGTTGAAAACAAATCGTTACTTCAACCGTTTGTGATTTGGCTTTATCAGCAAGCGTTCAAGATGATTGATGTTGCTTTTTTTCAAAATAAAGAAAATTTATTATTTTTTAAAAATCGTCATACAAAATTTAAACAGACAGTTCTCTTGGCTGGAAGTGGTGTTAATTTGACTGAATACCAAATTCTCCCGTATCCCAATGAAGAAGATGGGATTCATTTTGTTTTTATTTCACGCATTATGCGTGAAAAAGGGGCTGATGAATATTTTGAAGCTGCCAAGAGAATTAAGGCGAAATATCCCGAGATCATTTTTCATGTCTGTGGTTTTTGTGAAGCGGGATATCAATCAGTAGTAGAGCGGTTGCATCAAGAAGGCACAATTATTTATCACGGTTTACTAAACGACATTAGGGAAATATTAAAAATTACGCATTGTACGGTTCATCCGACATTTTATCCAGAGGGTATGAGCAATGTTTTACTAGAAAGTGCAGCAGCAGCAAGGCCAATTATTACGACTAATCGTAGCGGCACACGTGAAACAATTATTGATGGTTTGACAGGTTTTATTGTGAAGTCTGAAGATGTAGATGATTTAGTTTTTCAGCTAGAAAAATTTATCAAGCTGAATCATCAAGCCAAGGTTGAGATGGGTTTGGCAGGTCGAAAATATATTGAGAAAAAATTCGACAGACAACAGATAATTGATAGCTATCTAGAAAAGATAGAAGAATTGATTCAGCATATCTAATTTTGAGATAAGCAGACAATTAACAAGGAGGTTATTTTTGAAAATATCATGGGTAACGTTTTTGATTACGTTATTTATAGCAATTATCTATACGAATATTTCAGGAGATACTTCTAGTATCGCATATTATATTTGTTATATGATGACCGGTATTGTCATGTTTGTTACTTTAGTTAGTGAATTGCATCTATCGAGGCAATGGTTTATTCCAATTTGGATAGTGTTATTAATTCAAGCTGCTGGCTTTGCATATTTAATGTATATCACTAGAGGCGGTCAAGACTTATCTGTTTCTTCTAAAATACCAATGCTTTCGGTAAATCCTGATAATTATCAAGGTATAGCACAATTTCTTTTTCATAATGTTGGCGATTCTAATGGATTGACTTATTCTTATTGGCTAAGTGTCATCTATCGACTAACCGGACTTCAAATGGGGACAGGCATCATGCTATCAATTTTATTTTCTTGGAGTGCGATTGCTGTTTTTGTTAAAACGATTCGTTATTATGATAGCGCGTTAATTAATAAGTTACCTTTTAATGTGAGCTTGTTTTATTTACTATTTTATCCACAAATGATTTCTGAAAGCTTACAGGTTCACCGAGAAGCCTTTATTATATTTTGCTTGAGCCTTAGCCTATATTTTTTTGTGCGCTGGTGGCGGGAACGAAAAACAAATTTAGTTATTTTATCAATTTTTGCTTGTTTACCAGCGGCTTATATGCATGCTGGCAGTATTTTTTTGGCAGTTGGGATTAGTGTTATTTATATTTGTTATTTAAATAATCCAGAAAAAGTGGTTATTAACGTAAAAAGTTTTTTTGCGCTTCTATTTGTCATCTGTCTTTCAATTTTCATTTTTAATAATATGGATCTAAAGAAATTTGAAAATAGAAATGTTGAAACGATTGCATTAAATAATAGTGGCAGAATGGGTGATGGTGGTAGTGCCTATCAAGCGGGTATTCCAATCTCAAATCCTGTCGTGGCAGCTCTGATTAATACGCCAATTAAAAGCTTTTATTTTATTGGTGCACCTTTACCAACTTATTGGCGCAATCCAGTAGATATATTGACTTTTCTTTTATCTAGCTTATTTTATTTGATACCTATTTTTGCTGGACTTTATCAAAAAATAATTACTAGAAAGTTAAAGCAGAACTTTTTATTTGTTGTGATGGCAGTTATTTTGATCTTTACAATTCCATTTGCATGGGGTGTAAGTAATTCAGGGACAGCAGTTCGTCATCGCACCAAGGTCGTTATTTGGCTAGCATTCGCAATTGTTTTATTGATTAGAGAATTACAACTAAAAAGACAAGAAAAGGTGCTAAATTGCCTTGCTCAAAACTCTAAAAAATAGCCTAATTGTACATCTATTTACTTGGACTACAAGTCCGAGTGTGCGATGTAGCCATTTGAAGAATTTTAGGAAATTTAGCCCGTCGATAATCTAGGCTTATGGATTAGCTCTAGGCGATAAATCGCTAAGAGCTTAACCAATTGCATCCACGACCTGTAAATGCTAAAGCATTAGCACGTCTGGACTTCGATG
The DNA here is from genome assembly GCA_022484805.1 of Streptococcaceae bacterium. GTDB lineage: Bacteria > Bacillota > Bacilli > Lactobacillales > Streptococcaceae > MMGLQ5-1. The sequence goes on from JAKVKP010000007.1 coordinate 64,791, forward strand.
ACTAGCTAATAATCTCCCGAAACCAGTATTTTTTCCGATAAGTCAACTAACGACTAAAGTCGTAAGTTTTCTTTATCTCAAAAATCTTGTTTTACCGTTCGAGTATGCCTAAACAGTCATCTCAGTTTTTTATAAGGAGAAAAATAAAAACCAATGAATCATAAAGTTTTGTTAATTCAACCATATTTTGGCAAATTACCTAATTATTTTGAGCTATGGCTTTGGAGTATGGCTAATAATCCAGAATTTCAGGTGCTTTTGGTCACTGATTGTGATTTGTCAACCTATCATTTACCTGCTAACATTTTTGTCCAGCAAATGACCTTTGCGCAATTGCGTCAGCTGATTAGCGAAAAACTTGCAATGCCAATTTATTTAGAGAAACCATATAAATTAGTAGATTATCGCATTAGTTTCGCTAAAATTTTTGAGGAGAATTTAGAGGATTACAGCCATTGGGGTTGGTTTGATATCGATTTAACCTTCGGTCGATTATCGCATTTTATTTCTGAGGATATGCTAGAAAAATACGATAAAATTGGTGCTTTCGGACATTTGACGATTCTTAAAAATAATAAACAAATCAATTGTCTTTATCTGCAGGAAAATCTTTGGCCAGTAAGCTATAAAGAAATGTATCTATCTCCTCAAAGATTTAATACTAATGAAGCTGGTGGGATTAATCGGGTCTTTTATCAACTGGGCTGGCAATATGGTAAATTTCCGTTTTCAGATATTGGTTATTCTCAACCAAAATGGCGTGATAGTCGCTATTCTACGCCATATCAATTCTTTTTTGTTGCAGATAAACGGGTTTTTATTGCAACCAGTCAGGCAAAAGATGCAGAGATTCTAGTTGAGGAAGTAGCTTACATTCACTATCAGAAAAGATCGTTAAAAAATTTAGAAAACGTTAATTTTAATCAGCCATTTTATTTTAGTAATCAAGGTGTTTATAATTTTGAATTAAAAAATTTACCTCAGCTTTTATGGCAAGATAAGCTTAATCCGTGGATGACTCGTTATTACCTTTATCAAAATTTCATAAAAAAAGCGTGGTTGTATGCTTTCGGAAAAGGCACAATGGATAGGCATATTAAAGAACAGCAACAGGAAATGATGCAATTAATTCAAAATGAGCGAGAAAAAAATATTATTGGCACTTGGGAAGGGATTAGTCAGCAGATTTTGAGCAATAAGTTTTGAAAAATCAAGAAGAGAGAAAAATGAAAAATTTTAATTATCGAAATGTTATTAAATACCAATCTATTAGAATAAAAATTCTTAATCTATTGGATTGGTTGCCAGATAAGTGGATGCTAAAGTTGCAATACGCACTTCAAACGTCAAGATTTTTGAACTTAAAATCGCCACAACGTTTCACTGAAAAAATTCAATGCTATAAGCTTTATTATCGAAATCCGCTATTGCCTAAATTAGTCGATAAATTTGAGGTTAAGGGATGGGTTAGCGATAAAATTGGCTCACACTACATCATTCCAACGATTGGCTGTTGGGCGGATGCCTCTGATATTAATTTTAATCAATTACCTTTACCAGTAATTTTAAAGACAACCAATGGATCGCATAGTAATATTATCCTGAAAAATAAAAGCGACATTGAAAAGGTTGAACAAATTAAAAAAACTTTAAACGATTATCTAAAAAAAAGAAGTCCGAAATTAGGCAGAGAATGGGCATATTATGGTGGAGATTTTACGCCCAAAATTATCGCAGAGCCATTGTTAGTTAATGAAGAAAATGGTGGTTTTTCAGGCTTGACGGATTATAAATTTTATTGTTTTAATGGCGAAATTGCTTTTGTTCAAGTTTTATTTGATCGGGATAATGAAGTAAAAGAGCAAAATTATACTTTAGATTGGGTTCGTCTAAATCACTTTAATACGAATTATACGAATTATACGATTGAAAAGCCAAAATGTTTGGCGGAAATGATAAATATTTCAGAAAATTTAGCTGCCGAATTTCCATTTGTTAGAGTAGATTTATATGAAGTTAATCAAAAGGTTTATTTTGGTGAAATGACCTTTTATCCAGCGAGTGGCTATATGAATTGGCAGCCAGATAGTTTTGATATTGAACTGGGTAAAGCATTTAGACTACCTAAAAAATTTTGAAAGCCGAGGATATGAAATGAAAAAAAAGATGAAAGCATTTTTAGTGCTTATACCACCGTTGCATCATTTGGTTTTGCACTTTTATCTAAAGTACGATATCAAAAAAAGAATAAGGGTAGTGACTCAAACCAAACCAAAACAGCGATTAACAACTGAAGAAAAAAAGGAATTGATTAGTTTTTTTAAGCAATTCGGGATTAAAATTCAACCTTTTTTCTATCATTTCGAATTTGTGAAAACTGTCACTGGAAAATTTATCAAATATGATGTCCCCGAGTATTTTTTATTAGAAATTCTTAAAAAATATAATGAATCACGAGTCAGTCTAGCAACGACGGAAAAAGCGGAATTAATAAAAAATTTCACATATTTTAAGACAGTGCCAGTGATCGTCAAAAAACAAAATGGGCTTTGGGTATCAAGCAACAATGAATTTTTGACTCAGGAACAAGTTCACGAAAAATTACTTGCTTATCAGGAAGTTGTCGTTAAGAAAACCTTAGATGATCGTGCTGGTGGAAAGGATGTTGTTATTTTATCTGTTGATGATCAATTAATGACCAAGGCAGAGCAACTTTTTAACAATAATTATATGTTTCAAGAGGTTTTAGGTCAGTCAGCGATATTAAATCAATTAAATACAACCAGTGTCAATACATTGCGAGTAACTAGCACATTATTAGTGAACGGGGAAGTTTTTATTCATGGTGCAGTTGTCCGCTTTGGGAAAAAGGGTTCAAGGGTAGATAATGCTCATGCTGGAGGCGGTTTTGTTTTAGTTGATACTGATGGTTGTCTTGGTGAATTGGTTTACGATGAGTTTGGTAGAGAAAATTCATTAGATGCTTTGGGTATTTCACTTCAACAAAAAGAACTACCAAATTTTCAACAATTATTACTGATGATTCAAAAGGAGCATCGTCAGCATCCTTATTCAAGAATTATAGCGTGGGACATTGCTTTTGATATTAATAATCAGCCAGTTTTGATCGAAGTAAATACAAAAGGACCTGGTTTTTGGTTGCATTGGATGACTCAAAAAAATAATGTTTTTTCAAATGAAATAATTACAGAATTGCTTGATGATTTGAAATAATTATTTCTGAATTTGTTTGACCTGCAAGATAGGAGATTTCATAATGACAGAGCAGAGCAGAGCAGAGCAGAGCAGAGCAGAGCAGAGCAGAGCAGAGCAGAGGCATATTTTTGCTAGGCACTTCTCAAAATTCAAAGCGGTGGAATAGTTTTTTTGGTGAAACAAGGGAGCTATTAGATTTTAATCCTGTTTTATTTCGTTATCGCGATGGTTTTGAGACTTATACGAGATTAAGAAAACTATTAATGACTCATCTCCCCTTTTCATTACCTGCCTTTGACGAAAGTTCTTGGTTTAAGGATATCCAGCATTGTGATTATTTGGTTTTGAGTTTTAATAATTTCTTTAAGTCTACGGTAAGAAAAATTCAAAGAAGATATCCTAATTTACTGGTTTATTACTGGTGTAACGATATTGGTAATACAAGACGGAAATATCAATTTATTATTTGGGCGAAAAAAAGAGGAGTAAAATTTTTATGCTTTGACCCGCTTTTAGCTAAGGAATTGGAATTAATCTACGTCAATAATTTTATCTCATTTTTAACGTTGGATGGTGTTTTGGCGAATAAAATAAATTCGGATGCAATCTTTATTGGTCAAGATAAAGGTAGATTAAATATATTAGTGGACTTACAAAAAAACTTGCGACAATACAATCAAAATCTTTTACTGATGATTCCAAAGACTGATCAAATTGCAAATCCAATAGGTGAAATAAATTTTCTAGATGGATTAATTACATACGAAGAATATATTAGTTTATTTAAAAATTCAAAAATAATCGTTGATATCCTATTAGATGGCCAATCAGGCTCAACGCTTCGCCCAATTGAAGCAAGCTATTTAAATAAAAAAATGATTACAAATAATCATTTAATTAAAAATGAAGACTATTATTCGCCAGAGAATATATTTGTTCTCGGAGTGGATCAGGATTTAGCTTCTTTTCTACAAGCACCATTTAAAAAAATTGAAATTGATAAACTGCAAAAATACGATGTTCATGACTGGCTAACAGAAGTAGGAAAATTAGTTCACCATACGGATATATAAAAAAAGGCAACAATTAATGAATAAAATAGTTGACAAAATAAAGAGAGGTTTTTTGATAATGAGGACAGGACAGGACAGGACAGGACAGGACAGGACAGGACAGGACAGGACAGAGCGTAGCGTAGCCTATTTAGCGCGTCGCAAACATTCATTAAAAGGTGCATATATGTCTGGTGAAGATGAAGGTATTTACAATCCCTTTCCCGTATTATTTTTATTTAAAGATGGCTCTGAAATTTTTAATGCCCTAAGACGACGATTTTTACGCTATTTACCCTTTGATTTATTTCCGTTTGGCGAGACAAAATGGTTAACAGATTTAAAGCATTGTGATGCGGTTGTTATAAGTTTAGGTCTTGATTTCAAGTCAATTGTCAAAAAAATTCAAAGGAAATATCCAAAGATGCGCATTTTTTATTGGATTAGTGATGTTCAAGTATTTAGACGCAAAATTGAATTTATTGATTGGTTAGAAAAACAAGAAATTGAGTGTCTATGCTTTGATAAAGCGCTTTGTGAAGAATTCAATCTAGTCTATACGCGAAATTTTATTTCTCAAAAAACGCTAGAACTGATTCCTAAGATTAAAGAATCTGTAGATGCAATTTTTATTGGAGATGATAAAGATAGAGCTGAAATGTTGTTGTTACTGCAAAAGGAATTTTTAGCAAATGGTAAGGTGTTTAAAATTATTATGCCGAAAAATAATAATAGAAATTCTAAATATTCAGGAATAACTTATATTGATGGTTGGCTGGACTATGAAGCTTATATTTCTGAAATAAAGAGTTCAAAGGTGATGGTTGATATTGTGCAAAAAATTCAATCAGGTAACACGTTACGACCTTTGGAAGCGATGTTTCTTGGGAAAAAAATAATTACGAATAATCATTTAATTAAAAATGAAGACTATTATTCGCCAGAAAATATATTTGTTCTTGGAAAAGATGATATTAAGGATTTATTGGCATTTATTAGTACGCCTTTTCAACAATTAAGTCCTGAAATTTTATCGAAATACGATATTCATGGTTGGTTAACAGAAGTAGGAAACTTAGTATAAAAAGATAGAAGGTGTACAAATGAAAAAAAGAAGTAAAATAGTTAAGTTTTTTCGTTTCTTTATAATGGCTGAAGAAAGAAGGCGGACTTTAATTAGGTGGCTGGCAATGGCAAAAAATCCTGTTTGGCAACTTTTTTTGCAGCAATATTTAGTTACGACTTGTTGTGTTTCGCTTCCGAGGCATAATCAATTATCAGAGGATATTTTCTTTAGACATCCAGCAAATGTCACAATTGCTGCTTTGAAAATTGGCCGAAATTGTGTGATTCATCAAGGTGTAACGATAGGTGGATCGGGTAGAGACAGAACCAGTTTTCCAACAATTGAAGATGATGTATCAATCTATACCAATGCGGTAATTGTGGGGGGTAACCGTCGGAAAAGGCTCTAAAATAGCCGCTGGAGCGGTGGTGATTAGAGATGTACCACCATATGCTCTGGTAGCTGGTGTACCGGCTAAAGTCGTCAAATATTATAAGAGTAACTCGCAAACTTGATAATTCATGAGTTTAGTTTTTAGAAGGGATTGAATTAGTAATGAAAAAGGTTGCCACAAACGTTATTTTCCGATTACTCTATCAAATTTTAACCTTGGCAATGCCAATTATTACGATTCCAATCGTATCTAATGTGCTCGGTCCAGAAGGCATTGGCGAGTACAAGTATTTATATTCAATTTTATCCTATTTTCTTTTGTTTGCCAGTCTTGGTTTAGGAATTTATGGCAATCGAACCATAGCGACTCATCGTGAAAATCGACAGACGCTCTCGCGGATTTTTTGGGAAATTGAATTGAGTAGCGTTGTGACTTCATTAATTGCCTTATCAGCCTTTCTAATATTTGGCTTGTTGATCCATCAAAATAGTTACTATTACATACTTTCTATTTTTTTAATTGCTAATTTATTTGAAATTAGTTGGTTTTATGCAGGCATTGAAGCATTTGGCATGATAACTATAGTCAATATGATTGTTAAAATCTTTTTGGTTGGTGCAATTATCACTCTGATTCATCAGCCAAGTGATTTGATTTGGTATTTTGTAATTCAGTCGATTCAAGGCTTGCTATCCAATCTTTCATTATGGTTATTTATAAAAAAATATGTTGATTTTGTTCCCGTTAAATTATCAATGATTTTTCAGCACCTTAAGGGCTCAGCCGCTTTTTTCACAGCACAAATCGCGGGTACCCTATATGGGGCAATTCCAGTTAATTTGCTTGGCTTTTTTACGAGCTTTACTATTGTTGGGTATTTTGCAAATGCTGGAAGTGTCATTGGCATTGCTTCTGCGACAATTACAGCAATTGATTTTGTTTTATTACCTAAAATGTCAGCCACTTTTAGTAATAAAGGAAAGAGTCACTTGGTTTTGAATATTCAAAAGACGATTCATATTCAACTCTTTTTATTAGTTGGTTTATTCTACTGCTTGTTAAGTATTTATGCCGACACAATTCCGTGGTTTTTTGGTAAAAATTTTATTTTTATTAATCATTTTATGCCAATACTGATTCCTATCGTCTTAATTCAACCTCTTGGTGTCGCGATATTAAATCAATACTTAATACCATTGAACTATACAAAAATTTATAATTTTTCAATCATATCCGGTATGTTTTTTTCAATTTGTGCCAATTTGATATTGATTCCAATATTGGGTATTTGGGGAGCAGTAATTGTCTGGCCATTGAGTGAAGTTATCGTGACAAGCATTCGAGTCTGTTACTTGCTTAAAACTTCTAGTTTTAAGTTTAATCTTAAGTTAATTATTAAATTATTATTAATTGGCGCCGTTGCTTGGCTGACTGTTTACCTATTAACCTTAAATTTTGCAGCATCATTTCAAACAACCTGTATCCAAGGTTTCTTATTTATTACCATCTATTTTATTTTGACCTTGATTTTTAAAGTAAATCTTATTTGGAACTTATTATTTAAAAGAGCTTGATATTGAAATAAAGGAGATTAGACTCATGACGAACGAACGAACGAACGAACGAACGAACGAACGAACGAACGAACGAACGAACGAACGAACGAACGAACGAACGAACGAACGAACATGGAAAAATAGATTTATTATTTTTTATGAAATATTTTTTAACACCCAATACCGAATTTTACTTTCTTCAGAAAATGTATTTTAAAACCAAAAAATATACAATTGTTCAAGCGTTAATTCGTAAACGAATTTATATTAGATATGGTGTACTATTTGGGCGTGGTTCAAAAATTGATTCTTCGCTTCATATCACACATCCGACCGGAATTATCATTGGCGGTGGCAGCATTATCAAAGAGGACGTTGTAATTTATCAAGGTGTTACCTTAGGACTAAAAAATGGAAATTCATATGATGAAGCAAAAAAAAACATCGAAAATGGTTATTATCCCATTATAGAAAGAGGAGTAAAAATCTATAGTAATGCGGTAGTAATTGGTGGTATTACAATTGGTGAAAATTCTGTAATTGGTGCAAACTCTGTTGTTACTAAAAATGTTCCACCTAACACTTTAGTTGCTGGAACGCCAGCTAAGATATTAAAAAATATACATAATATTTGAAGTAGTAATAATCTAATGGAACTGTTTACTAATTCTATCTAGATAGGAAAATTTAACTTCGAAAGAATTAATTTATTAGTGTTCCGCTAACCGAAATTTATGTGACTGCTATAACATTAAAAGATCATAAATAACTTGATAAAAAGATATACCAAATATTTAAGGAGCGTTACCATGGACCAGACCAGACCAGACCAGACCAGACCAGACCAGACCAGACCAAATTAAGTTAATTATTCCGTATTTTGGGAATTTTGATAATTATTTTCAATTATGGCTTGATTCAGTGGCAGTTAATTCAACAATAGATTTTTTATTAGTGACGGACCAAGAAATGTCCAATTTTCATATACCTTCTAATCTTGAAGTCAGAAACTGCTTGTTTAAAGATATGCAAAATTTGATTCATAGAAAAATAGGTGACTGGTGTGTGTTAGACAGACCATATAAACTGGCAGATTATAAGCCAACCTACGGTTTGTTATTTGAAGAAGATTTGGTGAACTATGATTGGTTTGGTTGGTGCGATACAGATATGATTTTGGGTGATTTAAGACGTTTTTTGACTAAAGATAGGCTTAATCAGACCGACAAAATTGGTGAAGGTGGGATGTTTGTTTTGATGCGAAATAATGATGATTGTAAAAATTATTTCGCTAAAGAATACCCAACGTGGCATGTCAATTATCGTGAAGCTTTCAGCTCAAAAGCATCATTTCAATTTGATGAAACTGATTTTATGAATCGAGTATTTGATTTATATCATGATCAACCTCATGATACGCTGTATGGCGAAATTGGCGACACACGACCTAAAAACTTTGATTTTACCAATGCTAAAGCACCCTCAATTGGCAAAGAACTCTATCGTTATCAAAATGGAAGGGTATTTAGAATTGGTAAAAATGGCTATTCGGAAGAAATGATGTGGGTTCATTTATTAAAAAGACAAATGACAATTTTTAGTCCATTTAATCCTAGAAATTATTGGATTTTGCCGAATGGTTTTGTTTCATCTGAAAATGAGTGTTTTTATGAAGATTATCAAGCGACGACTAGTGAAATTAAATTGTATCAAGCGCGCTTTAATAAAATAAACAGAAAAAAATGGTTGAGTCGTTTACAAAATGGTTGGTTTTATCGAAAGTTAAGATATATTTATCGAAAAAATAAGCGAAAAATTTTTGATATTAAAACAAAGTAATTTTGATTCACCGCAAATGAAGAAATTTTACTTAATTTTTGGAAAGTAGTTAAGGCGGATAAGTTATCTAGCAAAATATCAATTCAATATTTATATTGGTGATATTTTGAGTTTTTTAAATATGAAGGGTATTTATAACAAATATTAATAAGGGGAATTGAATTGAAAATTTTAGTGACTGGTGCCGCCGGATTTATTGGTGCACGATTTATCGAGAAAATTCGTGATTATACTGAAATTGTTGGTATTGATAATTTAAATGATTATTATGATGTCACATTAAAGGAGGCACGATTAGCAAAGCTATCTACAATAGAAAATTTTAGCTTTATTAAAATGAATTTGGCAGATACGGATGCAATTACTGCGCTTTTTGCTAAAGAAAAATTTGATATTGTTGTTCATCTCGGCGCACAAGCAGGTGTTCGCTATTCAATTGAAAATCCATATGCTTATTTAGATAGCAATCTCTACGGCACACTTAATATTTTAGAAGGTGCAAGGCAAAATCCAGTTAAGCATTTAATTTATGCGTCATCATCTTCGGTTTATGGTGGTAATCATAAAATACCTTTTTCAACTGAGGATAATGTTGATCATCCAGTTTCATTGTATGCGAGCACTAAAAAATCTAATGAATTAATGGCACACGCCTATTCAAATCTTTATGGTATTCCGACAACAGGTCTTCGCTTTTTTACAGTTTACGGACCGATGGGACGACCTGATATGGCATATTTTGGTTTTGCCAATAAAATTGTGAGCGGTGAACCAATTGAAGTTTTTAATCACGGTGATATGATGCGTGATTTCACCTATATTGATGATATTGTTGAGGGTATCATTCGATTAATTCCTAAAATACCAAAAGCTAATTCAGAGTGGGTTGAGTCTGATGGTATTTCTAATTCTTGGGCACCGTATAAAATCTATAATATTGGCAATAATTCACCTGTTCGATTGCTAGATTTTATTGAAATTTTAGAAAAACATCTCAATAAAAAAGCAGAGAAGATTTTCTTACCGATGCAAGCGGGAGATGTTCAAAAAACATATGCTGACGTTTCTGATTTAGAAAAAACGATTAATTTTAAGCCAAAAACTTCTCTTGATGAAGGTTTAAAACGTTTTGTTGATTGGTATAAAACCTTTTATGAAATTGATAATTAAAACAAAAATGTTTGACAAAATATTAGGGGGATTTTGATAATGAGCAGAGCAGAGCAGAGCAGAGCAGAGCAGAGCAGAGCAGAGCAGAGCAGAGCAGAGCAGAGCAGAGCAGAGCAGAGCAGAGCAGAGCAGAGCAGAGCGATAAGAGAGTTTTAATGATTAATGTTTCGCAATATGATGGACATTTTCAGTATGGCAATGTTTCTAAGAGCGAAATGATCAATAGTGTTTTTTTATATCGAAAAAGTCATTTTTTACGTTTTGTATTAAATCGCTTAAATTTGATATTACCTTTTAGTGTGATTAAGCTTTTTTTAAATCCCAAATTATTTTCTGAAATTAAATTACATGATGTATTTATTATCTTTCCAAGCAAGTTAACAAGTTCTTTTTCTAAATATTTTCATAAATTTTATCCTCAGAAAAAATTAGTAATTTTTTTATCGGATATTAAACATGAAAAATATAATGAATTAAATCAATTAAACAATGTTGAAAAAATTTGTTTTGATCCGTTAATTGCTGAGGAAAATAAAATCCGATATGTACCCACATATTATGATAAAAATTGGGTTGTGAGAAATCAATTACCTAAAAATGATTTGGTATTTATTGGCAGTGATAAGGGAAGAAAGCCTCTTCTTGATAAAATTGCCTCTTTTTCAGTTAAAAATAATTTAAAATTTGATTATTATCTGATTCAAAACAATAGATGGATTTCCTTTGAAGAGATAATTAAACGAGAAGGTAATTCAAAAATTTTGTTAGATATTGTTCAAAAAGGACAAAATAATGTGACATTGAGAAGTTTGCATGCATTTATGAGCCAAAAGAAATTAATTACTGATAATAGTAATATTGTGAATCATCCATTATACCGACAAGAAAGTATTTTAATTATTGACGATAATTTTAACGAAGAAGAGATAATTAATTTTATTAATCATGCACCTGAGCCAAATTATTCGATTGAAGAATTATACTCACTTACATTTGAAGGTTGGTTGCACGAATACATTTTTTAATATAAAAAAATAAAAAATAATTAGATATAAAAATTCAAAAGAACTTGATATTCAAACAAAGGAGATTAGAATCATGACGAACGAACGAACGAACGAACGAACGAACGAACGAACGAACGAACGAACGAACGAACGAACGAACGAACGAACGAACGAACGAACGAACAGAAATACTAATAATTCGTTATCGCTGAGGAACCTATTTATTGGTTATATCCTTTGCTGTAGTATTATGATCTATTTTCTAATCGAAATCATAATTTTGGGGAATAATGAGTACTCATCAAACATTGGTAAAATAATGGTCATGATTGCTTTAATGTTAGGCTTAGTACTTTATATTCCAAGTTTTAAATTCGCTGTGATGTTAGAAAAAATGATTAATGTCCTTTCAAGTATTTTTTTTATTGCTGGTTATGAAATGTTATTAACAATTAAATATGCTGAAAGACTTGTGGTCTCAAATGATTTAAAGGTCTATTTTAGATATTATTTAGAAGCAAAAAATCTTTCCATTTTTGAATATGTATCAGGAGGAAAGTCAAAAAATATCGGATTTTATATACTTAATTGGTTGATTGGTCGATTAACTGATGTTAATTTATGGCATTATCAATCTATTTTTTATTTATTAACTGTTTTGATTTTTGCTTTTTTAACAATTCGATTCATAGGCTTTAAATATTTATTTTTGGCGGTGCTCTCATTTTCCATTTTCCCCGTAACTAGTCCAATTTATATTAATATTTTGAGACAAGGTCTTGCGATGATGTTGGTTTTCTGGGGTGTTACAGAATATTTGTATGGCAATAGAAAAGTGAGTATTTTTATTTTATTGATTTCGTTAACATTTCACTCAACAACAGTTGTGATTGTTTTACCTGCTCTTTTGAGCTTAATTTTAAAGATAAAATTACGAACGAGTTTGTTAATTTGGTCAGGATTCGCCGCGATGTACTTAACTAATCTCTCTAAACCAGTATCTATATTCTTAAATCGAATGATACCAAATGATAAATTTGATTCTTATTCAAGTCGAATTGCTTCTGTTGGCGAGGCCGATTTATTCAATATTTTTCTTTACTCAACAATTTTAATTTTTTCTGGCATTTATATTTGCTGGCGATTGAAGCAAAACGAAGATATAAAATTTGTGCGTCTATTTCAGGTAATTTTAATAATCAATGCGGCGTTCTTTTTATTCGGTTATATTCCTTTTTCTGATCGTATGAGTTTTTATTCTCTTCTATTTTTTCCATATATCATAATTTATTATGTGGCAGCCATTGGAAAGGAAACCTATCTATTACCCTATTATCTAGGAATAATATTATTTAGTTTCAGTCATTCTGCTTTAACCGTTTTATTCCATTAATTTGATTTTTTTGTTATTGGAAATTTTATGAAATGAAGAAAGAGGTTTTCCATGAAAAAAAAATCACTCAAGAATGGTAATTTTTGGATTTTAATCGCTGTTTTTATGATGCTGCTATTGTTTTATAGTTCGTCACAAACTTATCAGCAACAATCACAGATTGGAACACTTGGTCATCTTCTAAAAGATGAGCCGTTCAAAGAGACATTTGGAAAAATTAATTTTTGCTATGCAAATCGTCAGGTTAGCCTTAGTAATTTGGGTTATTTGAGTATTGTTGAATTTTTTATAAGAAAAGGTGCACATTTTTTTAGCTATTTTGTGATTGGGATGAGTTTATTTCTCGGCTTTTCAAAAAAATATAAATCACTTATATTTTCGGCGAGCTTAAGTATTATTTTAGCGACTTCTTATGCCTGCTTAGATGAATTCCATCAAATGTTGACTGGAGGGCGAACGCCTCTAATTCAAGATGTTGTTTTAGATTTCAGTGGCGCAACTTCTATTGTAATAACTTTACTTATTTTTAAGTTAATCCAACGTCAAAAGATATATTCGGCTGACAAAAAATAAAATAATTTGGGTTGCAAATGGTATACCCAGACATTCATTTTTAATAGAAAGGATTTTCAAATATGAACATTTCAATTTTCGGTTTAGGCTACGTTGGTTTAGCTAATGCTTTATTACTAGGTCAACACGAGTCGGTTGTTGCCTATGACATTGTCCAAGAAAAAATAGAAAAACTCCAAGCTAAGGAGAGTCCGATAGTTGATGATTTAGTAATTGATTTTTTGACGAGTGACAAATCAAAGGTTGAATATACGACTGATTTTAAGCGTGCGGTTATTCACGGTGATTATTTATTGATTGCGACACCAACAGATTACAATACAAAGGATAATTTTTTCGATACATCATCAATCGAACAGGTAATTGAACAAGCTTTGACAATCAAGCCTGAGGCATTTTTTATTATTAAATCGACAATTCCAGTTGGTTATATTGAGCGGATTAAGAAAAGATATCAAACTGAAAGCATCATCTTTTCGCCAGAATTTCTTCGAGAAGGCAAAGCATTATATGATAATTTATATCCCTCAAGAATTATTGTCGGAGAACGTTCTAAACGTGGCGAAGTAATTGCAGAAATGTTCAGTCGGGGTGCATTAAAGGATAATATTTCAGTTTTACTAACTGATTCAACTGAAGCTGAGGCAATAAAGCTATTTTCTAATACCTATTTAGCACTACGAGTGGCTTATTTTAATGAGTTAGATACCTATGCTGAAGTGAAAGGATTAAATGCGAAGCAAATTATTGAGGGCATTGGCTTAGATTCGCGAATTGGCAATCATTACAATAATCCAAGTTTTGGCTATGGTGGCTATTGTTTACCTAAAGATACAAAACAGCTGAAGGCTAACTATCAAAATGTACCGGAGGACTTAATTTCGGCGATAGTCTCATCGAATACAACGCGAAAAGATTTCATTTCAGAGCAAATACTAGCACAAAATCCAAAAGTTGTAGGTATTTACCGTTTGACGATGAAAACAAAATCAGATAATTTTCGACACAGCTCAATCCAAGGGATTATGAAGCGTTTGAAAGCAAAGGGGATTGAAGTAGTGGTGTATGAGCCAACATTAAATGTTAATGAATTTTTCCATTCCCGTGTTGTCAATAACCTAGAAGAATTTAAGACAATCTCAGATGTTATTGTAGCGAATCGTTTTGAAGATGAATTAATTGACGTTGCAAATAAACTTTACACAAGAGATCTATTCCATGATAATTAGTTTCTAAATATGAATTGTTTAGCATAAATATTGAGTCGAATTACTTTTCCTCTAATATTTGAAATTTTGACTAGTGGACGGGCAATGTTTTGTAAAGGATAATTTATTATTCATTTTCATATTAATAACCGTAATCCCACTAATACGCCAATCTTTCTTGGAAAGATCGGGCAATTTGCATGAAAACAGGCATTTTTGTACGAAAAATCCAATCTTTCTTAGAAAGATTGGGCAATCTGTCTTATGAACACTGCTGTACTATGGGAAATTTTAAAATTTTCATTGTATTTCATGAAAATTTCTGTTATACTATTTAAGCATAGTTAGTCGGTCGGATGCTGTGATCTATTGTCCATAGTATCTATTAAGAGTACAAGAGCAAATTTAAAATTAGGTTTGCTGTTGTCTTTTTTTGTGCCTTCGGCTAGTAAAAATTAGGTTTTGTAATCGAAACTTAATATATTTGTAACGTTTGTAATATTGCATTTTAAGGAGAGTGACTTTGTTGACAGGACATGACGTTAAATTCGGGAAACACCGTACCAGACGTAGCTTTGCCAGAATTAGTGAAGTTTTAGATTTACCTGATTTGATTGAAATTCAAACCAATTCGTATCAATGGTTCTTAGATAAGGGAATTGCGGAAATGTTTAATGACGTTTTACCGATTTCTGATTTCGCTGATACGATGTCTTTAGAATATGTTGGTTATGATTTAAAAGAGCCTAAGTATACAGTTGAAGAAGCGCGTGCGAAGGATACCAATTATTCAGCGCCACTTTTTGTGACCCTACGCTTGATTAATCATGAAACTGGTGAATTAAAAACACAAGAAGTCTTTTTTGGTGATTTTCCATTAATGACTGAAATGGGGACTTTCATTATTAACGGAGCTGAACGCGTTATTGTATCGCAGCTAGTTCGTTCACCGGGTGTTTATTTCCATGGCAAATTAGATAAAAATGGTAAAGAGGGCTTTGGCTCAACAACGATTCCAAACCGTGGCGCATGGTTAGAAATGGAAACGGATGCGAAAGATATTTCTTATGTACGTATTGACCGTACACGTAAGATTCCTTTATCAACTTTAGTTCGTGCTCTAGGCTTTGGTGGTGACGATGAGGTAATTGAAATTTTAGGTGAAAGTGAATCACTTAGAAATACAATTGCAAAAGATTTGCATAAAAATGCTTCTGATTCACGTGTTGTTGAAGGGCTGAAAGACATTTATGAGCGTCTTCGTCCTGGTGAGCCAAAAACTGCTGAATCTTCAAGAACACTTTTAAATGCACGCTTCTTTGATCCAAAACGTTATGATTTTGCTGCTGTAGGTCGTTATAAAGTGAATAAGAAGTTAGATTTAAAAGTGCGTCTTTTAGGTTTAACTGCTGCTGAGCCTGTCGTTGATCCAGAAACTGGTGAAATTTTAGTGGAAGCTGATACTGTTTTCACTCGCGATATTATCGAAAAAATTTCTGATGCAATTGATAATGGCTTGAATCAAGTGACTTATTATCCTGATGAAAATGATGCAGTGGTTACTGATCCAGTTGAAGTACAAGTCTTTAAGGTTATTTCACCAAAAGATCCTGAGAGAGTTGTTAATGTGATTGGTAATGGCTATCCAGGTGATGAAATCAGAACCTTACGTCCTGCAGACATCTTGGCTTCAATGAGCTATTTCCTAAACCTTATGGAAGGTATCGGCAAAGTGGATGATATTGACCATTTAGGAAATCGCCGAATCCGTTCAGTAGGTGAATTATTACAAAATCAATTTAGAATTGGTTTATCACGGATGGAACGTGTTGTGCGTGAAAGAATGTCAATTCAAGATAACGAAAATATTGCACCACAACAGTTAATCAATATTCGTCCAGTTGTTGCTTCAATCAAAGAATTCTTTGGTTCGTCTCAATTATCACAATTCATGGACCAACACAATCCATTGTCAGAATTAGCGCATAAGCGTCGTCTTTCTGCATTAGGACCTGGTGGTTTAACGCGTGATCGCGCTGGATATGAAGTGCGTGACGTGCATTACTCTCACTATGGTCGGATGTGCCCAATTGAAACACCTGAAGGTCCAAATATTGGATTGATTAACTCGTTATCATCATATGCAAAGATTAATCAATATGGTTTCATTGAAACACCTTATCGTAAGGTCAATCGTGAAACTGGGGAAGTAACAAAGACAATCGATTGGTTGACAGCCGATGAGGAAGATCATTATATTGTTGCCCAAGCCAATTCACCGCTTACTGAAGATTGGAAATTTGCTAATGATGTCGTAATGGCACGTTCAACTGGTAATAACATCGAAGTTAACATTGAAAATGTTGATTACATGGATGTTTCGCCAAAGCAAGTAGTCGCAGTCGCAACCGCTTGTATTCCGTTCTTAGAAAACGATGACTCAAACCGTGCCTTGATGGGTGCTAACATGCAACGTCAAGCTGTTCCATTGATTAAACCAGTTTCTCCTTTAGTAGGTACTGGGATTGAATACCAAGCTGCGCATGACTCAGGTGCTGCCTTGATTGCGAAGGCTGATGGTATCGTTGAATATGCGGATGCTGCCGAAATTCGTATTCGTCGTAATGATCAAGGATTAGATGTATATCAAATTACTAAATTCAGACGTTCAAATTCAGGAACCTCTTATAATCAATTAACATTAGTTCGTCCTGGGGATCGTGTTGAAAAGGGCGATGTCTTAGCTGACGGTCCTTCAATGGAAAATGGCGAACTAGCGCTTGGTCAAAATCCATTAGTTGCTTTCATGACATGGGAAGGCTACAACTATGAAGATGCTGTTATTATGAGTGAACGTTTAGTTAAGGACGACGTTTATACATCAATTCATATTGAAGAATATGAATCAGAAGCACGTGATACTAAATTAGGACCAGAAGAAATCACACGCGATATTCCAAATATTGGTGATGATGCACTTAAAAACCTAGACGAAATGGGTATTATTCGTATTGGTGCAGAGGTTAAAGAAGGCGATTTATTAGTTGGTAAGGTAACACCTAAGGGTGTGACTGAATTGTCAGCAGAAGAACGTCTCTTGCATGCCATTTTTGGTGAAAAGGCACGTGAAGTACGTGATACTTCATTGCGTGTACCGCATGGCGCTGATGGTATTGTTCATGATGTGAAAATCTTTACACGTCAAGATAATGATGAGTTAGCACCAGGTATTAATATGCTTGTTCGTGTCTTTATCGTTCAAAAACGTAAAATTCACGTTGGTGATAAAATGGCCGGTCGTCATGGTAACAAGGGGGTTGTGTCACGGATTTTACCAATCGAAGATATGCCTTATTTACCAGATGGTACGCCAGTTGATATCATGTTGAATCCTTTAGGGGTACCTTCACGGATGAACATTGGTCAGGTATTAGAATTACACCTAGGAATGGCTGCGCGTCGTCTAGGGATTCATGTTGCCACACCAGTCTTTGATGGTGCAAACGATGATGATGTTTGGGCTACTGTTAAAGAAGCAGGTATGGCAAGTGATGCGAAAACTGTTTTATACGATGGTCGGACAGGTGAAGCCTTTGATAATCGTGTGTCAGTTGGTGTGATGTACTATATGAAATTGCACCATATGGTTGATGATAAACTCCACGCGCGTTCAATCGGACCATATTCATTAGTAACGCAGCAACCATTGGGTGGTAAAGCTCAGTTTGGTGGACAACGTTTTGGTGAAATGGAAGTTTGGGCACTTGAAGCTTATGGTGCCGCTTATATCCTACAAGAAATTTTAACCTACAAATCAGATGATGTGGTTGGTCGTGTTAAGACTTATGAAGCAATTGTTAAGGGCGAACGTATTCCACAGCCAGGCGTGCCAGAAAGTTTCCGCGTTTTAGTTAAGGAATTGCAATCATTAGGACTTGATATGCGTGTCTTGAACAATGAGAACGAAGAAATTGAATTACGTGATATGAGTGATGATGATGATGATTTAATTACAGTTGATGCGCTTGAAAAATATGCTTCAGAGCATAAACGTAAAGAAGCATTGAAGGCTGCACAAACTGAGAATGCAAAAAAAGTTGAAATAGCAACTCAATCATCTGAAACTGCTGAGTAATCATTGAAGAAAGAATGGAGGAAATCCTTAAGTGATCGATGTGAATAAATTCGAGAGTATGCAAATTGGATTGGCTTCACCTACGAAAGTTCGTAGCTGGAGTTATGGTGAAGTTAAAAAGCCTGAAACAATTAATTATCGTACTTTGAAACCGGAAAAAGAAGGTTTGTTTGATGAACGTATCTTTGGCCCAACCAAGGACTGGGAATGTGCTTGTGGTAAATATAAGCGTATTCGTTATAAAGGTATTGTTTGTGATCGCTGTGGTGTGGAAGTAACACGTTCAAAAGTACGTCGTGAACGGATGGCGCATATTGAATTAGCAGCACCTGTAACACATATTTGGTATTTTAAAGGAATTCCTTCTAGAATGGGACTTGTGCTTGACATGAGTCCACGTTCTTTGGAAGAAATTATTTACTTTGCTTCATACGTTGTCATTGATCCAAAAGATACAAGTCTTGAAAGAAAGCAATTGCTTTCAGAACGTGACTATCGTGAAAAATTACAACAATTTGGTTATGGCTCATTTGTCGCAAAAATGGGTGCAGAAGCCATCAAAGACCTTTTAGATAACGTTGAGTTAGAAAAAGAAGTTGCTGAATTAAAAGAAGAGCTAAAAGTCGCTCAAGGTCAAAAACGCACAAAAGCGATTCGTCGTTTAGATATTTTAGACGCTTTTAGAAAATCTGGTAATTCACCAAGCTGGATGGTAATGGATGTAATTCCAGTCATCCCACCTGATTTACGCCCAATGGTTCAGCTTGAAGGTGGCCGTTTTGCAACAAGTGACTTGAATGATTTGTATCGTCGTGTCATCAACCGTAATAACCGTTTGAAGCGTTTATTAGACCTAAATGCACCTGGTATCATTGTTCAAAATGAAAAACGGATGCTTCAAGAGGCAGTTGATGCGTTAATCGATAATGGTCGTCGTGGTCGTCCAGTAACTGGTCCTGGTAGTCGTCCTTTAAAATCTCTTTCTCATATGCTGAAAGGGAAGCAAGGACGCTTCCGTCAAAACTTACTTGGTAAACGGGTTGACTATTCTGGTCGTTCGGTTATCGTGGTTGGACCAAGCCTTAAAATGTACCAATGTGGTCTGCCTAAGGAAATGGCAATTGAGCTATTCAAGCCTTTTGTAATGCATGAGTTGGTTGAACGTGACTTAGCACAAAATATTAAGGCTGCGAAACGTAAAATTGAACGTCAGGATGATGATATTTGGGACGTTTTAGAAGATGTGATTAGAGAGCATCCCGTTCTACTTAACCGCGCACCGACATTACATAGACTTGGGATTCAAGCATTCGAGCCTATCCTAATTGAAGGTCGCGCAATTCGCTTGCATCCGTTGGTTTGTGAAGCCTATAATGCCGATTTTGATGGTGACCAAATGGCTGTTCACGTACCACTTTCAGAAGAAGCACAGGCCGAAGCACGTATTTTAATGCTTGCTGCTGAGCACATTTTGAATCCTAAAGATGGTAAACCAGTTGTAACACCGTCTCAAGATATGGTTTTGGGTAACTATTACCTAACAATGGAAGAAGATGGTCGTGAAGGCGAAGGCATGGTCTTTAGAAATATGGATGAAGCCGTGATTGCATGGCGCAATGGCTATGTTCATTTACATACACGTGTTGGTATTTCGACAACGCAATTAGATAAGCCTTGGACAGAATCTCAAAAAGGTAAAATTTTAACAACAACTGTTGGTAAGATTATTTTCAATGAAATCATGCCACCGGAATTTCCATATTTAAATGAACCAACTGATAGTAATTTGACTGATAAAACACCTGAAAAATACTTCGTTGAAGCTGGTGGTGATGTCAAAACATTTATCGAGGCGCAGCCTTTAGTACAACCATTCAAGAAGAAAAATCTTGGAAATATCATTGCAGAAGTTTTCAAACGCTTTAAAACAACTGAAACTTCTGAAATGCTTGATAGAATGAAGGATTTAGGTTATCATCATTCGACTCATGCTGGTTTAACAGTTGGTATTGCCGATATTTCAGTTGCCAATCGTAAGAATGAGATTATCAATGCTGCACATGATCGGGTTGAGAAAATTTCTAAGCAATTCCGTCGCGGTTTAATTACTGATGATGAACGCTATGAAGCTGTTATCGGTGTATGGAATGATGCGAAGGATAAAATTCAACAAAACTTGCTAGATACAATGGATGCGAAAAACCCAATCTTCATGATGAGTGATTCTGGTGCCCGTGGTAATATTTCAAACTTTACTCAGCTTGCTGGTATGCGTGGTTTGATGGCCGCACCGAATGGTCGAATCATGGAATTACCGATTATCTCGAACTTCCGTGAAGGTCTTTCAGTCTTGGAAATGTTCTTATCAACCCATGGTGCGCGTAAAGGAATGACCGATACTGCCCTTAAGACAGCCGATTCAGGATACTTAACACGTCGTTTAGTGGATGTTGCGCAAGATGTAATTATTCGTGAAGATGACTGTGGTACTGATCGTGGCTTGGTGATTTCTACTATCAGAAATGGTAATGAAATTATCGAAGCACTAGAAGAACGCTTAATTGGTCGTTATACACGTAAGGCAGTTCATGATCCGAAAACTGCAGAAATCATTATTGATGCCGATCAATTAATTACTGAGGCAATTGCCAAAGAAATTATTGATGCTAGAATTGAAGAAGTGACAATTCGTTCAGTATTTACTTGTAATACACGTCACGGTGTGTGCAAGCATTGTTACGGTATGAATTTAGCAACTGGTGATGCAGTAGAGGTTGGTGAAACAGTTGGTACGATTGCTGCGCAATCAATTGGTGAGCCAGGTACACAGTTAACCATGCGTACATTCCATACTGGTGGGGTTGCCGGAGATGATATTACTCAAGGTTTACCTCGTATCCAAGAAATCTTTGAAGCACGTAATCCGAAAGGGGAAGCGGTAGTAACTGAAGTTACTGGTGAAGTAACGGATATTACTGAAGAAGCTTCTACACGTACTAAGGAGGTAACAGTTAAAGGTAAGACAGATGAAAGAACATATACTGTGCCGTATACTTCTCGTATGAAGGTGGCAGTTGGTGACTTTATTCATCGTGGAACACCATTGACTGAAGGTTCAATTGAACCGAAGCATTTACTTGAAATTCGTGACGTATTATCAGTTGAAAATTACTTACTTGCAGAAGTTCAAAAGGTTTACCGGATGCAAGGGGTTGAAATCGGCGATAAGCATATCGAAGTAATGGTTCGTCAAATGTTGCGTAAGGTACGTGTAATGGATCCGGGTGATACTGATATCTTACCAGGAACTTTGATGGATATTTCAGACTTTACGGATGCTAACCATGAAACATTAATTTCTGGTGTAACGCCAGCAACAGCACGTCCAGTATTGCTTGGTATTACCAAAGCTTCGCTTGAAACAAATTCATTCTTATCAGCTGCATCATTCCAAGAAACAACTCGTGTCTTGACCGATGCTGCAATTCGTGGTAAAAAGGATCACTTACTTGGCTTGAAGGAAAATGTTATCATCGGTAAGATTATTCCTGCTGGTACTGGTATGCGTCGCTATCGCAATATTGAACCAGAAGCTAAGGTTGAAACCATTCCATCTATTTCTGATATCGAAGCAGAGCTTGCTGATGTGCAAGATTATGCCAATCATTTTGAAGCAGATGATTTAGTTTAATTTTAAAATAATAAATGCGCCTCACAATTTATGTGGGACGCATTTTTTATTACTGATGAACTAAAGTTTTTAAACCGCCCTCTGGTTGCTTCTAAAAACAAGTTCAAATGCGTACCTTTGTCACTAACTGCCTCAAATTTCATACTGAAATTCTCGGAGAGTAAGTGACAATGGCAAAAAAACCATTCTCTAGAGAATGGTCAGAAATTATTATTTATTCTAGTTTTTATCTTTAATATTCAAAAATTGTCAATTATTTAGACATTGAAATAGCTATCAATAATTTGTTTGATTGCTTTAAAATCTCTTGCAATGATTAAATGAGCTGGAAATTTAATGACGGGTAATTCTCGTTCATTTTTAAAAGGAGTAAATGGTGTAGGGACGATTAGATAATCGACTTCTTGATTATCTCGAATATAATTAGTTGATATCTCATAGTCATGACAGAGATATTTTTTTAATTCTTCTATTGTTTTAGCGGCACCATTTGCAAATAATGAAGCGTTTTGCAAACCCTCATCAGCCCAGAGAACGAAGCAAATTTTCTTCTTATTCATATTGATTCCTCCTTGAAGTCATTATATCATTTAAAAAAATATAATAAAAGTAAAAAAATATTATTTAGTATTAATTTCATTGAACTAAAAAAATGCTTGAAATTTTTATTAGACTCTGTTGATTTACTTTAATTCTAGAGGATTCTCGGACTTTTAAATTTATTTTAAGAGATTGAAAATTTAAAATGAAATCGCTTGCATTATTCTGGGAATTTGATACAATACTAAGTGTAAGGGGTTATAATTCCCAAACAAAATGCAGTTAGAAAAAACCTGGAGGCAGGTGGCTGCGAGAAATATCAGATGCAATATCCAGGAGCGATATCTGATATGGAGATTAAGATAAAGAAAGCGGTGGGAATTTGAAGAACGCCTTATGTTCAAAAAAAGCCATCTGATGGATTAATCATTCGTGTAAGTAATAGAATCACGTGGGAATGAAATTAATCGATTGGATGGTCTTTTTTTATTTTTATTTATGTAAACGCTTGCAATATATCTAAAATATGTTATAATAATAGTCGTAAGGGGCAAGACAATTCCCTAACAGTCAAATGAGAGATTTCTTGACTGTAAAAAGCCAATGGTTGTTTACGTAATCCTTTGGTGAACATAATAGTGAAAGCGGTGGGAATTTGAAGCACTCCTTAATCATTACGCTGTTTGATTAATCAACTATTCGTTAGATAGTAAAATATGGACGAATAAGAAGAATTAATCAAACGGCTTTTTTGTTATATTTTTAGGAAACGCTAACATTATAGATTATTATA
This sequence comes from Streptococcaceae bacterium, assembly GCA_022484805.1. GTDB lineage: Bacteria > Bacillota > Bacilli > Lactobacillales > Streptococcaceae > MMGLQ5-1. The sequence goes on from JAKVKP010000007.1 coordinate 88,424, forward strand.
TGTTAATATGTAGGTACATTGATTATAAGCTGTCTGGGGTGCTGTAAAGCTGAGATAATACCCATTGAACCTGATCTAGTTAAAACTAGCGAAGGGAGTATAGTAAATGAATGGTTCGGTGTTTTACCGACCCTTCTTGAATATACTTAAATCATGCCGCCAGTACAGTAGTCTGTACTGGCTTTTTGCCATTGCCACTTACCTTACGAAAATTGTTTACAATTTGAGGCGGTTATCTAAAAAGCTAAGAGTGCTTGTTTTGACATGCTCGAACGGTAGACAATTCATTTTCAAGATAAAGGAAACTTACCAATTCATTGGTTTAGTAGACTTATCGATGATAAATGAATGTCTCGGGA
>JAKVKP010000008.1 GCA_022484805.1 Streptococcaceae bacterium
CTATGTACGCTTGTACTACTTGAAATTTAAACTCTGCATCATATTTTGCCATATGAAAAACCCCTTAAGTTAGATTTTTGGTCTAACTTATGGGGTTCACAACATTTCTGTCCAATTTTTATTTGTCTTAAAATGATAAAAACAAATATCGGCCTAAAAAAAAGCGCCCTGATGAGGGCGAATAATCCAATCTTTCCGAGAAAGATTGGATTATTCGCATGGCATGAAGCATAATTTAGAAGTATTTCTAAAAGTGCGGCATGCAAAGTAAGCTTGAGCAATGCAAAAAGACAGTCATCCAGAAGGTGGCTGCCAAACATCAATATTGAGTGAGCTTTTTAGTCAAATCAGTTCGATTTCGCATTGAAACAAAAAACTTTTAAAAGTCTAATTACAGTAAAACCTCCCAAAAGTTAGACCTAAACATCTAACTTTTGGGGGGCACTACATACTTTTAAAAGTTTTTTTATATTCTTAAATATCAATCGTTGAATATTTAGCATTTGCCTCAATGAAATCTCGACGAGGTTCTACACGATCCCCCATTAACATTTCAAAAATATCATTCGCTTCTTTCGCATCTTCAACGTGTACTCTTGCCATTGTTCGATGCTCAGGGTCCATTGTTGTATCCCAAAGCTGATGATCATCCATTTCACCAAGACCTTTATAACGCTGAACAGTTGGTTTAGGATTATTTGGTAGTGAGCTTAAAACTTCTTTCAGAGCCTCTTCTTGTCGATCACCCGGTTGGATATAAGTAATATTTTTCCCCTGCTTTACCCCATAAATTGGTGGCTGCGCAATATAGACATAACCAGCTTCAACTAACGGTCGCATATAACGATAAAATAAAGTAAGCAATAAGGTACGAATATGTGCCCCATCAACATCGGCATCGGTCATGATGACTAATTTATGGTAACGAGCCTTTGAAACATCATAGTCCGCACCGAAGCCTGTCCCCATTGCCGTGAAGAGTGAGCGAATTTCTTCATTTGCTAAAATTTTATCCATTGTCGCTTTTTCAACATTTAATATTTTACCACGAATTGGTAGAATTGCTTGAAATTCCCGATTACGACCTGATTTGGCTGAACCACCAGCAGAATCACCTTCGACGACAAATAGTTCAGTTTGAGTCGGATCATTACTTGAACAATCAGCTAATTTACCAGGTAAATTCGAAATTTCAAGACCTGACTTCTTACGAGTCACTTCACGCGCTTTTTTGGCAGCAATCCTCGCCTTGCTGGCTAAAATCCCCTTCTCAACAATTTTACGAGCTGTTTTCGGATTTTCTAATAAGAATTTAGTAAATGCATCACTAAATAACCGATTTGTAATTCGTACGACTTCTGAATTACCAAGCTTAGTTTTAGTTTGACCCTCAAATTGCGGATTAGGATGCTTAACTGAAATAACAGCAGTCAAGCCTTCTCTGACATCATCACCAGTTAAATTTTCTTCATTTTCCTTCAGAATTTTATTTTTTTTCGCATAATCATTAATCACACGAGTTAAAGCAGTTCGAAAACCCTGTTCATGCGTGCCGCCTTCATGCGTATTAATATTATTAGCAAAACTTAAAACGGTATTATGATAATCATTGGTATATTGCATTGCGACTTCAACAATGATATCCTCCATCTCACCATCAGTATAAATTGCTGGCTCAAAGAGTACTGGTTTCTTTTCATTGATGAATTCAACGTAACTTTGAATTCCACCTTCATAATGATAGTGTAATTCCTTAAGGGTTTCTTCGCGTAAATCAGTAATCGAAATACGAAGACCGCGATTTAAAAAGGCAAGCTCTCTCACTCGTTTAGCCAGCTTATCAAAATCAAAAGTCGTTGTTTCCGTAAAAATTTCTGCATCAGGTACGAATTGAACCTTCGTTCCATGCTTTTCAGTCGTCCCAACTGTCTTTAAATCATCTACCACGATACCACGGCGATATTCTTGATAATACTCCGTACCATCCTTGTAAACATTAACTTTCAAGCTTGTTGATAAAGCATTAACGACTGATGAACCAACACCATGCAGACCGCCGGATACCTTATAGCCCCCACCGCCAAATTTACCACCAGCATGCAAAACAGTAAAGACAGTCTCAACTGCAGGACGTCCCGTTTTTTCTTGAATATCAACTGGAATACCACGACCATCATCAATAACCGTGATTGAATTATCTTGTTCAATAAAAACTTCAATATGGGTCGCGAATCCTGCTAATGCCTCATCAATTGAATTATCCACAATTTCCCAAACAAGGTGATGTAATCCCTCGCTACTCGTAGAACCAATATACATCCCAGGACGCATTCTAACAGCTTCAAGTCCTTCCAGAACCTGAATCTGACTCGCATTATATTCCTGAGCTAATTCCTTTTGCGTTTTTTTATTTTCAGACAAAATAATTCCTCCTTAAACGGTTTCACGTAATTAATATTATACCATTTTTTTAAGGATTTTGCGATGTCTAATCACTTATAAATCAAGCTATCTCCGCTAAAAAAATATTTATAAATCTCGCAATTTAAGCAATCCTTTTGACTATTTTTCTCGTAATAATAATTAGGACAATTAAAAAAGCTAGTTATCATTTAGATAACTAGCTCTATTGACTAAATTTACTCAAGAAAATCCTTTAATTGTTTAGAACGACTAGGATGTCTTAATTTGCGTAAGGCTTTCGCCTCAATTTGACGAATTCGTTCACGTGTAACATTAAAAACCTTGCCGACCTCCTCAAGTGTCCGAGTTCGACCATCATCTAAACCAAAGCGAAGGCGAAGTACATTTTCTTCACGATCGGTTAAAGTATCCAAGACTTCTTCTAATTGTTCTTTTAACATCTGATAAGTAGCATGATCAGCTGGACTTGTTGCATTATCATCTTCAATAAAATCGCCTAAATGTGAATCATCTTCTTCACCGATTGGTGTTTCTAAGGACACAGGCTCTTGTGCTATTTTTAATATTTCGCGCACTTTTTCAACTGGCAGATCCATTTCTTCACCAATCTCTTCTGGCGTAGGTTCGCGTCCTAAATCTTGTAATAATTGACGTTGAATCCGAATTAATTTATTGATTGTCTCTACCATATGTACTGGAATACGAATTGTTCTCGCTTGGTCAGCAATTGCACGAGTGATCGCTTGACGAATCCACCAAGTTGCATAGGTTGAAAATTTGAAGCCTTTCGTATGATCAAATTTTTCAACAGCCTTCATCAAGCCCATGTTACCTTCTTGGATTAAATCAAGAAACATCATGCCACGCCCAACATAACGTTTTGCAATACTAACTACCAAACGCAAATTGGCTTCTGCCAATCTTTGCTTAGCAAGCTCATCACCTTGAGTAATGGCAATTGCAAGTTCAACTTCCTCATCGCCACTTAACAATGGCACTCGACCAATTTCTTTTAAATACATTCTAACTGGATCGTTAATCTTAACACCTGTTGGTGCCGATAAGTCCTCAACATTAGCTTTTTTCGCATTTGCTTCGTCTAATTTTAAAACCTCTGCACTTGGATTACCTTCTTTATCTACAATACTAATACCAGCATCCTGAACTTTTTGGTATAATTTCTCCATCGCAGTTGCATCTAAAGTAAAAGGAGTGACAAGTTTATCCGTTAAATCATCAATCACCACTTGCCCGTTAGCCTTATTGGCTCTAATATAATCCGCAACGGCAACATCAAATGTTGTAACATCTTTTTGTGTGTTTGGCATATTTTGCTCCTCTTTATTTCTGAATTTCTTGCTGTAGTTGAATGATTTCTAATCCTAAATTTAGCTCTGCTTCAAAATTGCCATTTGCCTTCGCCTCTCTTTGACGCTGAATCACCTGATTCAACTGATCTAACAACGACTGCTTCTCAATAATTGCAACTAAATCTTTGATTTCTCCATCAGTTATTTCATCATCAAGCTCTAGACTGCTAATTTCAAATAGAACTGAACGTTCTTCATTTTCTAGCGATTCCAAAATATCTGTAACCTTTATTATATCATGTCTCAAAAAATATGCGATAATTTGAACATATATTTTTTGATAGATTGGATGTTTAAAATTAAAAGCTTGATTTTCAATTAATTCCTGTAAGACAGTTGGCTTTTCAAGCACTCTTGCCAATAATTGCCGTTCAGCTTGCTCCAATTGAGATAAACGTACCAAATTATTTTGATTAGTCTGCTTTTTTTGCAGCCTATCCAAGGTATTTGTCTTACTATAACGCGTTTGTCCATTGCTTAATTCCTGAATTAAAGCTTCCTTAGAAACAAGCGGTGCCAATTCAGACAATTGTGTTAAATGAACATCTTGCGCAACAATACTTTTAACCTGCCCAATAATTGGCAACATTTTTTGGACAAATGCAAGCTGTTCAGCCTCGTTTGCTAAATTATATTGTGATTTAGTAAAATCAATCAGAAAGCTAACCTGTGAACTACGCGCATGCTGCATCAAATTTACCAATGCTTCATCACCATATTTTTTTAGGTAATCATCTGGATCTAGCCTTTCTGGAAAAATGACAACTTCAGCTGGAATTTTTTGATTTACTAATTGTAATGCCTTATATATTGCATTTTGACCTGCCGAATCACCATCAAAGGCAAAAATAAGTTTTTTAGACAATTTTGATAATCGTTCAATATGCGCTCCTGTTAAACTGGTTCCCATTGAAGCAACTGTATTTAAAATACCAACACGGTATGCGGCAATTACGTCCATAAAGCCTTCCATTACAAAGACTTCCTGTGTCTTGCGCACCACTGGCTTGGCTTCAGCCAAATGAAATAATTCATGGCTCTTATTAAAAATTTTAGTTTGAGGTGAATTTAAATACTTGGCAGGATGATGCGCATCCATCGTTCGACCCGAAAAGCCAATCACATGGTTAAACTCATCTGCCAATGGAAAAATAATTCGATTGAAAAAAGTTTCCCTAAGTGTCCCTTGTTCATTCCGAGCGAAAAGCCCCGATTCGAGTAACTCAATCTCTGTATATCCTTTGCCAATTAATAATTTTTTTAGCAAACTTTCTTGTCCCTTAGGACTAAAGCCGATATTAAAATGTTCAATGATTTCGGCATCAATACCACGCGCCTGTAAATACTCCAAAGGTTCACTACCGTATTCCGTATTGACTAAAAGGTGATGAAAGAAAATAGCTGCCTCATGATGAATATCATAGAGTCTTTGATGTGGCTTTTCAAACGATTGCTTTTCTTCAAGTCCGTCTATTTTGATATTACCAATTTCGGCAATCTCTTTTACGGCTGACATAAAATCAATATTTTTTTGAAACATTAAATAATTGAAAACAGTTCCTGATTTACCACAGCCAAAGCAATGGAAAAATTGCTTGTCAGGACTGACATTAAACGAAGGTGTTTTTTCATTATGAAATGGACAAAGGCCCAAATAATTTTTGCCACGCTTAGTGAGGGCGATATCTTGACCTATCAATTCGACAAGATCAACTGAGCCTTTAATTTGCTCTAATTCATCCTCACTCAATCTTCTTGCCATCTTTAACACCTCCTTCATAAAAAACTGATAAACGATGAAAAAATAGCCAGTAAACACTAGCTATTTCAATTAAATATATTATAACACGATTAACAATAATCTGTTTATTTTAAAATGATAATTCTCTTTAATTATTCACTTTTTGATATATCGTTCTTTAAAGTTTCCATATCAAGCTTTGCAAATAAATATTTTCGATCCTGAACAGGAAAATGCTGATCTAATTGATCAACCGCACCAACCTCAATCACACCTTCACTGATTATAAAATCAATCACGTGTCCACCAAATGTATGGTCGTCACTGATAAAATGCAAATGGTAACCTGCGACAGATACCCCATGGAACATTTCAGGTGTCCAAATACCTACAATTGTACCATAAACATTTTCTTCAACATATTCAGGCTGATTTGCGGCTACTTCGGCAAAGGATTTATTGTAAGGTCGAGTTTGTTTCGGTACCATCCTAACGTGAACACGCTTGAAAAGACCATGAATTTTAACTGAGCGAAATAAATTCTCCCCGTCATAATATGACTCCATCCGCTTTTTAAGCTCTTCGTCGGTTACCTCATACCTTTGGCGAAAAACAACCTCTGCCTGATGTTTTACGACCGCGCCATAGGGAATGCGCACATCGTCATCCAATTCGATTATTTTTTTATCCTGCCGAGCCTGATATGCCTTACCATCTAAAACAACAAGCTCACCGTCAAGATCATCTAGTGTACCAATGCCTAAATCACCATGCTTCAATAATTCTCCTATGGTAATCGAACCTTCATATAAACCTGCCATCAGTGCACCTAATGTATTATGCTGAAATAATTTAACGACCTGTGTCACAGTACATCCCTCTCATTCTTTCACATTAGTAAAATTCATCTGGTAAAATCGTTTGTCCTAATTGGATATTGCCTTTATAATCAATTGGAATATCAATAATTACTGGTCCAGTCTCAGTCATTGCCTTCTTAAATGTTGACGTCAATTCAGCGACATTGGAAACTCGATACCCCTTTGCGCCGAAGCTTTCTGCATATTTTACAAAGTCAACTGGTCCAAAATCAACACCACTGCTTCTACCATACTTCATCTCCTCTTGAAATTCTACCATATTATAATGGCCATCATTCCAAATTAAATGAATAATTGGTAAATTTAAGCGAACTGCCGTTTCAAGCTCTTGTGAAGAAAATAAGAAACCGCCGTCACCTGAAACAGAAATAATTTTGGTATTAGGGCGAACGAGGCTTGCCGATATTGCCCAAGGTAAGGCAACACCTAATGTTTGCATCCCATTTGAAAATAGTAGGTGTCGTGGCTCATAGCTTCTAAAGTTGCGTGCCATCCAAATATAATGTGAGCCCACATCAACAGTCACCGTCATTTCATCTGTGACATTATTTTGTAGCACTTGAATCACTTCTAATGGATGTAATAAACCCTCCTGAGAAGCTGGTAAGTCATCTGGTGCCTGTAGCTTTTCACGCAAACCGTCCAAGTATTCAACCGAAGACTCTGACAGATGATAGCCGTGCACAGCTGGCAATAAGCTTTCAATCGTTTCCGCAATATCACCAATTAATTCCTTTTCAGGTTGGAAATAAGTATCTATCTCAGCAGGCGTATTATCAATGACAATTACTCTAGCATCAATTTCGGCATTCCAATTTCGCGCCTCATATTCAATTGGATCATAGCCAATAGCTACAACCAAGTCCGCACGTTTCAAAAGCATGTCTCCTGGTTGATTTCTAAAAAGACCAACTCGACCAAAAAAGGTATGCTCTAATTCGCGTGAAACAATACCTGCACCCTGAAAGGTTTCAACAACTGGCAAACCAACATGCGTCAATAAGCTACGAATTGCCTTCGTTACACGAGCACTAGAGGCACCATTGCCCACCAGTAAAACTGGTAACTGCGCATTTCTAATTGCCTGTGCTAAATAGTTAATATCTGGAATGGATGCTGACCCTAATTTTGGATCACTCAGAGGCTTAATTGCTCTTTTACTAACGGTTGAATCAACCACATCCTGCGGCACTGAAATAAAGCTAGCGCCTGATTTACCCGATTTGGCTTGTCTAAAAGCATTTGCAATAATTTCTGAAATAATTTCGCCGTCTTGTACTTCAACCGAATATTTAGTAATTGGCTCAAAAAGTGCCGCATTATTCATACTTTGATGTGTACGCTTCAATAAATCGCTTCGCTTAACCTGTCCAGCGATCGCTACAACAGGATCACCTTCAGCAGTCGCTGTTACTAGTCCAGTTGCCAAATTCGAAGCACCCGGACCGCTAGTTGCAATCACAACCCCTGGCACACCAGTAATTCGACCAATACCTTGTGCCATAAATGCGGCATTTTGTTCATGACGTGCGACAATGAGCTCAGGCCCTTTATCAGATAAGCTATCGAATACACGGTCTATTTTAGCACCTGGAATCCCAAAAACGTAATCAACATGATGATTCACTAAACTCTCTACAATTAAATCAGCACCAGTAAAATTTTCTTCAGCCATTTTTCCACCCTTAATATTTTGATCATTTCATTAATCGCCTGTTTCAATATGGCGATTTTAACCCGCACCAAACTGCTAAATTAATTCACGGAGGGAATATTTAGAGCGGTGCGGGACTTTCTTATGAAATTCATCATAACACTGTTATTTTATTTTGTGAAATATTTTGCTTAAATTATAAAGAGCCTTGTGAATAAACACATTTATCAAATAAGTTTGTGAATTTTTTCCGTAAGTTCATTAAATAAATTCTCGTCTTGCTGATCGATTGCCTGATTGATTTCATGCATTAAACGATTTAAAGTCATTTCCTGCTGTTGCTGATAAGCCTCATTAATAATAATTAAATTAAACGGTTGATTAAAATGTTTTTGTAATCGCCAAATCATACGGATATCCTCAACAATCTTTTCTTGATCATTTTCATACACAATTTGTGGTAGTGCCTCTTGAATCAATAGGTATGGCTTTTTTATAGATTCATTAGACAGAGTTGCGTGCGCCAAAATTGCCGGATGATCAATTAAATAATCAATGATAAAATAAATTTCCCGCTTATGAAAATTAAATTCTTGGCGTACCTCAAGTAATTGTTCCCGTATCATCATTCCACCCCTTTTTTTAAAATTAATAATTATTATTAATAACATTTACAAATTAATCATTCAAGTCTGAAAAGAAATCAAACATGGCACTATCCTCAGGAAATGCTTGTAAATAGGCTTCAATTAGTTGAATTGGTTTAGTAAATAAAAGACCATTAGCTTTAGAAAAAAGTGCATAATCTTTTAAAAACTCTGGATCCTCTTGTAAACTTTCGCTCGCGAGCTGGTAGGCTTCACTTGCTAATTCAATCTCATCAAGCTCCTGACAGGCCTTAGCCAAATTCCAGAGGCTTGTTGCATCCAGCTCATTAATTTCACGATTTGACGTCAATAACTGCTTCGCAGCTGCAAATTGATTGCTCGCAACTAAAAGGTTGGCCAAGCGTCGAACTGTTTCATCATTTAATTCAGGTAACTTTAAAGCATCCCATAAATAAGTCTCAGCAGCTGCAAATTGATGTAGGCGATAGCTATTTTCAGATGCTAAATGCAGTAATTTTGGTTGGTACTGATTTCTACTAAGACCATCTTTGATAATCTCAGCAGCTTCTGGAAGTAGCTCCTCAGCCATTAAAGATTTAGCATACAAGTATTGATAGTCCTCAAAATCTGGCTCAAACATCGCCAATTGATTAAAATAAATATTTGCCTTATCAAACTCACCAAGCGAATAATACAAATTTGCTATTTCCCATAAAACTTGTCCAGTCACTTCAATCGCCAAAGCTTTTTCAAAAAATGAGATTGCATGCTCATACTTACCAAGATAAGCATAGCAGGTACCAATTCGCTCATAAATGGAAATCCGTGTTTCTTCCAAGATTTCTGTGGCGTCTAAAACTGCATAATTTTGAATTGCTGCTGAAAACTTACCCGCTGCGAATAAAATTTCTGCCAGCCCTAATTTCACTAATGGCTCATCAGTCAATTTAGCAGCAGCACTTAATTTCAATTCAGCGACGTCTAGCATACCCTCTGCTTCATATAAATCAGCTTGTAACATCAGTGCAGTCACATAATTATCGTCCGTTTCAGGTACTGCTAATAAATAATCAAGTGCTGTTTCTGAATGCCCCTCCTCAATCGCTATTTCTGCTAGCGATAGTTTAACTTGGCTATTTTTTGAATCAATCGCTAATAATTGCTCATATGCGCGTTGTGCCCATTGAATAAAGCCTAAGCGTAGGAGTGCATCACCTAGTGCTTCAATTGAATCAGCATTATCAGTCTGTAATGCTAATTCTAAGCTAATTTCAGCTGAACCTAAATCCTGTTTTAAAATCTCATCAATCACTTTTTGACTATTCATTCATTACTCCTTGAATCAAATCTTTGTACTGATTAAAAATAGTTAACATTTCTAGCTTTTCAATTCTAACTAATTTAGACTGTCTTTCGGTCAATGACCAAAGTTCAATTTGGTTATTGAAAGCTTGACTCAACTGATCAATTAAACGTGTCAAGCTTAAATTAACAGGCATTTCAAGATGATAACCTAAATAATTGAACCACTTAACTAAATTATTTAGCCTAAACTCTGTCTGAAAATATTTTTGCGATAAAAAAAGATAGAGCAAAAAAGCAGTCATTTTAATATCTTTAATAGGCATCACTCGCTTAAAATATGCCAGCAAAAAACGTTTTAAACGAAGATAATCGTTTGGATAATCCGAAAAGAACGCAATTTCTGAGGCTAGTGGATAAAGATTATGATGCGTAATCAGCTCACGACTTTTAAAATCAGCATATAGTTGATTTAAATTTTTATCTTGATGAAAATAATAATACTCGACCAATGTTTCGAAAATTTCTAAAATATCGGGTGAGCCTTGCTCAAAAAAAGCGAAATCGAAAGAAGTCCACATCAATTTGGCCCGCCCTTTCAATACTTGCCGATAGCTGTCAAAAATTTGACCATAACCGGTTGTAAAGAAATTAAGCATTTCAAATTCAGTTGGAAAAAGATAAATTGCTTCTAAATTAGTATTAGCTGCAACAAATAATCCAATATTCATCACTTTTTGACTACCAATAATCAATAGACGCTTGCATTCTCTTGATTCAAGCCAAATGCTCAATTCCTTTAAAAGTGTCCAGTCATCACTTGATAAAGCCGCCACTAACCATTCAGCCTTTAGATTAGTATCAAGCTTACTTTGAAATTGTTCATAAATAGCAAGCTCGCTATAGATTAAAACTGCTTGATCCTGAATTTCTGAGAGTCTTTGATAAATCGTTTCACCATAGTAAAAATCTGCCGACTGCTGATTAGCCTTCATCCTTTGCCTCATCATTTTCGTCTTCATATAGACCAGAGATATTTCGATACCAATTAAAGAAATGTGAAATCACGACTTTTACTGACGCATAAACTGGAATTCCGACAATAACGCCTAAAACGCCAAATAGCTTACCACTGGTTAATAACACAAATATAATCGTGATTGGATGAATTTTAAGCTGTGAGCCTAAAACTTGTGGTGAAATAACACGACCTTCTAGAGTCTGCTCAATCACAAAAACAACGATGACCTTGACTAACATTACTGGTCCTGCGACAATCCCTAAAATAATGGCTGGTACCATTGCCAAAAATGAGCCCAGATAAGGAATCATATTCAAAATCCCCGCAACAATTCCTAAGGTTATTGCGTAATCCAAACCAATGATATTAAAGCCAATGATATTAAAGCCAATGATAAATAAAATGGCAACGCAAATTGCGACGATGATTTGGCCTCTGATATAAGACGAAATTTGAGAATCAACCTCTTTTAATACTGTAGCTGTTTGCTTACGCCATCTAACGGGTAAAAAGCTGACAACATAAGGCACTAGCTTCTCACCATCTGTTAGTAGATAAAACAAAATAAATGGCATTGTAATAATTCCGACTAAAACACTTGTCAATTTGCCAACAAAGGAACTTACCCCGACGAAGGCGTTTGTTGAAAAATCTTTAGCGTATTCGACAATTTTTTGATTAATATTATTCGTAAATTCATCAACCTGTGGACGCAGTGAATCGTACATTGGGTTTGTCAAAAAATCCTGAACCTTTTCGTCAATAATATTGACATAATTAGGCACATTATTCATGAAGCTGGTGATTTGTTTTTCAATATTTGGAATCAATACAATTAAACCCCAAGCCATTAAAGCCACTAGAACAACAAAAAGTATAATTGTTGATATCATTCTTGAAACACCTTTTTTATCTGCAAAATCAACAATTGGTTTTAGTAGGTAGTAAAAAACGGCGGCCATAATGACCGGCAAACCAATTACAGTCAAAAATTGTCCGATTGGCTGGAAAATGTAAGCTACTTTTGTTAATACCAAAATGATCAAAAGAAATAAAAGAATGATGAATAAACTGGTAACTGCTTTACTGTCAAAAATTAAACGATAAAACCAAGTTTTATTAGACTTTGTACTGTTTTCATTAATATTTTTTTTTATCATAAACGCCTCCCATAACGCCTTTAATTATATCATAAAAATAATAATGTATAATTAATCAGTTACTATATAAACGTTTCTTAATTGTAAGCCTTTTTATTTTTATTTTTACTGATTTTATGCTATGTTTTATCTTGAATAATTATGTATATGCTGTTTGAAGGGAATGAATCAATCAATGAGTGAAAAAATATTTTTCGGAACTTATACTAGACGTTTGAGCAAGGGGATATACAGTCTCGAACTAAATACAGAAACAAATCAATTGGAAAATTTAGAATTGGTAGTTGAGGAGCCAAGTCCAACCTACCTTGCCTTTGACTCAAGCAACCATCTTTATACAGTTGGCACAATCGACAAAAAGGGTGGTATTGCGGCTTACGATGCTAGCTTCAAGCTAATCAACCATGTCGTTGAGGACGGCGCACCACTTTGCTATCTTGCGGTAGACGAAAAACGTGATTTAGTCTATGGTGCAAATTACCATAAGGGCGAAATATTAGTATATCAACGGCAAGGTGATGGTAGTCTCATTTTAGTCGATAAAGTCCAACATCAAGGCAATGGACCACATGAAAATCAAGCAGGTCCTCACGTCCATTTCACTGATTTGACACCTGATAAATATCTAGTTTCTTGTGATTTAGGAACTGATAACGTCACAACCTATGACATCCAAAATAATAAATTAATTAAAATTGGTAATTACCACGCAACTGCTGGCGCTGGACCACGACATTTAGCTTTTAGTCCAAATATGAAAATTGCTTATCTATTTTGTGAATTAGATTCAACCATTGAGGTTTTAATTTACGATGGCTATGGAGATTTTGAGCTTTTCCAAAAAATCAGCACGATTCCTGTTGAGCATACTGCTTTTAATGGTGGCGCTGCAATCCGTATCTCTAGTGACGGCAAATATGTCTATGCTTCTAATCGAGGCCATGATTCAATTGCGATTTTTAAAACTGATGCGGTTGGTAAGCTTACATTAGTTGAATACGTAAGTACAGAAGGTAAAATTCCTCGTGACTTTAATTTCAGTTCAGATGAAGCTTATTTGATTGTAGCCAATCAAGATAGTGACAATGCAACCTTATTTGAACGAAACTCAGTCACTGGGCAACTCAAACTTCTACAAAAGGATATTTTTGTCCCTGAAGCTGTTTGTGTTTTGCCTAAAATTGTTTAAAAAAATCACAGCTATTCTTCAAAGAAGCTAACTTGCTAATAAACCGATGCGAATGTCCACGCCTTAAAACGCTAGCATTCGTATTTTTTATTAGCTTAATATTAAATCAAGCTTAACATCTGTCTGTTTAAACTTTTTAACACCATTCTTTGGTGTGAATAATCATTTCTTTCTTGGAAACAGAGGATTACTTACCAGATTTTAGCGTTTTATATCACAAGTCAGTGAATCCAACTAATTAAAGCCAAACAAGGCAAAAACATTATTAATAACGCCGAAGCTTTATCAATAATGTTTTTATTTTATTATTCAGCAACTAACAATTCCTTAAATAAACCAATAATGAAGTTCTCTGGATCAAAAGCCTCTAAGTCATTGATACCTTCACCTAGGCCAACTAATTTAACAGGCAGATGAAGAGAACTACGGATGGCCAAGACAATACCACCTTTGGCTGTTCCATCTAATTTAGACAAGACAAGCCCTGTTAAGCCGGTCACTTCTTTAAATTGTTTTGCTTGCTCAATCGCGTTTTGTCCAGTCGTTGCATCTAAAACTAAAAGTGTTTCATGAGGCGCGTCCGGAATTTCACGTTGAATGACACGATTAATTTTATCTAATTCCTTCATTAGGTTAACTTTATTTTGTAAACGTCCAGCTGTATCAATTAATAAAATGTCAGCATGCTCAGCTTTAGCTCGCTCAATCGCATCAAAAACTACAGCTGCGGGGTCACCACCTTCTTGACCACGCACAACCTCAACATCAGCACGATTACCCCATTCAACCAATTGATTAATCGCACCCGCACGAAAAGTGTCCGCAGCCGCCAGTAAAACTTTTTTCCCCTGTTGGTTAAAAGTATGCGCTAGCTTACCAATAGAAGTCGTCTTTCCAACACCATTAACACCGACAAAGAGCATGACGGTTAAACCCGATTGCAAATTCAAATCGTTATTTTCATCAATACCGTCTGCTTCGTATAAAGCAACCATTTTCTCAATAATCGTATTGCGAATTTGTGCCTTATTTTTGGCATTCTTTAATTTGACCTCTTGGCGCAATGCCTCAGAAATCTTTAATGAAACTTCGAAACCGACGTCCGCGCCAATTAATGCCTCTTCAAGCTCTTCAAAGAAATCTTCATCTACACTACGGAAATTGGCAAAAAGCTCGTTTAAACGTTCACCAAATGTCTTTCGTGTCTTTTTAAGCCCCTTCTCATATTTTTCCTGAATAACCGTTTCATTTTCAGGTGCTATTGAATCTGGAATCACTTGTTCAACTTCGATTACAGTTTCAGCAGGTGCTTCCTCTGACTGAATTTCAGAAGGCTCGACAACTTCAATTACCTCATCAGATTCAAGTGTAGGCTCATCTGTGATTTCAAGCTCAGATTCATCTGTCGACGAAATCGACTCATCCGCTGCAACACCCTCCTGTTCACCTTCAGTAACCTCGTCTAGTGGTAAATCTAAGTCAGCAGTATTTTTTTCAATGACCTCGACCTCTGAATGATCCTCGCTCAGCGGTGCTTCTGAAGAATCTAAAGGTGCAACATAATCATCTGGTTTAGTAAAAGCTTTTTTTAATTTATCAAATAATCCCATCGTCAAACTCCTTTATGTTGTAGTTATAAGACATATTTTTCAATTGCCAAAGCAACACCGTCATGGTTATTATCTAAGGTTGTGGCATCACTTGCTGACTGAATCAATTCTATCGCATTGCCCATCGCTACGCCTAAACCAGCCCATTCAATCATTGACAAATCATTTTCTTCATCACCAATTGTCATCACTTCACTCTGCTTGATATTTAATAATTGAGCCAGTTGAGCTAAGCCACTAGACTTTGTCACACCCTTTGGCATAAATTCAAGCAAAATATCTCGCGACTTAATAATCTCAAAGCGTTGATGATAGGACTCTGAAATTTTTGCAATACTTTGGTCTAGAATACTGGCATCATAGGCAGAAATTGCCTTATTATAAAATAATTTTTGATCCAACTGATCAAATGTAATTGGCTGAAAGGTCAAAATTGGATTTGCACGTTGATACCACGACTCATTTTCACCTTCAATTTGATAAACTATACCATCACTAATCACATCGAGTGGAATCCTTAATTTACTAGTTAAAAGATATAATTCTTCTAATTGTTCAAATGCCATCGGTGTTTGGGCTAGGACCTGTCCCGTTTGATTTTTTTGAACTAAACCACCATTAAAAGTGATACTGTAATCCTCGTCATCATATAAATCAAGTGCCTCTAATAAATGCTCAATCGCCTTTAGAGGTCGACCAGTCGTAATGACTACCTTAACGCCCTTTGCTTTGGCTTGAGCGATTGCCTGAAAATTACGTTCTGAAATTGTCTTGTCATCATTTAGCAAAGTACCATCTAAATCAATTCCGATTAGCTTAATCATTAAACCCTCATTTTCTATTATTATTCATTATATCATCTCTTTATTTAACATAAACTAATAATGGTATAAAAGAATGAATAACGCAATTAATCATTCTTTTATGCCATTAATAAACAAACTATGCTCGACCAGTAGACTCTACCAGTGCTTCGGCCTTTTTTAGCTTAACTGAGACTAATTTAGAAACACCCGACTCATGCATTGTGACTCCATAAAGGACATCACATGCCTCCATCGTACCCTTTCGATGTGTAACAACAATAAATTGATTCTGATTTTCAAATGTTTGCAAATAATGGCCAAAACGCGCAACATTAGCTTCGTCCAAAGCTGCTTCAACCTCATCTAAAACTACAAAAGGCATCGTTCTTACCTTAATAATCGCAAAAAGAAGCGCAAGTGCAGTCAAGGCTTTTTCACCGCCACTCATTAAATTCAAGCTTTGAATTTTTTTACCCGGTGGCTCAACCTCAATTTCCACACCTGTATTAAGTAAATCGTCAGGATTTGTTAATATTAATTCAGCAATACCACCATTGAACATTTGAGGAAAAGTTTGCTTAAAAGCTGTTCTGATTGCTTCAAATGTAGATAAAAAGCGGGCTTTTACCTCATCATCCATTTCATTAATTGTTGTTTCAAGCAATGCCTTAGCGCGTTCTAAATCTTCTCGCTGTTGTGCTAGAAAATCATGGCGTTCACTAATTTCAGCATATTGCTCTACTGCATCTAAATTCACATTACCTAGCGCCTTAATCTGTTGACGTAGTCGGCTAACCGATTGTTTAAGCTCAGCAAAATCATAATTATCATTTAGCTCTACATGCTGCAAGTCATAATCATTAAGCTGATATTCCTCTGCCAAATAAACAAGCCGTTCATTTAACTTGGTTTGAAGCTGCTGAGATTCTAATTCCAACTTAGTTCTAGCCGTTTCTTGCTTTTGAATAGTCTGTCGAACTTGATTAATCGTTTGTGATAGCTCATCTTGTTGCGCTTCAAAGTCTTCTCGTTGAAATTTCAATTGAATCTGTTTGGTTTCTAACTGGTCTCTCTTTTCCCTGGCAGTTGTCAGCTCACTTGATAGTTCTTGAATTGAGCGTAATTGCTCATGCTCGGAATTTTCAAGTGAAAGTTTTAACTGCTCAAATTGCTCAATAGACTGTGTAACTTCTTCAATTCGTCTTTGAGTTGACAGAACGGATTGCTCGACCTGATTTAATTTAATTTCTGTCACCTGTAAATCAGATTTAACCTGATGAAAACGGGCTTCAATCGCCGTTCGTTTTTGAGTGATTGCTTCTTGAGAAGCAGAAATCGTCGTTACTTCATGATCAATTGTTTTTTTCTTGGCAGAAATTACCGCAATAGACTCCGAAATAGCTTCAATCTTCAATTCAATACTTGGTAAATCAATCGCCTCAATCGCACTTTCCAATAGCAATCGTTCATTCTCTAAATGCTCAAGCTGAGCCTTGATTTGTGTTGACTGAAATTGCAATTCACTTTGTCTTAGGCGCGCTTGCTCACCTAGATTACGTTTTGCTTCAAGATCGATGGTCATTTGTTCCATTTTAGCCTGAACCGTTTTTAAATCCTGCTCAAATGTTTGAATTTGTGCCTGATCATCTAGTAGCTTCTGTGACAACTCGGCAATTTCATTTTTAGTAAAGAAATTCGTTTGTTTATTGCGCGAACCACCCGACATCGAACCACCTGGTGCAATCAGTTCACCAGTCAGGGTAACAATTCTTACTTGGAAACGGGCAATTTTTGCCAATTGATTAGCCGTCTTGAAATCCTGAGCAACTACCGTTGTCCCAACTAAATTGGCGAAAACAGGATTTAATTTGACATCGTAGCGAAGCATTTCAGATAGTACGCCAATAAACCCTTCCACTTTTTCTAGCTGAGCCTGTAAGGCAGGATTTAAGCTTCTTGGCTTAATAGTTGTTAATGGCAAGAAGGTCGCACGACCTAGCTTTTTATCCTTTAAAAACTGGATACATTTGGCGGCAACTTTTTCATCACTAACCACAAGCTGCTGAGCCACCCCACCTATTGCCACCTCAACAGCGACTTCAATTTTAGGATCAAAATCAATTAAATCAGCAACTGTCCCAATCAAACCGTCAATCGTTGACTTACGATTTAATAGCTCCTTAACACCCCGATAATAATTGGCGTGATTATCCTGAATTGATTTAAGGCTTGTTAATTTAGACTCAGTGATGCGCGCATCGTCTAATTTATTAAAATATGCAGTTTGAATTTCTGAAAAACTTGTCTTCTCAGCCGCTAGCTGTTTTTCATCCGCTTGATATGCCTCAATAGACTCTCTTAAAAGCTGATTTTGTGAAGCAATTGATTGAGTTAAAGTTTCTGATTCATTTTTAATTGAAGATTGATTTTGAGCAACTGTCTTTAATTTTTCCGCTTGAATCACTTGTTCTTTTTCTGCAGTTGCCAGCGTTTGCTCAAGTAGAGATTTTTGGTTGCTCAAGTCTGCTTCATCTTGAACAGCCTTTAAATAATCAGCACGGAGTGTTTTCAAAATTGCTTCAGGTGTTTGGGCAAATTGAGCCATTTCAGCTTCTGTTTGTGCTAAATCAGCTTTCAATTCAGTAATTTGTGCTGTTAGCATCGTCTCAGAATCAAGATTTGCTGTTAGCTCCAATTTCAATTGTGCTTTTTCTGCAATTTTTTCAGATTTTTGCACTTGTTTTTCAGATAAGTTTTGCAAATTAAAATTTTTACTTGCTTCAGTTAGCTGAATTTGATTTTCAAGCTCTGAAATTAACTGGGTGGTAATAAGCAGTTGATTTTGATTTTCCTCAATAACTACCTCTAATTGCCGACGATCTTGCTTTAATTTTAGAAGCTCTTGATCATTTTGCTGAAATTGCTTATTAAGCACCATCAATTCATCATTCAGCTCATTTATCAGCTTCGCCTTAGCTTCAAGGTCTGATTTAAATTGATGAGTAAGTTGAATATTCAGTTGAATATCCTCAGCATTAAATTGCTCAAATAATGTTAAATAACGCTGAGCTTTCTCACTCTGTACCTTTAGAGGTGCCAATTGCTGAGCTAATTCATAGATAATATCAGCTAGACGTTCAATATTTTCGTTGGTTTCTAATATCTTTTGAGCGGCTTCCTTTTTACGTACCTTATACTTCAGGACACCAGCTGCCTCTTCAAAAATACCCCGTCTTTCTTCAGGCTTTGAATTAAAAATTGCTTCAACCTTACCTTGTGAAATAATTGAAAAGGAATCTCTGCCTAAACCAGTATCCATAAAAAGGCCTTGAATATCTTTCAAGCGCACCTTTTTTCGATTAATTAAAAATTCAGAATCTCCAGTTTTAAAAAGGCGTCTTGTGATAACAACCTCGTCATGATCAATTTCTAAATAACGGTCTGAGTTCTCCAAGGTTAAAGTAACCTCCGCCATACCGAGCGGCTTACGTGTGCCACTACCTGCAAAAATAATATCTGGCATCTTCGCACCGCGTAAGCTTTTAGCAGACTGCTCCCCTAGAACCCAACGTAAGCTTTCTGTAATATTACTTTTACCAGAGCCATTTGGACCAACAATTCCAGTCACGCCCATTTCTAAATCAAGTTGCGTCTGATTAGCAAAAGATTTAAAACCATTGATTTCAATTTTCTTTAAATACATAATACTCCTTTAACAGGTAACAGGTAACAAATAACAAGTAATAATTAACAATGGATAGTGGGAATTAATTGTTCACTGTTCACTGTTCATTGTTCACTGTTCACTGCACTAGCTTGTCTAAAGCATTTTTAGCGGCGCTTTGTTCTGCCATTTTCTTCGATTTTCCAGAACCAAGTCCAATCACTTCACCATCAGCAGAAACATTCATTTCAAAAATACGTTCATGCGCTGGACCAATTTGACGTTCT
Source organism: Streptococcaceae bacterium (assembly GCA_022484805.1). Lineage (GTDB taxonomy): Bacteria > Bacillota > Bacilli > Lactobacillales > Streptococcaceae > MMGLQ5-1. The sequence continues at coordinate 19,718 of JAKVKP010000008.1, forward strand.
TCTTGATATTGAATCACAATTTCACCATTTTGCTGTAAGACTTCCTGAAGCTGTGTCTTGTAATCAATCACGCGTTCATAGGCATCATTTTCTACCTTGGGTATCATTACTTGATTGATAAATCGTTCAACTTTACCATAGCCTTGATCAATCAATAGCGCACCCAAAAAGGATTCAAATAAATCACATAAAAGTGAATTTCTGGTTCTACCACCTGTCGCTTCCTCACCCTTACCTAATTTCACATACTGATCAAAATGACAGTCTCTTGCAAAGCCAGCTAGGCTTTCTTCACGTACAATCGAGCTTCTTTTTCTTGATAAAACGCCCTCAGGCTCATCTGGATATTTATCAAAAAGATAGCGTGAAATAATCAATTGTAAGACAGCGTCACCTAAAAATTCCAAACGTTCATTATCTGAAATGTTTAAGAAACGATGCTCATTAACGTAGCTAGAATGCGTAAATGCAGTTTCTAAAGTTGTGATGTCTGAAAAAATAATATTAAAATGGTCCTTTAATTCATAGATTAAACCTTGATTCATAGTAGCCCCCAGTTGCTATTATCATATAAAATTCAGCTATCCACTATTATACACTAAATTAAGGCTTTTATGCTGAATTTCAGCTATAATATCTTTATAGATTGATGAATTAGCAAACTCAATTAATCCGTTAATTATTTAATCATTTCAACAGGTTTATTTGCATTCAGGAAAGGAAAATAAATGAAAAAATTATCAATAAAAGTGACCGGTAGAGTCCAAGGTGTTGGCTTTCGCTATTCTACCAAAATTGTTGCTGATAAGCTCGGTATTCGAGGTGGTGTTTGGAATTCCGAAGATGGCTCAGTCGGTATCGAGGCAATTGGTGAAAATGAACAAATGGCTGCATTTTTAGATGCGTTAAAAAAGTCACCTGCACCGTGGGGAAAAGTTGACCAGCTTAAAATTGATGCCAATCCAAAAATTTTAGAAGTAAATAGCTTTGAAATTAGAAACTGATTTCTGAATAAATTTTTCAAGGAAAAAGTGACCAAAATAGATGATATTACTATTAAAAGTAATTATCTAAATTTTGATCACTTTTTGTGATATTAAGCTATGCTTCTTTTTTTAGCTGGTTAAAGACTGAATTTGGCATAATTTGTTTTAATTTAACAACAACAAAATACGCAATATTAAAATCAATTAAACTGTGAATTAAACCGCCACCGCCGATTAAAACGAAAACATAATAGTAAAAATTAACATCAACAGGGTTGGGCTGACCAATATAAAATAACAAAACAACAATGCTTTCAACACCAGCATGGATTAGTCCAATCCAGAAATTAAAAAATTGAAACCGCCAATTTGGAAAAAGTGCTTTGCTTGGTTCAATATGCTTGCCGTATTTTTGAATATAAAGCGCACCAATAAAAGCAAAAACAATGTGAGATAAGGCACGCAAGGTAATAATTATCGGTAATCCCGTTAAGAAAAAGCCTAAACTCGTTCCTAATGCAACCAAAATTGCAACAACCGGCGAGATAAACATCGCAATCATCACAGGTACATGAGAGGCTAGGGTAAATGAAGCTGGCGGAATGGTGATTTTAGGCATAACCATCGGAATTAGAATACCGAGCGCAATTAAAATTGCGGTAATCGTCAATTTTTGTAGATTTACTGTCTGTTTCAACTTTAACATCTCCTATTCATGATAAAGGCTGTTTTTTTAGCATTAATTTCCTAACACCTTTGATTTCAAAAGCTATAATACTTTTAACCTTTCGTCAACCCTATATTTAATAATTTTTTTCATTATCTAAATAAATTTGCTTTTTAATCAATAAAAAAACGCTATTATTCAATAAATAACGTTTTTCGATTACTATTAAATTATAAAAGGCTACTCATCCGATTCTCGATCAATCGCTTTCGACTTAAAAAGTTGATTAGCTAAGCTTGCAAATTCTTCGATGGACAGACTTTCGCCACGCCTGTTTTGTGCAATTTCTGAGTTCAAAAAACCAGCTTCTAACCAAGACTTAATTGCAACTGATTTGCCAAAGTGCGAAACGTAATTATTCCAAAGTGTTTTTCGTCGGTGTACAAAGGCTGCTCTTGTGCATTCAAAGAAAAAATTTTCATCAATCACTTGCGCTCGTGGCTGATTTAATCTTGTTAATTGTAAAATCGCCGAATCCACATTAGGCTGTGGTAAAAAAACCGTTCTTGGTACAATAAAAGCGACCTTCGCATCCGTATAATATTGAGCTGCAATAGAAAGAGAGCCGTAATTTTTAGTCGATGGCTTAGCTGAAATTCGATCTGCCACTTCTTTTTGCATCATCACAACAAACTCAGCAATATTGACGCCCGCCTCTAACAGAGACATAATAATTGGTGTTGTAATGTAATAAGGCAAGTTTGCAACGATTTTTAAGGGTAATTCTGGATTTTTAAATGTTTGAATGACTGCTTGTAAATCTGCCTGCAGAATATCCTGATTAATAATTTGGACATTATCAAAATCGCCGAGCGTTTCAGCTAGAATTGGCACCAATCGACGATCAATTTCAAAAGCTTTGACTTCGGCTGCTGCCTCAGCTAAAAACTCAGTCAAAGCACCAATACCGGGACCTATTTCAATCACATTGATTGTTTTATCAAGCTCGGCAGTTGCTACAATTTTTGCTAAAACATTGCTGTCCTGCAAAAAGTTTTGACCAAAACTTTTTTTAAATGTAAAGCCATACTTTTTTAAAATCGCTTGGGTACGTGTGGGATTTGCAATTCTCATTATTTATTTTTTTCCTCATAGTCTTTCATGATACTTTCAATTTCTACCGCTGAAATTTGGAATAGTGCCAGACGCTTCTTAAGTTGCTTTGCATTAGCATAGCCAATTCTTAAGCAATCTCCCAAAAAAATTCGACGATTCTTAGCATCGGGACCTAATGTTAAGCCGAGACGATTTAATAATTGTGTATCAACCTCATAACTAGATTGAACGCGTTCAGATAGAGTATAAACTTTGTCTAGAGCCGCTTTTAAAGCTTTATAATCAGCATGCTCAATACCAAGAGACTTACCCTTCGATTTTGAATTAGGCTTTGCTTCACTTCTTGTTAAAAAAGCATGGCGTACATCTGGCACCTGTCTTGTGATTTCACGTCTAATCTGTTCCCCTGAAACATCTGGATCAGTAAATACAATTACTCCACGAAGCGCGTTGGCCCGCTTAATTTGTTCAATAATTGCTTCACTAACTCCTGAACCACCTGTTTGGATTGTGTCAACATCAAAGAATTGCTTCAAGCGGACTGTATCATCATGACCCTCAACAACAATTACTTCTTCAATTTTTATTTTGTCCATATGCTCCTTTTCCAGTCAAAGTTTAGATATATTTTATGGCTAATCCTTAATTCTAAAAATTCGATGGGCATTTTGAGTAGTTTGCTTTGCAAATGCCTCGAAATCCATTTCGCGTTCTTCAGCAATTCGTTTCGCCGTATAATAAGTATACGCTGGCTCATTTTGTTTACCACGATAAGGCATTGGCGCTAGATAAGGGGCATCAGTTTCCACTAGAATACGATTGAGTGGTGCCATTTTTGCTACCTCTCTAAGCTCGGGTGCTTTTTTAAAAGTGACCACACCACTAAATGAAAGATACATTCCTAAATCGAGAAATTTCTGCGCAGCAGCCACTTCACCAGAAAAGCTGTGCATAATCCCACCTGCTTTCGGCAATCCCTCACTTTTTAAAATTCGATAAGTATCTTCAAGAGCATCACGCGTATGGATAACAATTGGTAAATCGAACTGCTTTGCCAATTGGATTTGTCTACGAAATACCTGTTCTTGAATTGCCTCACCTGCGGTCATCCAATGATAGTCCAAGCCAATTTCCCCAAGCGCCACAACCTTTTGATCATTAAGATGACTAATCAAAAAAGACTCTATTGCCTGATCATAGCTGCCTGCCTCTGTTGGATGCCAGCCGATAATGCTGTACAAATTCGGAAAGCGTTTTGATAATGCCAAGCTTTTTTCAATGGTTGGTTGATCAAAGCCAACAATCGCCATTTCAGTCACTCCTAGTGCCTTGGCACTTTCAATCTTCTCTGCTTCAACACCCGCAAATTGCGCAACATTTAAATGCGTATGCGTATCAAATAACATGATTCAATTCTACCGCCTTCCAATAACTACTTATTCTTATATTATAGAGTAAATGATGATTTGCGACCAGTATGAAATATTGTTCTACTGTTTCAAAACAGAAAACGATCAGAATAGAAAATCCTGACCGCCTTATCAAACTATTTACTATTTTCAACTGAAGCTCTGATAAATTCAGTATACAAGCCTTCTGAACGATTTGGTCGACTTGTTAATTCTGGATGATATTGACAAGCAACAAAGAATTTATGATTAGAAAGTTCAACAATTTCAACCAAACGATTGTCTGGAGAAACTCCTGAAAAGACCAAGCCTAAGTCTTCAAACTCTTTTCTAAATTTATTATTAAATTCATAACGATGACGATGGCGTTTTTGAACGACTTCAACATTTTCGTAAGCACGAGCAGTTATCGTTCCTTTTTTAAGCTTAGCAGGGTATAAACCTAAACGCAAGGTACCGCCCATATCCTCAACATCTTGCTGATCAGCCATTAAATCAATCACATTATATGGTGTTTCAGGATTCAATTCAGCCGAGTTGGCATCTTTCAATCCAGCAACATTACGAGCAAACTCGACACAAGTTAATTGCATGCCTAAGCAGATACCAAGCATTGGTACATCATTTTCTCTGGCGTAGCGAATGGCCGCAATCTTACCTTCGGTACCACGTGGTCCAAAGCCACCTGGTACAATAATACCATCAATTCCTGTCATTAAATCAGCAACATTACTATCGTTGACCTCATTGGCGTTAACCCATTTTAAATCAATTTCAGCATCATTGGAATATCCCGCATGCTTCAAGGCTTCAACCACTGATAAATAAGCATCTGGTAATTCTACATACTTACCAACCAAGGCAATTTTAACAGTCTTTTTCAAATTCATAACTTTATTAACCATTGCTGTCCATTCAGACATATCAGCAGCTGGACCATCAATTTTCAAATGATCGCAAACAATTTGATCCATATTTTGCGCTTGTAAATTTAAAGGAATTTGGTATAGATGCTCAACATCTAGGGATTCAATGACCGCTTCAGGTGCCACATCACAAAATTGAGCCAATTTATTTTTAATGCCTTGCTCAACTGGTTGTTCAGTTCTAATTACTAGCATGTTTGGTTGAATTCCCAACCCACGAAGCTCCTTAACAGAATGTTGAGTTGGTTTTGTTTTCATTTCACCAGCAGCCTTTAAATACGGTAATAAGGTTGTATGAATATACATGACATTATCACTACCAACATCTGCCTTCATTTGACGAAGTGCCTCTAAGAATGGCAATGATTCAATATCGCCAACAGTGCCACCAACCTCAGTAATAATAACATCACTATCGGTTGTTGTTGCCGCACGTGTAATCTTTTCTTTTAAAGCATTTGTAATATGTGGAATAACTTGAACCGTTGCACCTAAGTACTCACCTTTACGTTCCTTGCGAATCACTTCTGAGTATATTTTACCAGTCGTTACATTTGAATATTTATTTAAATTAATATCAATAAACCGTTCATAATGTCCTAAGTCTAAATCAGTTTCTGCACCATCATCTGTTACGAAGACTTCACCGTGTTGATAAGGACTCATCGTACCTGGGTCAACATTGATATAGGGATCAAATTTTTGAATTGTTACTTTCAACCCTCTATTTTTTAATAAGCGTCCTAGAGATGCCGCAACAATCCCTTTACCGATTGATGAAACAACGCCACCTGTTACAAAAATATACTTCGTCATCCAAATCTCCTTTAAACAAATTAGGGATAAATTTAAATTGACTTACCAGAAAATTGAAAAATAGACTCGTTCTGCGTTAATCTGTCCGAACCCTTGCCATACAAACACAGAATTGATCTATTTAGCTGTTTTAATCAATTTAACCAGTTGAATCAACCAACCTACTGCCCTTTTATCACGAACATTACCAAGGGGAATAGCTATAAATTAAGAAAGCCCCCTATCTAAGATAGGGAGCTTTGATTTAACCGTTCATGGTGCCCGAAAACTATACTACTGAAAAAAATAGAATTAGTCAACCCTTAATTTTCATCTTCTTCGTCTTCATCCAAATCGTCTAAATCATCATCATCGTCTTCTTCGTCGATTTCGACATCTTCCTCATCAGCATCTACGACAATTTCTTTTAAATCACTATCGTATGCGACAATTTCTTCATCATCATCGTCATCAATTGCCTTGTCAGAAATATCATCATCGTCATCATTAAACTCATCATCATCTTCTGGATCATCATCATTATAATCGATCACATCATCATCTGGTGAATTAATAAAGGCGTTAACCTTACCATTACGTTTTTTACGTTTAACAGTTTCTTCCTCATCGTCTTCTTCTAAATGAGTCACCGCTTCATCGATTTCATCAATTGCATACCAAGAACGGAGACCCCATTTATTATCGCCAAGAGAAATAAAGCTACCGTCAATATTTAAATCGGTATAAAAGCGAGATAGAGTTTCCTTTATTTCGGTATCTGCTTTTCCTAGATACTCTTGAATTGCATTTACGAGATCATTAAAATACATTTCTTCGTTTTTTTGTTCTAGTAAAGCATGGGCAACTTCAATCATTGAAAGTTCGGCTCTGTTTTGTCCTTCAAATACGTTAATTTTCAATTAAGGTACTCCTTCGTCTATTTTCATTTATCAGTTCAAAATGGCACGTAAACAAAACGTTTCAATTTGTCTGCTACAGTCCTTATACCATTATAGAGATAGAAGCACGTTTAGTCAAAATTTTTTATTAAAACTCCTCAAAATAGTTGTCAAATGCTGACGACAAGTACCAACCAACAAATCAAATAAGTAAAAATCGAAAATAAAAAGGTTAGACGCCAGAACATTTTAAAAAATTTACCATAATAAAATTCTTGATAACGATAAATTTGAAAGCCAACGACTGTTAAAGCGATAAAAAGAATCGATAAGGAAAAATTAGGTAAAATTGAATTGGTAAATAGCCGTCGCGTCATTTCAAAAATACCGTAGATTAAAAAAAAGGTACCCAAATCAGCAGCATTAATCGCTAAATATTTTTTGATACCCGAAAATTTAATTAAAAATTGGCTCGCAACCAATACTATTATCGGAAAAATTAGCCAAAATAATATTGTTAATATCTTAATCATCACTAAAATCCTTTATTAATTTATTTTGTTAGGCTGTTTTTAATATTTTTTCACCTTAGCTAATATTTATCTTAACATGAAACTTTCAATAATATTAATATTTCATAAATTATGTTAGAATATTTTTAAATCTGTACGTCAGTTTTGGCGATTAAGTTAGTAAGGAAAATGTTGGATGAGAAAAAATGTGACGAAAGCAAAACGAATTGTGGTAAAGGTAGGTACCTCAACACTACTTTTAGCCAATGGTAAACTAAATTTAAAATGTATTGACCGCCTAGCCTTTGTTTTAAGCGATCTCAATAATCGGGGCTATGAAATGATTCTTGTTTCAAGCGGTGCCATTGGAGTTGGTCTTAATGAACTCGGCTTAACTGAACGACCGAAAGAAATTCCAAAGCAACAGGCAATTGCTAGTGTTGGTCAAGTTCAATTGATGAATCTATATGTTCATCAATTCAAGCGTTACGCCCAAATCACATCACAGCTCTTATTAACACAAGATGTTACTAGCTTCCCTGAAAGTCGGCGTAATGTTATCAATGCTTTAAACGCTTTAATTGAAATGAATATCATCCCAATTATCAATGAAAACGATTCTGTTGCCGTCGATGAATTAGATCACGCGACACGCTTTGGTGATAATGATACACTTTCCGCTATTGTTACACACCTCGTTGAAGCAGACTTATTAATTATGCTATCCGATATTGACGGATTGTATAACAAAAATCCAAATATCTATTCAGATGCTGAGATTATTTCTGAATTAAGTGAAATCACTCCAGAGATTATGAAGGTAGCTGGTGGGGCAGGTTCGAAATTTGGAACGGGCGGTATGACAAGCAAGTTAAAAGCGGCAGAGCTACTCTTTACTAATGGTCAAGATATGGTTCTAACAAGTGGTAAAGACCCTGATATCATCTTTGAAATCTTGGAAGGTAAGAAAATAGGAACCTTTTTTAGTCAAAAATAAATCAATCAAAAAAAACGGAGGTTACAATATGAGCGAATTAACTCAACTAGGTCAAAATGCAAAGCAAATAGCCAACCAAATAGCGCGCCTCTCAACACCTGAAAAAAATGCCGCCTTGCAAGCAATTGCTGATAAAATTATTGAACAAAATGAATTCATTATTTCGGAAAATCAGAAGGATATTGAAAATGCCAAGGCAAATGGTATTGATGAAGTGATGATTGATCGTCTGATACTTAACGAAGCACGAATTCAATTTTTAGCCGACTCCTTAATTGGTGTTGCCCAATTAGAGGACCCAATTGGTGAAATAATTACTGGCTTTGTGACCGAGGATGGTCTTTCGATTGATGAAAAGAGAGTTCCACTCGGCATCATCGGTATGATTTATGAAAGTCGTCCAAATGTTACTGTCGATGCTGCTTCTCTAGCATTTAAAACTGGTAATGCCATTATTTTACGTGGCGGTAAGGAAGCCATCCATTCTAATTCTGCCTTAGTACAAGTGATGCAAGAAGCATTAATTGCAAAGCAAATTCCCAAAGAGGCGATTCAGCTAGTTACAGACACAACGAGACAGTCTGCTACTGATATGATGCGTTTAAATGATTATTTAGATGTCTTGATTCCTCGCGGTGGCGCTGGTTTGATTAATGCCGTCAAAGAAAACTCAACCGTTCCTATTATTGAAACAGGCACAGGTAATTGCCATCTTTTTATTGATGCAAGTGCTAATCTAGAGCGTGCTGTTGAAATCTTGGTCAATGCTAAAGTGCAACGCCCTTCAGTTTGCAATGCTGTTGAAAGTATTGTTGTCCACTCTGAAATCGCTGAAAAATTCTTACCCTTGGCAGAAAAAGCGCTAGCACCTTGGCAGGTTGAATTACTTGCAGATGAACGTGCTACTCAATTCCTAACACAAGCCACCTTGGCAACTGATGAGGATTTTGGAACCGAGTTCTTAGATTACAAGCTTTCAATTAAAACTGTAGATAATTTAGAGGAAGCAATTAATCATATCAATCAATACAGTACGCATCATTCAGATGCAATTATCACCGAAAGCTATTCTAATTCTGAAATATTTTTAAATGAAATCGATTCTGCGGCTGTTTACGTCAATGCCTCTACTCGCTTTACTGATGGTTTCATGTTTGGCTTCGGTGCCGAAATTGGTATCTCAACGCAAAAATTACATGCACGTGGACCAATGGGCTTAAAAGCACTAACCACAACTAAATTTATTATTCGTGGCAATGGCCAAATTAGACAATAGACAAGGACGAAAAGACTCATCGAATAGCTCAATTGTGATACAATTAATATATTAAAAATCCGTTTCATTCTTTACAGTTTGCAAAGAATGAAACGGATTTTAACATACTTTATACCAAGTTCATTTAACTCTTAATTTTGGTGTCAATAATTTTGGAACCATCAATCAAAATGCCATGTAAAACGCCACCATAGACAGCACCACCATCAATACCAACCTTATTATCTTTCAACCACAATTCATAATTTTTTTCATCACCATGTAAATAAGGCGTTGGTGTATGCCCAAATACAATTTGTTTACCCGTATCATTATGAACCTCATGAAAGCCTTCTCGAATCCACATAAAATCGTGTGCAGAGGTCTGATGCCAATCTGGCAATGTTAAATTAACACCCGCATGCACAAAAATATGGTGCCGCGTCTCGTGGTAGAGTGGCAGTTGATTAATAAATGAAATTAATTCGTCATACTGCTCTAAAATTTGACTCGCAATTTCTGCTGGGCTCAATTCATCCGTCACACCATAATAAAGAAAGCTTTCAAGAGTTTCCTTGCCGCCATTGAGATAATAGGTCAAATAATGCTTATTGGGAAAATAAAGAAATTGAATTAATAATTGTTCATGATTCCCTTTTAACGCAATTGCTGATTTATTTTCAACCCAATATTTAACAAACTGTAATACAGCCTTACTGTCTTCACCACGATCCACATAATCTCCTAAAAAAATCATCTGCGCATCCAACGGTTTAAATTTTATAACCTTCTCCAAGGCTAAGATTTTACCATGAATATCACTCACGACAAAATAGCTCAAAATACCACCCCCCAAAATTAATCAATCAGCATTTTTGACTAGAGCTGATCCATTGTTTGATTCAATAATTCATCTACAAATTCATTGCCACTATCTCCTGCGTGCCCTTTAGTCCATTGATAATCAATATTTGGAAAATACTGCAGGGCGCGATCCATCGCCTGCCAAAGCTCAAGATTTTTAACTGGCTTTTTATTTGCTGTCCGCCAGCCCTTTGCTTTCCAACCTGCCAACCATTCTTGAATTCCTTTTAAAACATATTGAGAATCACTAATTAATAAAATTTTTTCTTGATTTAATTCTAATCGATAGAGTTTTCTCAGCGCTTCTAGGACAGCTGTCAACTCCATTTGATTATTAGTTGCTCCCAAGTAGCCTTTTGAATCGCTTATTTTTTGATTTTCCAACTTGATTAGATAGGCCCAAGCTGCTTTGTCCGTTGCTTGAACGCTACCACCTTTTACATTACCCGTATTTCTAGAGCCACCATCCGTATATACTAATATTTCCGACATCACAACTCCAAATTCTTATATCTATATTTTTTAATTACTTCCAATGTACATTATAACGAAAAAAATATAAAAAATAAAAAAAATTATCAATTGAAGTCTATTTACCACTCGAAATAGAATTTAAATTTATTTATCAATAGATAAATTGTCTAAGTATTTTAAGCAAAAACTAAAAAACCACCATCATCTCTGACAGTGGTAGGAGTTTATGAAAAAGATTAATTATTTGGGATGAGTTAATAATAAGATTGGAAGCTTAAATAAGACTTAAATATGAGCGATTGCTCTCAATCTTTTATAATCAGCAATCCAATTACTGCCATCCCAGAGCTCATTTCTGACTTGCTTTTCTAATTCAAGTAATATTTTTTCTTGCTCATTTTTATCAAAATTGGCTAAATCAGATGCGAAAAATTGTTTTGCCCAATTATACAAACCCTTTTCGCCATCTTTTAAAACTGTTGGTCGGTCATAAATATACAATTCATCAGCTATGAAGCCATTTTTTTCTAAAAGTAAAGCAAATTTTTCTGTAGTGGAAAAATTAAATTTTGAAGTATAGTCATAGCCGATTGAGTTAAGTACATTTTTAAATCCATTTTCAATAGTTCCAATATTACCATACCCACCAAACTCACAAATCAGCTGCCCTGAGCCTCTAAGCGATGATTTAATATTTGATAATAGCTGATCATGGTCAAGAATCCAATGGAAAACCGCATTTGAAAAAACAACGTCCCACTGACCTTCATAGCTCATTTTTAAGGCATCACCTACTTCAAATTCTAGTTCTGGATAAGTAATCTTCGCCTGCTCAATCATCTCTTTTGAGCCATCAATTCCTAAAACATATTGACAGCTATTAGCTATTTCTTTTGTTAATGTACCAGTGCCACAGCCCAAATCTAATATTTTCTGATTTTTATCATTGGGAATAAATTCTAATAAACCCTTCCCATATTCTGCAACAAAATCGTGTTTGCTATCATACAACTTAGAATTCCATTTCATAACATACCTCGTTTCTTTTAATTAATAAATTATATATCAGAAACAGCAAAAAAAGCACTTTGAATTTAAAGTAGTCCTAACAATTAGAATTTTAATCTAATTGTTAAGGCTATTCATCAATTAAACAAAAAGTGCTTTTTCGTGTATCGCATGTATTACAGCAAGTTATACTTATTTTAGCCTAATAAATATTATAATATTGCTAGAATAATAAAGTTAATAATGAATAAAATATCAACTACCCATAAAATAATATGAACTTCTTTAATTTTACCAGTTACAACCTTGGTAATTGTATAGAAGATAAAGCCTGCAGCGATACCGTATGAGATTGAATAACACAAGCCCATAAAAATTGAAGCAAAGAAAGCTGGAATCGCTTCTTCTAGTTTATTCCAATTAATATCTGCAAATGAAGATAACATCATAACACCAACGATAATCAAAGCTGGAGCTGTTGCTTGAGAGGGTACAATACCGATAATTGGTGAAAAGAATGTTGAAAGAATGAAGAAAATCGCAACAAAGACTGAAGTCAACCCTGTACGTCCACCAGCAGCAATACCTGCGGCACTTTCAACATAAGTCGTTGTATTACTTGTTCCAAAAACTGCACCAATTGAGGTTGCAACCGCATCTGCAAACAATGCTTTATCCATTTTTGATTTAAAGCCAGTTTTACCTTCTTTAAAGGCTTTTTCGTCCTCTGCCGAGAAAATACCTGTCTTTTTACCAGTTCCAATAAATGTTCCAATTGTGTCAAAAGTATCTGACAAGCTAAATGCCAAGATTGTCATTAAAACAAGTGGTAATTTATGAACATCTGAAAAGAGACTGCCCATTCCTTCGCTAGAAAATGCCGCACCAAAAATTTGACCTAAATCACCAAATGAAGCACTTAATGAACTTTGTTCAAGGTTGACACTAGATAAATCGACAACGCCCATTGGAATACCAATAATTGTTGTTACGATAATACCAATAAAGAAAGCACCTTTTACATTTTTAATTACTAAAATCGAGGTTAAAATCAAACCAATTAATGCCAATAAAATTGGTGCATTATTGAAGTTAGCAAGTGCTGGTACAATTGAGCCAGTTACTTCGATTGTTGCTTTTCCTTTATCAGCGCCATCACCTAAGACAGAATAAGTTCCAGGATCAGCGGTAAACTTTAAAAAACCTGCTGATTTAATCCCAACATAGGCAACAAATATACCAATACCACCACCGATTGCATGTTGAATGCTAACTGGAATTGCTTGAATAATTGCTTTACGAAGTTTAGTAACCGTAATAATAATATTAACAATCCCACAAATAAATACCATAGCTAAGGCTTCTTGCCATGAGTACCCTAAAGAAAAAACTACTGTATAAGTAAAGAAGGCATTTAAACCCATTCCTGGTGCTTGTGCATAAGGAACATTGGCAAATAACCCCATAATTAAAGTACCAGTCACCGAAGCGATAATTGTTGCTAAAAAGACACCTTGAAAAGGCATACCTGTTTGTGAAAGAATTGTTGGGTTAACGAATAAAATATAACTCATTGCAAAAAATGTTGTCAAGCCAGCAAATAATTCACGTGAAAACGTTGTTCCATTTTCCTTTAATTTAAAAAAGTTTTCCACTAAATAATCTCCTTTATTTTTTATTGATAAATTAATAATCAAAAACACTTATAATCTATCCTTTTAAAATTTTATCGAAATCATTATGCTTTTGCACGTTAATCCGACAGAACCTTCGTTTTTTTATTCAAAAGTTCGGATTTTGAATAATTAAGTGTTTTGTATAATTCTAATTTATCCTAATTGCTCGTAAACTAGAAAAATAACCTAAAAAAGTTTAAACTAGATAACATACCATTCACGTTTAGTCACTCTAAGCAACTAGTTGCCTACCTATCTGTGAATAAAATCAGCTAATATTAGGCTAATTATAAAAAATAATCATTATAAAATTCAATGGAGGAAAACAATTGATCCTAGCTTACTTAAATATTTTTGCTATTTTTGCCTTGATGTTCCTGGGCTATTTTCTAAGTTATAAAAAATGGTTTACAAATCACACCGCGGATGTTTTTTCCAAAATGGTGCTTAACATTTCGCTCCCATTTGGAATGTTCATTACGATTACCGAGAAATTTTCAAAGGCAGAATTTATCCACTTGATTGGTAGCATCATTGTTCCTGTTCTATCTATGATAATTGCTTACTGGATTTCTAAATTAGTTGGTAGGCTAATTGGTTTAAAACAGGGACAAATTGGAACATTTTCCACTATGTTCACTTGCTCTAATACAATATTCATCGGTCTCCCAATCAATATTGCCATTTTTGGTGAAAAATCAATCCCCTATGCACTTATCTACTATATTGCTAATACAACTTTCTTTTGGACATGGGGCGTTTACAAAATTGCCACTGATTCAAATGCAATCGGTGGTGATGATTCAAAAATCCATTATGATTTTAAAAGCGGTTTAAAAAAGATTCTAAATCCTGCAATGCTCGGATTTTCTTTTGGTATCATCTGGCTTTTGACAGGCATTAAGGTACCCGTCGCTTTTATTAATTTTGCTAGCTATCTTGGCAATCTAACCACACCATTATCCATGTTTATCATTGGTATTACCGTTTATTATCTCGGTGTACGAACGCTTAAACTAAACAAAGCAATTGTTGCTGTTCTATTAGGCCGATTTATCATCTCACCCTTAATTATTGTGCTTTTAACTCGCATCATCCCGATTCCAAGCATGATGGCTCAAGTGTTCTTTATTCAATCTTCGATGCCCATTCAAAATTCAGTACCAATTTTAGCCAGAATGTACGATGCTGATGTTGAATTTGCAACCTCAACACTCGGTTATACAGTACTGAGCTATTTAGCAGTAGTTCCAATTTTATTAGCGGTTCTACCTTACATTTAATTTGAAAAGAAAAAACTTTTAAAAGACTTAAAGTCTTTTAAAAGTTTTTTTAACTCATAATCGTAACAGTTACTGATCTTCTACCCCAATTAATACATTGTTGCGTCGTTGGGAAATGAACATCAATGATATTCCCTTTAATTGCACCACCGGTATCAGCTGCAATTGCATAGCCATAGCCAGAAACTTGAACAACTGAGCCAAGCGGAATAACAGATGGATCAACGGCAATTACATTTGGATTTTCTTTAAGGTTAATTCCTGTTGCGGTGATATAACCCATGCCTTCTTGGGCATAAGAATAAGCTGTTGACGACATTTGAAGCGTCTGCCCTTGACTAGACGAACTCGAACTACTTGAGCTATTTGTCGAACTGCTTTCAGTTGAACTCGTTTGTTCTTCGCTGCTAGAGGTCGATTGACTCGTTGTTGTACTTGAGCTACCCGCCTGTGTGCTAGACTGACTTGATGTGCTTTGTGTTGCTGATGCAGAGCTACTACTTTCAGTTGTTTGACTAACTTTAGCTGCTAATTCGGCTTGCTTAGCTTCGTCAGCAACTCGTTTTTCCTCTGCAACTTTTGAAGAAGCTAAAGAAGCAATCAACGTTTCATTTTCAGACACTTTTGTTTTTAAATTTTCAACCTGCTGATTTAAGCTATCAGCCTGTGTTTCATAGTCTGACTGCGATTTAACTAGCGTTGCTTGAATTTCATCCTGCTGAGCAATTAATGTCTCTAATTTTTCTTCAGCATCATTCAATTCTTCAACCTTCAAGTTCTGTGCTTCTCTCAAGGTTGATAAGGCAACTGTTCGGCGAATTAAATCCGAAAGGCTAGTCGCATTTAATAGCGAGCTAAAGGAATTTTGAGAAGTTTGCGAAATTTGCAGCTCTCTTAATTGTTCATTGATTAATACCTTACGGTTTTTAATATCATTTTGAGTCTGCTCTATTGATTTTTTATTTTGTTCTTGCTGTACTTTAGCAGTCTCAAGCTTCGTTTTAATCGTTTCAACCTGTTGATAGGTTGCATTTACCTCATCAAAAACAGTGTTTAAATTATTTGATAGTTCAGTATTCTCGCTTTGAACTTCTTCCGTCTTTTGATTAATTTCAGCAACTGATTCACCCAAAGCTGAAACTGGAAAAACCAATAAAGAGGCCAATACAATCATTAGTCCACTCTTAAATTTCAATAGAACCCTCCCAAATTTTATAGATACATTATATGATTCATTATATTTGCGTGCTCACCTTCAACAGTTTATCAAAAAAAATAGAGCTATATATTAAAATTACTTAACAATTACTTTAAATCTAAAATAAAACATTCAATAATATTGCGATTTAAAATTAAATTTATCAATAAAAAACATGAATTTATGTCCATATTTGACATTGAAAGCCTTTTAAATGACAAAACAATGACAATTAGATGACTAGATTACAAAAGTAATAAAAAAAAAGACAATGACACGCAACCAAACCAAAATTCCCATTAGATTGGTTGTTTTCATATCATTATCCTGTAATTTTAAAATTTAACTAGCTCAGCTCACCCGGTTCCTTATAAAAGTTACCTAGTATCTTGACATTTTCTGAGATGGATACAAAAGCCGATGGGTCAACCGTTTCCATAATATGTTTAAACTCAGCGTATTCATAACGTGTGATAATTGTAAATAAGATTGTTTTCTTTTCATGGCTATAACCGCCCTCCACCTCATTAACAATGGTTACACCACGATGAAGTACATACTGGACCTCTTTAATCACTAGGTCTGGATTTTTAGTTACAATCATTACCTGCATTTTTTTCTGTTTTGTAAAAATTGCATCCGTTACTCGACTGCTCATAAAAATAGTTAACATGGAGTAAAACATATATTGCCAACCAAAAAGTAAGCCAGCAACAACCATAATGCAGCCATTAAAAATTAAAGAAATTGAACCAACAGAATGACCCGTTTGTTTCCGAACTGAGATCGAAATAATATCCGTTCCACCGCTTGAAATATTATTCCGTAAAGCATAACCAATCCCTGCACCGTTGACTACCCCACCAAAGATGGCATTCATGATTGGATCACTTGTTAAGGTTACCTCAGGCATAAAATGAATAAACAAGGAGCTCATCGTTACTGTTAAAATCGTATAAATCGTAAATCTTCGACCGATATAGCGCCAAGCAATAATAAATAGTGGTAAATTTAAGAGATATAAGGTTGCAGATACTGGAATAGTAAAACCAAACCAGCGACCACTTAAAGTAGTAAAAATTTGAGCTAACCCTGTAATACCACTCGAATAAACATGTCCTGGTTGAAAAAATAAATTCAAGGCAACACTAGACATAAAAGCATAAATTAAAGCCGCTGTAAATTTTTGTGAAAATTTTTGAAATGAAAATGACTTAGAAAAAAAGTCTATTATCTTATTAATCATTACTTTCCTCTTTTGAATTAATCTTAAGTGACAGCTCAAAGAGTTGTTGACTATTGACTGGGCTTGGCGCTTCTGTCATTGGATCAGCTGCCTTCCCATTTTTTGGAAAAGCAATCACTTCACGAATATTATCCTTACCTGCAAGTAGCATGACAAAGCGATCTAATCCTAAAGCGATACCACCGTGTGGCGGAAAACCATAGTCCATCGCCTCCAATAGAAAGCCAAATTGCTCATCAGCAGACTGAGAGGTAAAGCCGAGTGCTTCAAACATTTTTTCCTGCAAGTCACGATGATTAATTCTGAGACTACCACCACCTAGCTCATAACCATTTAAAACAATATCATAAGCGACAGCACGGACATCAGCTGGAGATGTCAAAAGTAAATCCTGTGTTGCCTCAGTCGGCAAGGTGAATGGATGATGAGCGGACATATAGCGCCCTTCTTCTTCAGAATATTCAAAGAGTGGCCAATCCACAACCCAAAGGAAATTGAATTTCGACTCATCAATCAAGTTAAGTACCTTGGCAAGTCGTGTCCTTAACGCCCCAAGTGTCGCTGCAACAACTTCTCTTTGATCGGCAGCAAAGAGAATTAAATCACCACTCTCAGTAGCTAAAGTAGTTGCTAAATCACCTTCAATTTCTGTAATAAATTTAGCAATTGGGCCTGTAAAGCCTTCATCAGTGACCTTCAACCATGCTAAGCCCTTGGCTCCAAACTGCTCAACATATTTAGCAAGCTCATCTAGTTTTTTACGCGAATAAGCATCGGCAGCACCTTTGACATTAATCGCCTTTACCTGACCACCTGATGCGAGTGCGCCTTCAAATACCTTAAATGGGACATTCGCCACAAGCTCAGATAAATCAATTAGCTCCATATCAAAGCGTGTATCAGGTTTATCCGAACCAAAGCGTGACATTGCTTCATCGTAGCTGATACGTGGAAATGGTAAAGTAACCTCAATTCCTTTTGCCTCTTTCATCACCTTTGCAATCATACCTTCGGTAATTTCTTGAATTTCAAGCTCATCTAAAAAAGAAGTTTCCAAGTCAACCTGTGTAAATTCAGGCTGACGATCACCACGTAAATCCTCATCACGAAAGCACTTAACAATTTGGTAATAGCGATCAAAACCGGCATTCATCAATAATTGCTTTGTAATCTGTGGTGACTGCGGCAATGCATAAAAATGGCCTTGATAAATTCGACTTGGCACTAAATAATCACGAGCACCCTCTGGCGTTGATTTTGCCAGATATGGCGTTTCAACATCAATAAATTCTAAATCATCTAAATAGTGACGAATACTTTTAGTCACTTGATGACGTAATTTAAAATTATTCAGCATGGATGGGCGACGTAAATCTAGATAACGATACTTCAAACGCGTCTCATCACTAGCATTAAGGTCATCTGCAATTTCAAAGGGTGGCGTCTTGGCTTGATTTAAAATTGTTAATTCTGTGACTTCAATTTCAATTTGACCTGTCGCCATTTTTGAATTTGCGACCTCTCTAGCAACAACCTGTCCTTGTAC
The DNA here is from genome assembly GCA_022484805.1 of Streptococcaceae bacterium. GTDB lineage: Bacteria > Bacillota > Bacilli > Lactobacillales > Streptococcaceae > MMGLQ5-1. The sequence goes on from JAKVKP010000008.1 coordinate 38,575, forward strand.
CTCAATCACGTATTCACTGCGCAAGGTTTCAGCAAGCGAAACAACTGCCTCTGCTGCCTTTTCTGGATTGATTACTAGCTGAACTATCCCCTCACGATCTCTTAAGTCAATAAAAATTAAACCACCAAGATTTCGACGTTTAGCAACCCAACCCTTTAATACGACTGTTTCTCCTAAAAACTGCTCCGTAATTCGTCCTGCATAATTTGAACGTTTCATTTATTTATACATCCTTTATTTATTAATTATATTAGTTTGAATTTTTACATTAATTCACTAAAATAGTATTTTTAATTTTATTAATATTAGTAATTAATTATTAATAACCATTTCATCGTAGAGTATCGCAAAGTTAGCATAAAGCTGACTTAAGTCAAAATCTTTTTCTTCTCGTGTCTCTGCATTTTTAATTTTTACTTTTTGTGTCGCAAGTTCATTTTCACCAATCGTAATAATTAACTCACTATCAAGCCTATCAGCCGTTTTAAATTGCGCCTTCGCCTTTCGATTAAGCATATCACGTTCTGCTGAGAAGCCTTGACTTCGAATAGCTTGCACTATTTTTAGTGCTTCTAAATTAGCAGTTTCTCCAAGGACAACAACATAGGCATTGATTGGTTGACTTGTTGGTAATTCAATCTCTTCTGCTTTAATTGTCAAAAGTACGCGCTCAATACCGAGTGCAAAGCCAAAGCCAGGTGTTGGTGGTCCATCAAAATATTCAACTAGGCCATCGTAACGTCCACCCGCACAAATTGTCGTTTGCGCATTAGCAGTTGCATCGCTCATAATTTCAAAAATCGTATGGTTATAATAATCTAAGCCACGCACCATATTACTATCAATTTCATAGTCAATACCAAGTGCTTCAAGCATTGCCTTAACAGCCTCAAAATGGCTAAAGCTAGCCGCATTAAGATAATCCAAAATTGATGGTGCATTGGCAACTACCACCTTATCCTGACGATCCTTGCTATCAAGAACACGGAGCGGATTTTCATGTAAACGACGCTTAGAATCTTCAGAAAGCTGATCTTGCAAAGGCTCTAAGTAATTAATTAATGCTTGGCGGTACGCCGAGCGACTTTCTGGATCACCAAGGGAATTAATCACTAAACGAATTTTAGTCAAGCCAAGCTGTTCAAAGAAAGCCATTGCCATCGCAATCATTTCAGCATCGGTCGCTGGATTGGCTGAACCAAAGCATTCGGCACCAATTTGATGAAACTGCCTTAATCGACCTGCTTGCGGTCTTTCATAACGAAACATTGGTCCTTGATAAAAGAGCTTCGTCGGATTTAAATGTTCTGGCGCAAAAAGCTTATGCTCAACATAGGCACGGACAACCGGTGCAGTCCCCTCTGGTCTCAAGGTAATATGGCGATTCCCTTTATCGTAAAAATCGTACATTTCTTTGGTTACAATATCTGTCGTATCACCGACTGAACGTGAAATTACTTCATAATTTTCAAAAATTGGCGTTCTAATTTCTTGGAATTGGTAGTCATTAAAAACTAGTCTTGCTGTTTCCTCAACAAACTGCCAGTCACTTGACTTAAATTGATCCTTTTCATTGTTTTGAACCGGTAAAATATCATTAGTACCTTTTGGTCTTTGTAATTTCATACAGACTCCTTTATCATTATTTCCATTCATAGACAAAAAAGCATAAACCTTCCCTAAGTCTTAACTTAAGGACGCCTATGCGCGGTGCCACCTTAATTGAAGATACCGAAGCATCCTCCACTTTTATGATTAACGCTCATCTCACGAATTATCATCACTAAAAATCATTGATTGCTCACACTATCCAACCTCGCTGAAAATGATTACTTATGTGTCATATTATATAGTAAATGATTATGAAATGCTAGAAAATTTATAACTTAGCAAGATGATAATGTCTGTTTCTTTCTGAGAAATAAATGTTCTCATTAAAACAGGCAAAATCAAATTAGTTTATTAATAGATAAATTATCAAAGTAATTTAAAAAGGCAAAATATACTAATTTAAGTATACTTTACCTGTATTTTGAACAATTAATAAGATTTTCAATGATTACATCAATGTAAATAATCCTACGGCTAATAAGCCACCAACAATCGGTGCTATAATAGGTATCCAGCTATATGCCCAATCAGAGTCACCTTTATTTTTAATTGGTAAAATGAAGTGTGCAATTCTTGGTCCTAAATCACGAGCTGGGTTAATTGCATAGCCTGTTGCACCACCAAGTGATAAGCCAATTGCTAATATCAGTCCACCAACCGCAAAGACATTTGTACCCTCTGCAAATTGAGTTCCGCCGAAAGCCAAAAGACCTAAAACTAGTAAAAAGGTGCCAATCGTTTCAGAGATAAAATTCGCTGGATAGTTGCGAATCGCTGGACCTGTTGCAAAAGTACCTAGGATAGCACCTTGATCTATTGTTGCATCCCAATGTGGTAAATAGGCCAGCCAAACCAATACTGCGCCAACAATTGCCCCCAGTAATTGAGCAATAATAAATGGTAATACCAAGTGTGCTTCGAAGCTCCCGTTTACAGCCATGGCAATAGTCACTGCAGGATTTAGATGGGCAGGTCCATTAAGGCCTGCAATGTATACTCCGACAGTCACAGCCAAAGCCCAACCAAAGGCAATGACAATCCAGCCCGAATTTTGCGCTTTACTTTTGTTAAGATTGACCGCTGCACATACACCGTCCCCCAATAAAATAAGAACGGCCATTCCAATAAACTCACTAAAAATTTGAGTCATATCTGCTGACATTAATCTTCACCCGCTTTCAAATCCTTCAAATCTGATGCATTAATCACTTTATTTAACTCAACTAAGTATTCTGCTTTTTCATCCTGTGACCATTCATAAAATGCTGACATCGCTTCAAGAACTGGATGCTTAATGGCATCTAGACTATCACGCTGAAAGAGAATATGATTGGTACGGCGCATCAGATAATCACTTGGTGTCAACGCCATTTCAGCAACCATCGCATAATGAAGCATCGCTGATTCGGCCAAACTCAATTGGTCGTATGCAGTCATCGTTTTAGCAAAGTCAAAAATCGTCAAGGCATTCATACCATAAAAATCAGCAATATAATGTGCTTCATCTTCGGATAAACCTGCTGCAACACCAATAGCAGTATTTTTTGAAACCGTTTCTTCTACTTTTGCTGGGTCAAATTCCCCACCAGAAACCGAGTATTCTTTGGAATTGATTGATTGATAACTCTGATTATATTCATCGGATAGAATTTTTTTGATTAAATCAAGTGCACCTTCTGCCATTTTGCGATAATCCGTAATTTTACCACCCGATAGGGTAATTAAATCATCAGATTCGCGTTCAAGTGAGCTACCACGTGAAATTTGTGACGGCGATAATTCTTTTTCCCCTCGTGAATTTTCCAAGTGATTTAAGACATCCTCAACATCAACTCGACTCGCTTGATTTTGCTTGTAGGCACTAATAATATTCAAAACCTTATCGAAGCTATTGTCAGACAAACTACCATTATCACCACCATTATAGTCAGAGCCTGAGTTGCCCATTAAAAGTGGTCTCAAGCCTGCCCAAGAGCTTTCAATATCATGAATTGTTAAATTAGCATCTGGATAGCGTTTATTGATAACGTCTAAAAGATAATCAACATCTTCCTGTGTCACGGTTGGATTTGTATAGTCGCCCTGATAATCAGTATCAGTCGTTCCAAAATAAGTTTTGCTTTCACGTGGAATGGCAAAGACCATTCGTCCATCGTGCTTTTGCGTATCAAAGTATGTAGGTTGTGGTACCGGCAATTTTTTGGCATCGACAACAAGGTGCACCCCTTTTGTTGGCCGCATTTGAGGAATCACCGCACGAGTAAAATTTAAATTGCGAATTTTATCAACCCAAGGTCCGCTAGTATTGATGACAACTTTGGCATATACCTCAAATGTTTTACCTGTTAATAAATCCCGTGCTTTAACACCAACAATTTTATTCTTCTGATATAAAAAACCAGTTACTTTAACCTTACTAGCTAGATAAGCGCCATCCTCTGCTGCCTTTTTTATGTTTTCAATCACCAGACGAGCATCGTTATTTCGGAAATCTAGATAGACCCCAGCCCCTTGAAGCCCTTCTTTTTTTATGTATGGCTCACGTTCTAGCACTTCTTTAGCGTTCAATGTATAATTTTCATATTTTGTACCCTTAACACCAGCTAATTGATCATATAAATCCATCGCAATCTTAACTGAAAACATATCAAAGGTCGTCGGGCCTTCATCATCATAAATCGGTAGTAACATTGGGTCTGGCTTGGGAATATGAGGCGCAATTTGCTGAACGATAGCTCGTTCCTTGACCGTATCTGAAACCACCTCAACATCAAATGTCTTCAAATAACGAATCCCACCATGGACTAATTTAGTCGAACGCGATGAGGTTCCCTCTGCGAAGTCTTGCATTTCGAGAAGAGCGGTTTTGATACCTGCTGCGGCTGCTTGAATTGCAACGCCTGCGCCTGTAATTCCACCACCAATAATTAATAAATCAAGTTGTTCACTCTGCATTTTATTGATACTTTCTTGACGTGTTGCCTTTGAAAAATTGATCATCTTAACCTTCTTTCATTATTTAAATGTTCTCGTTGCAATAACCGCTTTTTGCCAGCCTTCATATAGCTTATTCCGCTTTTCCGCTGCCATCTTAGCTTCAAAAACCTTGCCAGCTTCATAAAATTCACGAATTTCATCTGTGTCCTTCCAAAAGCCAACCGCTAAGCCAGCTAAGAAAGCTGCGCCTAGTGCAGTCGTTTCTGCATTTTTAGAGCGTTGAATTGGAATATCTAAAAGATCTGACTGAAATTGCATCAGATAATCATTGGCAGTGCCACCGCCATCTACCTTCAAAACTGGGATAGCGATTCCTGTATCTGATTGCATCGTATCCACGATATCGCGAACTTGATAGGCGATAGATTGCAAGGTAGCCTTGATGATATCATTTTTCGTTGTCCCTCGAGTTAATCCAAACATAGCGCCACGTGCATCTTGATCCCAATATGGTGCACCTAATCCAACAAAGGCTGGCACTAAATAAACCTCATCCTCATCAGTTGAAGCTCTAGCTGCTTCTTCAGAATCACTCGCTTTTTCAATCAATTGCAGTCCATCACGGATCCACTGAATAGCTGAACCAGCAACAAAAATGCTACCTTCAAGTGCATAGTTAACCTTCCCATTAAGCGAATAACCAACGGTAGTTAATAAATTATTCTCTGAAAAGCTTGGTGTTTCTCCAGTATTCATGACAATAAACGAACCTGTTCCATATGTATTTTTAACCATTCCAGCCTCAAAAGCCATTTGACCAAATAATGCAGCCTGTTGATCTCCTGCCATACCAGAAATTGGTACCTCGCTACCATAAAAGTGAAAACCTTGTGTCTCGCCGTAAATTTCTGAATTTGAAACAAGCTTTGGTAACATACACTTTGGAATATCAAGTAAATCCAAAATTTCCTGATCCCATTCCAACGTCGTAAGATTAAAAAGCATTGTCCGACTCGCATTGGATAAATCTGTCACATGAGACTGACCATCAGTCAACTTCCAAACTAGCCAAGTGTCAATCGTTCCAAATAATAATTCTCCCTTTTCTGCACGCTCTTGAGCACCCTCTACATGATCCAAAATCCAACGAATTTTTGTCGCTGAAAAATATGCATCAATGACTAGACCTGTTTTTTTATGAAACCACTCGCTTTTACCATCCTCTTTCAGCTGATCTGCAATGCCTGAACTCTGCCTAGATTGCCAAACAATCGCATGATATATTGGTTTCCCGGTCTTTTTTTCCCAAATAATCGTTGTTTCACGCTGATTTGTAATACCAATTCCGGCAATTTGAGAAGGCTTGATACCCGATTCGATAAATGAACCTGCAATTACTGATTGAACAGAATTCCAAATTTCATTCGCATCGTGCTCCACCCAGCCTTCTTGTGGAAAATATTGGGTAAATTCCTTTTGTGAACTGCCAATTTTTAATCCTGTTTTATCAAAAATAATCGCACGAGAGCTTGTTGTGCCTTGATCAATTGCCATAATATACTGTTCTTCTACCAAAATATGTCCTCCTTTAAGCTAATAAAAACCATAGAGCGTATGCTTACAATACGCATGAGTGTTTCACCAGTAAAAAGTACTGTCAACCAGTTAAATCTTACTGATTTAAAATAAGGCCAATAATGCTGATATAAATTTATAAAACGCATTGTCTTGCAAGCGCTTCCTTTATGGTTTTATCTTAGCACGATAATAAAAAAATAGACTATCAAGAATAGACTACTTTTTTGTTATTTTTGATAGTTAATCTTTTTGTTGCTTGATTTCACTAATTTGAGCTTTAATTTTAGTTAAGTCAAAAGGTGTTAAAAATTCTGATAAATAATAATATGCTGCATTTACCGAAATTGGTTGTTCTACTGAAGTTAAAATTAAATCATAATACTCATGTGGTCGATATTTTTCAACGTGAACCTGAGCAATACTGGATAATTCTATTGACAAAAAATGATAAAGAGATTCACCAAAGCTTGGCAAATTTACTAAGTCAATCGCAACAGAGATTACCTTATGTAATGACAAGTTAATTGAGATTAAAATATTTGCATAATTTAACCAAAGGAATTTATGATCAGAGGTGGGCAGGTTAAGCAGCTCACAGGTTGTTCCAATCAAATCATTAATCAAAGCTGACATTTCTGGTGTAAGAAATTGTTGAAAATATTGTCTCACTCTCTCCATTTCATAAAAATCAAGCTGTCCATGAAAACACAGTACCTGAGCATGTACCTGTGAGAGTTTGTAAGTCAAATTTTTTTCATCTGAAATGCTCAAACGCTGATAGCCATAATAAGCAACAATCATTTCACGACTATAAGTATCCAATAGAGCAGTTGAAATTTTTTTACGTCTTGTTAAATCATAGGTCGCAAAATTATCCTCACCCAAAATATCAAAGCTGATAAAAAAGCAATAAAACATCGCACCTTCATTCTTACCAACGTAGCTTATAAAATGCCTAAAATATTTTTCAACCAATTTTGTTATCTTTTGGTAAAGCTTATCCTCTTCAAATTTATCTATAATTTGCATTAATCTCTTATTTTCATGGTTCGCAACCATAACACGGTGTTGGGTCACAAAAAGCCAGCAGCTAAGACGATTGAGGGCAATTTTAGAAAAGGTATGCTTAAATTCTGGTTGAAGCTTTGCTAGTAATCTTTGAGCTTCCAAATCATTACTAGAAAAGCCTGTATCTAGCTTCAAAAATAATTGATAATAAAAGTAGCGAATTTGTAACTCATCACCAACTAGCTGACCGTTTTTAATACCTACATTAAAATCTTTAAGCACTTGATTCAGTTCTCTCAACTTTCGAAAAATTGTCGCTTCACTGCTATTGAACTCCTGCGTCAATTGAAAGGTTGAAAATTTTTTATTTTTAAAGACAAATTCCAAAATTTGAAATGCAAGACTGTGCCTTAGATATGTCATGATTATTTTATCTAAATTAATATCGGATGAAAAATCAAGCTGCCACTCTTTATCCACCTGCTTAATCTCGAAGTAAGCGCCCAATGGCTGACAAAGAAGCGTGATTTCCATTAAATATTCTTTAAGTGCATTTTGTGTTAAATTAACTTTTTTGGCTAGCTTTTGTTTATTTATTTTGCCATCATGAAACAAAAACTGCCGAACAATTTCAACCTGTAGCGCCTCTTTTTTGTCTAGTAAGTCATCAAGCTTCATTGGATTTATCGCTACTTTCATTTTATTAAATGTTATTAATTGTCTCAATTTCAAGACACGCCCTACTTCGGATTTTATTCTAGTTGAATATGAAGTGAATGTCTACTATTTGCTTTTCACAATTAAAATTGATGAATATTATATAAGGAAATTATTGATAATATTTTTCCTAAATACAAGTAACTTTACTCTCTTTGAATTAATCAACGCAACAAAATTATAGATAATTTTTTGTGTTCATTTTTGAATTATTTAGTAAAATTGACACAACGCTATGACTAATAATCGATACCTTAAATTAGCAATTAATCACGCTAGACTAAAAAACAGCCGAATAACAAGCTTCGACTGTTTTAAATATTTATTTAACTCAATTATTTACTTTCTAATAGTGCTTTTCTTGAAGCATTAACTCGACCACGATCGTCAATTTCAGTCACCTTAACTAAAACCTCATCGCCAAGCTTAACGATATCTTCGACTTTACCAACTCGTTCATTAGCGAGCTGAGAAATATGAACAAGCGCGTCTGTACCTTCAAATAAATTAACAAAGGCACCGAATTTTTCAATTCGTACAACCTTGGCAAGGTAAGTTTCACCAACCTTAGCCGCTTTAGTCAAGCGCTCAATAATTGCTTTGGCACGTTCAATTCCATCAGCATCATCCGAATAAATTGAGACCAAGCCGGCCTCGTCAATATCAATTTTAACGCCTGTCTCATCAATAATTTTATTGATTTGTTCGCCGCCTTTACCAATAACCACTTTAATTTTATCTTCATCAATTTTAATAAAGTCAATTTTAGGTGCATATTCTGAAACGGTTGGTCTTGGTTCAGCAATCGTATCAGTAATCACCTTAAGTATTTCAAAGCGTGCTGTTTTAGCCTGAGCCAAGGCTTCACGAAGAATTTCTTCGGTAATCCCTTCAATTTTAATATCCATTTGCAACGCAGTGATACCATCTTTTGTACCAGCTACCTTGAAATCCATATCACCAAAGTGATCTTCTAAACCTTGAATATCGGTTAAAATTGTATAATTTGCACCATCTGAAATTAAGCCCATTGCAATTCCGGCAACTGGCGCTTTAATCGGTACCCCACCCGCCATTAAAGCAAGCGTACCTGCACAAATTGAGGCCTGAGATGATGAACCATTAGATTCTAAAACATCTGCCACTAGACGAATCATATAAGGAAATTCTTCGAGCGATGGAATCACTTGTTCTAAGGCACGTTCACCTAATGCACCGTGACCAATTTCACGACGGCCCGGACTTCCTGAGCGACCAGTCGAGCCTACTGAATATTGTGGGAAATTATAATGATGAATGAAGCGCTTTTTATATTCCTCACCTAATCCATCAATTCTTTGTGCTTCTGATAATGGTGCTAAGGTTAAAACAGACAAAGCCTGTGTTTGTCCTCGTGTAAATAAGCCAGAAGCATGAACACGTGGCAAGAAATCAATTTCAGCATCCAACGGTCTAATTTCATCAATTTTACGACCATCAGGACGCACTTTATCTTCGGTAATCAGACGACGAACTTCTGAATGCTCCATAATTTCCAAGATTTCGACCACTTCACGCATTTTGCGTACTTTGTCTTCGTCTTCAGCAAATTTTTCTTCATAAATGGCAATGACCTTTTCACGAACAGCATTCGTTGCATCCTCACGTGCCAATTTTTCTTCAACCTGTACTGCTTGAGCTAATTCAGGATAGTAAGCATCGTTAATTTCACGAGATAGCTCTGCATCCACTTGTAGCAATTCAACCTCTGATTTTTCCTTACCAACCGCAGCGACAATTTCCTCTTGGAAAGCAACTAGTGCCTTAATTGCCGCATGACCAGCCATTAAAGCTTCAAGCATAACTTCTTCTGATAACTCTTTAGCGCCTGATTCAACCATATTGATTGCTTCACTCGTACCTGCTACAGAAAGCTCTAGTAATGATTTTTCATATTGTTCAACCGTTGGATTAATCACTAATTCGCCATCAACATAACCAACCTCGACTCCTGCAATTGGGCCATTAAATGGGATGTCGGAAATTGAAAGCGCAAGTGAGGCACCAAACATCGCTGCCATTGGTGCACTATTATCCTCATCAAAGCTCAAAACAGTATTGGTAATTTGAACTTCATTTCTAAAGCCTTCCGCAAACATTGGGCGAATTGGACGGTCAATCAAGCGTGCTGTCAAGGTTGCATCGGTTGATGGACGACCTTCACGCTTTAAAAAGCCACCAGGAATTTTACCTGAAGCATACATTTTTTCTTCATAATTGACAGTTAATGGGAAAAAATCACCATCACGCATGCCTTTGCTCATCACTGCTGCTGATAATACGGTTGTATCACCATAGCGTACCACGACTGCACCATTGGCCTGCTTGGCAACTTGACCAACTTCAACGACTAATGGACGACCTGCCCATTCAGTTGAAAAAACTTTTTTTTCTGACATCTGTTCTCCTCTTAGATTGAAATAATCAATCAATATTATTCATACGTGCTACTAAACAAATCTAAATCAATCAAAGCTTGCTTGACTTAGACTTGTTAAGTAGTACTGAATCGACTTTAAAATTAATCTATTTTTAAAGCTGACCCAGTATAGTACACGTACCTTTCTATTTTATCTTAAAAAGTTCAAAAAAGCGATATTAAATTCTAGAACGACAGTTGAAAGCCGAAATGACTCATTTAGACAAGGACAAACGATGAACAAGGATTGTTGAAATAAATGAGATTTGCAAATTTAGTTGCTTAGTCAACTGATCGCAAAAAAATGCTTGAATCGGTTGAGCTTGTCAAGCCATTGAGACTAGAGAGTTGGCAAATTAGTTTTTCGCTTTTTGACTGGTACCAGTTGCATAGTTAATCTGAAAGTTATCTTGGACGTTATAAATAAACACATTAAATGATATTTGCTGATCCTCAATACTCGCAGCCTCAAGCTGAACACCACGACAAACAAGCTCATCATTCTGAAAATACGGTGTCACCCGATAACGTACATGGTGATTCGTTGTTTTTAAATAACTCGCAATCTTCTGTTCATATTCAACCATATAGATCTGATTGAGTTGCTGTGTCCCTGTAAAAAGATTTTGCCAATTGGCGTTTTCCCCCGTCAACTGATGTGCAATTAAATGCGAGCGGTTATAGAGCCAAGTATCATTATTGATTTTCTTTTGATGCCAACCACTAGGATAAACATTTGAAATATCTTCTCGCTGCTTATTTGGCATTAAGCTTTTATGTAGCATTGCATTGGCGGTACCAACGCGATTATATTGGTCCAGCGGACTGAAGGATTGCCACGCCCCCTGAGTTAAAGCTAAATCAGACTTTTCAAAATTTGGTATCCCTTGATTAATCGAAACAACCGGACTTCCTGTGTAGGCTAGCTTAACATTTGCTTGATTCTTTAACTTTACTATCTCACCACTTGTGTCTTCATTCTGACCTAAGAATTGATTTACTTTTTGCTGAGCACTATCATTAAATGCCAAAAAAAGAAAAATGCTGACAAATAAAATTGAAAGACACTTTTGTGTTGTTGACATTTTTTGAAATTGCTTAACTTGCCGTTTAATTTTTCGATAATTTGCCATGATAACCAACCTTTCATTAAGCAATTATAACCTAAAGTCATGTTTAATTATAAAAAAAATTAAAACTATCATTCACACCAAACAATTAATTCATGCAAACATAAGAAGAGGCCGTGACCAAAGTCACAGCCTAACCTTTAACAGAACTTATTATTTAGTTTAAAATAAACCAATCGCATTTCCGTGTTCATCAATATCCATTTTTAAGGCAGCAGGTTGCTTCGGCAAGCCTGGCATCGTCATCACATCACCAGTTAAGGCAACGATAAAGCCCGCTCCTAATTTAGGGACTAATTCACGAATCGTTACTTCAAAATCACTCGGTGCACCTAATAAAGTCGGATCATCAGATAGTGAATATTGCGTCTTTGCCATACAAATTGGTAGCTTATCCCATCCATTGGCCGTAAAATCCTTAATTTGATTTTTTGCTTTCTTTTCAAAGACTACTTGTCGACCGCCGTATATTTTTTGCACAATTGCTGTGATTTTTTCTTCAATCGATTGATCAAGCTGATAGGTTGTTTCAAAAGCCTGATTTTCTGCAGTTTCAATCACCTCAACCAAGCGTTTAGCAAGTGCAACGCCACCATCAGCACCCTTTTCCCAAACCTGCGCTAATTCAACTGGCGCATTTATTTTTTCACAAAGTTCAATCAATGTCTCAACTTCTGCTCGCGTATCAGTAATAAACTCATTAACTGCTACCACAACAGGCAAATTAAATTCCTTAATGTTTTGAATATGCTTTTCTAAATTGGCAAATCCTGTTTTCAACGCAGAAACATTTTCATTGGATAACGCATCCTTTTTGACACCACCATGCATTTTCAGAGCACGAATTGTTGCCACAATCACAACTGCATCCGGCGTTTTACCAAGCGCTCGCGTCTTAATATTTAAAAATTTTTCAGCACCGAGATCGGCACCAAAGCCTGCTTCCGTCACCGTATAATCACCTAATTTAAGAGCCGTACTGGTTGCTAAAACCGAATTACAGCCATGAGCGATATTAGCAAATGGTCCGCCATGAACAAGCGTCGGAGTCCCATAAATCGTTTGAACAAGATTAGGCTTAATAGCATCTTTCAAAACTAAAGCAAGTGCACCTTCAACCTTTAAATCACCCACTGTAATGGGCTGTTTTGAAAAATCATAAGCAATCACAATTTTTGCAAGTCTTGCCTTCAAATCTTGGATGTCTCTTGACAGGCAAAGTACCGCCATGATTTCACTTGCGACCGTGATATCGAAACCATCTTGACGTGGCACACCTTGAAAAGGCCCTCCAAGACCGACTACAACCTGTCTGAGTGCACGGTCATTTAAATCAACTACTCTCTTCCATACTACTCGACGCTGGTCAATATTAAGCTCATTCCCCTGCTGCAAGTGGTTATCTAAAAGTGCTGACAAGGCATTATTTGCTGTCGTAATGGCATGCATGTCACCAGTAAAATGTAAATTAATATCTTCCATTGGCAAAACCTGAGAAAGTCCGCCACCTGTGGCACCACCTTTTACACCCATAACAGGCCCTAATGAGGGCTCGCGTAGTGCAATCACTGTTTGCTTACCAATTTGATTTAGTGCATCCCCTAAGCCAATCGTCACCGTCGATTTACCTTCACCTGCTGGGGTCGGATTAATTGCAGTAACAAGAATCAATTTACCATCAGTATTGTCCTTTAAACGATTAATGGCAGAAAAATCAATTTTAGCTTTATATTTACCATATTTTTCAAGCTCATCCTCATTAAGATCTATTTTTTCAATAATTTCTTCAATTCGTTTAAGTTCAATACTCTGTGCAATTTCAATATCAGATTTCATACATCCTCCTGTAATAAAAAAACAATTCCTATTCATTATAGCTCAATTGACTATTTTTTGTGAACATTTCAAAGATAAGTCTAAAAATTATTCGTAAAAGTACGTATTTTAAAGCTAATTAAGGATTTACAAACGATATAACATCGTTATTTATAATTAAAAATTATTATTAAACAAAAATCTCAGTATTTATGCCACCTTTGAACTGAAGTTTTTAAAGCGCCCCTTGGTTGCTCCTAAAAAGAAGTTCAATGTATACCTTTGTCACTTACTGCCTCAAATTTCATACCGAAATTCTCGGAGTGTAAGTAACAATAGCAAAAGAAGCTAGGAAAAATATCCTAGCTTCTTCTATTGTTCCTTAACCTTACCAGTCCAATATTCAAGACCTTTTTTCAAAATATAAATATCTTGGTAACCATTCTTCTTAAGAATCAAAGCAACATTGCCGGCAATTTGAGGCTTGCCGTTTTCGTAAAGATAAACTGGTTTATCTTTTCTAATCGAAGCTAAAGAAACCTTAACCTGACTGGCAGGTAAATTTCGAGCACCCATAATATGACGACGCTTAAATTCAGCAGGCTCCCTTACGTCAATTACCTGCGCTGAACGCATGCCTTCTCTAAAGGTTACTTCATCAATAATCGTCGCCGCACGCTTCACTCGAAAACGCGTGATAAAAGGAAAGATAAACAACAAAATGATAATAATGATGAGTATTATATTAATAACAAAAAAATTCAAAACACTACTCCTTACTTAAAACTTCTTTATTATTTATATATTACACTATGCTTTTTCAAACTGCAATGCAAGACTTGCTGCACCAATAATACCAGCATCATTTCCAAGCTCAGCCAATTTAATTTTGGTTGTTTGGCGAACCTGTGGAAAGGTAAATTGATTAAAATAATTTGCCACTTGACCACGCAAGAATTCGCCCGCAGCTGAGACCCCGCCACCAATAACAATCGCTGAAGGATTTAAAGTATTACCTAAATTACCAGCAGCTAGGCCTAAATAGAAACATACCTTATCAACAACTAAAGTGGCAAATTTATCCCCATTCTGAGCTTCTGAGAAGATATCCTTACTCGTCACCGCTTCTCCGTTATCAATCGCAGTCTTAATCACTGAATCGCCTTCCCATTGCTCTGAAAGCTTTCGTGCAACACGTACGACACCAGTTGCAGAGGCAACCGTCTCAAGACAACCTTTTTTACCGCAAGTACATTCAAAACCCTCAACCGGCTCAACTGTCACATGACCAATCTCTCCAGCAGCACCAGCGACACCATGCAATAAATTGCCAGCAGCGACAATACCACCACCAACGCCAGTACCTAAAGTCATGAAGACAACATCTGGATCATTTTCTCCAGCACCCTTCCAGCGCTCGCCAAGCGCCGCCACATTAGCATCATTATCAATTGCTAATTCCAAGCCAGTACCTTCAAAAATCGCCTTACCAACCTCTTGTGTTTTTTCCCAATTTAAATTATAAGCACCAGTTACTGTATTATTTACTAAGTCAACCGAGCCAGGACTTCCCATACCAATACCAATAAAATCTTCCTTCGATAAATTATATAATTCTAAGCGATGATTAATTGAGTCAATAATATCAGGTACGATATTTTTACCTTCATCTAAAATATTCGTTTCAATTGCCCACTTATCCTGAACATCACCTGAAGTTGTTAAAATACCAAATTTAACTGTTGTACCACCCAAATCAATCCCAATTACTTTTTTTTCTGCCATTATTTTACCTACTTTCTTCAATTCTATGTTCTCGGCGTAAAATTAAATCTGCCGTTAAAAATAGTTCTTTATCAATCACGTGCGAATCATACAATCCTTTTAACTCAATTCGCATTAATTCAATATCATAAATTCGTTTGCCTACATAGACATAAATATTGAACTGCTTTAATAATTGTTGTACATCATAGAACGTTTTCATAAAACCTCTCTTAAATTAGCATAAACCACAAATCAACTCAAGCGCGTTAACTAAAATTGGCAAAAGTTAGGAAAATTGTGGAAAAAATTAGGAAAATATAGAAAATACCACTCACAATACGCAAATGTTTATTAAATTTTTGATTGATTTGACTCGCACCTAAGACCACTGTCAATAACGCACCACCGATTAATCCACCAAGATGACCCCAAAAAGCAATATTGGGTTGAATGACACTCGATACTAAAGTCAAAATCATTAGCATAAAATAGCTTTGTGATAGGCCTTGAATCATCCCATTATTCGGTACTAAGAAACGAAGAACAATAAAAGCACCAAACAAGCCAAGCAAACCACCAGAGGCGCCCGCAGAAATTGAATAAGTATCAAAAAAGAAGGTCAAACAGTTACCAAGCAACCCACTACCTAGATAGATGAGCGAGAATTTCAAGTGTCCAAAAACCTCTTCTGTTTGTTTACCCAAGAAATAAAGGACAATTGAATTAAAAATAAAATGTGAAAAACCAATATGTACAAAAATTGGTGAAATTAAATGCCAAATTTTGGTTGGATCCTCTAGTACCTGTAAACCATACAATCCACCAAAATTAATAACTGTTGTCGCACTCTCACCACTTCCAAAAAGTCCCGATTGCATTAATACAAAAATTATAGTTTGAATCGTTAAAAAGATTAAAGTCATATAGCTTTCATTTTTGATTCGTCTAATATTCATTTTACCTCCATTGATTAATTATTTATACTGTTAATCATAACAATTTATTGAGAAATAATTAACTGTTTAACTGCAATATCATGTTTTTCAGCTATAAAATCTTGAATTTGTTGATTAAATACCAAACTAATTGTCTCACCTTTAAAATTAGTTAAGTAGCTATCATAATAACCACCACCATAACCAATGCGATAGCCATCTTGATTGAAAACTACACCAGGTACAATTAATAAATCAATTGCCCGAATTTCATCCATTTCTGAAGTTGGTTCAAGGATACCAAAGTCACTTAATTGTAAATTTTTTTTATCATATTTGAAAAATTTTAGTTCGCGATTCGCAAAAACCTTTGGAATAACAATATTTTTGTTATTTTTTAAAGCGATTTCAATTACTTTCATCGTATCAAATTCAAAAGGAAAGGGGAGATAAATACCAATCGTTTTTGCATTGATATAGCTGTTTTCAAGTGAAAGTTGATTTAAAATGGAAGCTTCTTGAATTACTTTGTCATCCAAATTTATAGTCTTTAAATCCTCAATGATTTGTTTCCTTAATTTTTTTTTCATTTTTTTCTCCTTTTATTGCATTCCTTCATTTTCTATGCTAACATAATGAGTGTAGTTTTTGTTAAGATTTATCGGTAGGTCGTTTCATTATAAACATTCTTCGATTCATCGGCAACAATTGCAATAATTTACGCGTATAACGCAAGGAGGATGTCTATAATGGCACAAGGTACTGTTAAATGGTTTAACGCTGAAAAAGGTTTTGGTTTTATTACTGCTGAAGATGGTAAAGATGTATTCGTACACTTCTCAGCTATCGGCGGAGACGGATTCAAAACTTTAGAAGAAGGTCAAGCTGTATCTTTCGATATCGAAGATGGCGCTCGTGGCCCTCAAGCAGCTAACGTTACTAAAGCATAATTTAGTTGCTTAAAGCAATCCTTCGGGGTTGCTTTTTTTATTACTTTAATAATTATCTTCAATATCCCTCAATTTTTGTATTATCTCTCAAAAATGGCAACACTTGAATGCCTCTACTTTTTTTTTCAATTATCAATTCAAACAATAAAAAAAAATAAAAAATTATGCAAATTATGTCTTGAATGAAACCGCTCCCTTTGATACGATGATTAGACTGAAAAAATAGGAGAAGGAAAATGACAGACTTAACTAAGGGCAATATTTTTAAAATTATCATCATCTTTAGCTTACCTTTAATTGTCGGTAATGTTTTTCAACAATTGTATACCACCATGGATACACTAATTGTTGGGAAAACTTTAGGAAAAACAGCTTTGGCAGCCGTGGGCTCAACCGGTAGCCTTTCATTCCTCATTTTAGGGTTTGCACAAGGCTTAACAGCGGGACTCTCAATTATTACGGCGCAAAAATATGGCGCAAATGATTTAATTGGCGTAAAGAAAAGTTTTGCGACAAGCATTATTTACTCGGTAATCATTACAGTTGTCCTCACAATTTTGTCGCTCGTTTTTGTTGAGCCACTATTGATTGTGATGCAAACACCAAAAGAAATTTTAAAGGATGCACAAATATTCATTGGTATTCTCTTTATCGGTACCTTTGCTTCAATTGGCTTTAATTTATTATCTAATATTATTCGAGCAATCGGGGATGCGAGAACACCACTATTTTTCTTAATTATTGCTAGCATTGTAAATATCATTCTAGAATTTGTTTTTATTTTATATTTTAAATGGGGAGTTGCGGGTGCTGCATTTGCAACCGTAATTGCACAAACATTATCTGTATTGCTAGGTATCATTCATATTAAAAGACAGATTCCAATTCTAACATTGCGAAAAAGTGATTTTCAATTAAGTAAACAAGATTTTATTGAGCATGCACGAGTTGGTTTTCCAATGGCATTTCAGACGTCAATCATTGCAATTGGCACTGTAATTATGCAAATCGCCTTAAATACTTTAGGTACAGATGCAGTCGCCGCCCAATCTGCTGCCAGCAAAATCGACCAACTGGCGATGCTACCTTTAATTGCACTTGGTACAGCTATTGCTACCTTTACTGCTCAAAATTTTGGTGCTAAGGAATACCAAAGAATCATCGATGGACTTAAGGCTGCCTTAGTAATTGCCGTTGGCTTTGCTATAATTGCTGGAATTATTATTAATGTTTTCGGTAATTTCTTTACTTCTTGGTTCATTAACTCAGGTGAAAATGAAGTCTTTAGATTTGCAAATATTTATTATCTAATCAACGGTTCAATGTACTGGATTCTTGCTATTCTATTCATCCTTAGATATACAATTCAAGGACTAGGTAAGGGTTTTATCCCAACACTAGCAGGTATTATGGAATTAATTGCACGTATCATCGCTGCCATTGTCGGTACCATGTTCTTTGGCTTTGCAGGCACTGTTGCTGCTAACCCTTTAGCTTGGATTGGCAGTGTTGCCATTCTTTTACCAAGCACCATTATTTCAATTCGACAGCTTAAAAAATGGGAGAATGATAAACAACAGCTACATATTCACTCCTACTAGAATATTTATAAACTAAATTGGGCGCATAAGGAAATGAAAAATTAACTAAGCTGGCATTAAAATCGCCCATTGCTTGAATGGCATGAAGCTGAGATATTTCACGCAAAATTTTTATCAAAATAATGCCGTTTTACAAAATCATTTAATTGATTATACTTAGCATATAACTACTATTTACTGGAGGTGATATTGATGCAAAATACATCATTTATCGTACGTCATCAAATTTCAGCATCTATGTCAAAACAAATATGCAAATATCTTTGATGAAGTAACTTTTCCTCAGAGATATCTATGAGGAGATTTATAATGACAAATACAATCGAGGTTTTAAAGCCTCATGAATATTGGCTAATAAAGCAACAAACTAACGAATTAATAAAAGCCTACCATTCAGTTAATGACAAACAGACCATTCATGCCTTACAAGCCTTAATCAAAGGCAATGTCGAGCACTATTTTAAACGCAATAATAATCTCAATATTCATCTGGAAAAATTGATGAATCCTGCTTTGACCAGAGAACAATTTAGCGCCATTTTTGAAGTAGTCAAAAGCTATGTCCAGCCTATGAGAATACCGACTCATAAGCAAATTGAAAAGTGCTATCGCAAGGTAAAAAAATTACCCAATCTTGAAATGACAGACATTGATTTTCGAGAACTCACCTATTTAGGCTTCAATGATGGCAATAATAATCGAAAATACCTAATTCGAGACATCAATAACCAATTTACTGGCCTTTATGGACAATTTAACCCCGATGCTCAAAAAGGGCATTGTGCAATTTGCAATCAAATTGGCACCGTTGCCTTTTTTCTAGCAACTACAAAATCAGCGGGCGATGGAACATATACTAAAAAAGGCAATTATATTTGCACTGATAGTTTTGAATGTAACCGCCAAATCAATGATTTAGAACATCTAGAAAAATTCTGGCAAAATTTCTCAAAATAGCATTCATGAATGATAATTGGCTAACGTTTCTTCAAAAAAGCTGAACCTTAGAATTAACTACTTAAAATCAGTTTAAAACCTGACTTTTAGCAATTGATTCCACTGTTCAGCTTTTTTAATATACTTAATTGAGCAATAAATAAGTATTAATAATAAAATTTGTTTCATTGACACCGGTTTTTTAAAATAGATCATCAAAAAGTGATAATTGATTATCTTCAGGTAGATGATTTAAAATACCCAAATCTTCAAATTTTTCAATCAGTGTACCAGAGACCTTGGCACGATTTTTCAGCTCATTTTTAGATAAAAATTCACCTGCTTTACGCGCTTCAACAATCTGATTGGCAACGTTTAACCCCAGACCATCAACTACCCTAAAAGGTGGTATTAAGCTCTTACCGTCCTCACCAACTACAAAATTAACACTTTCAGATTGATATAAATCTAATTTAGAAATGGTAAAGCCACGTTCAAGCATTTCATTGCAAATCTCTAAAACGCCTAGCAGACCAACCTCAGTATTAGCTGCGTCATTTCCCTTATCTCTGATTTCCTTCATTTTAGCTTTGACTGCTTCTTTACCACTAGCCATCACCTTTAAATCAAAGTAGCTTGCTCGAACAGACAAATAAGCACAGTAATAGTAAATTGGTAAGTGTACCTTGAAATAGGCAACCCTTAAGGCCATAATTACATAGGCTGCCGCATGGGCCTTTGGAAACATATATTTAATTTTTAAGCAGGATTCAATATACCATTCTGGTACATTCTGATTACGCATTTCCGCTTGCCATTCATCTGGTATTCCCTTACCCTTACGAACACTTTCCATAATCTTAAAGGCAAGACCGCTTTCCAATCCCGCATGAATTAAATAAACCATAATATCATCCCGACAGCCAATTACATTAGCTAGATTGGCGGTATCATTTTTGATTAGCTCCTGTGCATTGCCTAGCCAAACATCCGTTCCATGTGATAAGCCTGAAATTTGCAGTAGCTCAGCAAAGGTTTTTGGGTGCGTTTCTTCTAGCATCCCACGTACAAATTGGGTTCCAAATTCGGGCACACCGAGTGTCCCAGTTCGCGAGCCAATTTGTTCTTCGGTTACACCTAATACTTCTGGCGAAGAAAAAATTTTCATCACCTCGGGGTCATCCACTGGAATTTCAGAGGGGTCAAGTCCAGATAAATCCTGTAGCATCCGAATCATCGTCGGATCATCATGACCTAGAATATCTAGTTTTAAAATATTATCGTGAATGGAATGAAAATCAAAATGCGTTGTTTTCCAATCAGAATCAATATCATCTGCTGGAAATTGAATCGGTGAAAAATCATTAACATCCATATAACTTGGAATAACAATAATTCCGCCTGGATGTTGACCAGTTGTCCGCTTTACACCCATTGAACCCAATGCCAAGCGCGATTTTTCAGCATTGTTAAAATGCTTATTATAGTCCTTTTCAAAGCCAGTCACAAAACCATAGGCTGTTCGTTCGGCAACCGTACCGATTGTCCCTGCACGGTAGGCATAGTCCTCACCGAAAATTTCCTTAGTATAATTATGAGCCCTCGGTTGATATTCACCAGAGAAGTTCAAGTCAATATCGGGAACCTTATCACCATAAAAGCCCAAGAAAGTTTCAAATGGAATATCATGGCCATCTTTGTGCATTTTAGAATCACATTTCGGACAATTTTTCTCTGGCATATCATAGCCTGATCCATAGGTCCCATCTTCATAAAATTCGGAATACTTACAATTTGGGCAAACATAATGTGGTGCAAGTGGATTGACCTCAGTAATACCAGTCATCGTTGCAACGAACGAAGAGCCAACTGACCCCCGTGAACCAACCAAATAACCGTCATCGTTAGATTTCTTCACTAATTTTTGAGAAATCAAATAAATTACGGCAAAGCCATTACCAATAATTGATTTCAACTCTTTTTCAATTCTTAAATCTACCAGCTCTGGTAGCGGGTTACCATAGAGCTCAAATGCCTTTTCATAGGTCATCTTAACAATTTGTTCTTCTGAACCCTCAATATAGGGTGTATATAATTCATTTTTAACTGGCGTAATTGACTCAAAGCTTTCAGCGAGGGCTTGGGGCTGTTCAATCACGATTTCGTGAGCCTTTTCCTTACCAATAAATGCAAATTCATCTAGCATTTCATTAGTCGTTCTAAAATGAACTTCTGGCAGAGAAATCACCTTCTCAACATCACCCATTCGCATTGGACGATTAATTTCTTGCCCTGGTCCTTGTCCACGTACGACAATTTCACGATAAGCAGCATCCTCTTTTTCAATATAGTGAACATCACCAGAAGCAATCGCTGGCTTACCAAGCTCATCAGCCAGCCGAACTAATTCCTTAATGATTTGTTCTAATTCAGCTTCATCCTTAATTGTTTCACGCTCAATCAGAGGCTGATAAACGGTTTTAGGCATCACTTCAATGAAATCATAAAATTTGGCTACTTCCTTTGCCGCCTCATAGCCTTTTGATAGCATTGTGTCAAAGACTTCCCCTTTATCACAGGCACTCCCGACAATTAACCCCTGACGATACTTTTGTAAAAGAGATTTTGGTACACGAGGCACTCTTTCAAAGTATTTGACGTTTGATTCAGATACAAGCGTAAAGAGCTGTTTGAGTCCTGCTTGCGTTTGCGCATAAACCGTGGCGTGCGTTGGTCTTGCTCGCTTGTATGAATGTGCATCAATCACCTTTTCATTTAGTGATTTCAAATCAGTAATCTGATACTGATCATAGGCCTTTTCTAAGAAAAGAAAAAGTAAGTGACCTGTCGCTTGCGCATCGGCATCCGCTTGGTGATGATTATCCAAAACAATATTAAAACGTTTGGTTAATGGGCCCAAACCGTGGCGTTTAATATCAGGATTAATATTTCTTGAAAATTCTAATGTATCAATAACTGGCTGAGTGATTTCAGGTAAATTATAGCGCCGATAATTGACATTCATAAAGCCCATATCAAAAGTTGCATTATGGGCAACTAAAATTGAACCCTCACAAAACTTTTGAAATGCTTTTAGTACTTCTTCTAAGGGTACAGCATTTTCTTTAATTATATCATCAGTAATTTTTGTTAATGAAACTGTAAACTGACTCAAGCGATGTCCTGGATCAATAAACATATTAAATGAATCAATCACATTGCCTTTATACATTTTGCTCGCGGCCACTTGAATTAATTTATTATAAACTGCTGATGTGCCTGTCGTTTCAACGTCAAAAATAACATAATTTGATTCTTTTAAATTTGCCGAGTCTTCATTATAAACAATTGGCACTTGATCATCGACCAAGTTCACTTCAACACCATATAAAATTTTAACACCGTGCTGCTTACCCGATTGATAAGCCTCTGGAAAGCTCTGCAAGCCGGCATGATCGGTTATCGCAATCGCTGGATGACCAAATTCTGCTGCTCTTGCCACTAAATTTTTGGCAGAAGGGATTGCATCCATCGTTGACATATTAGTATGTGCATGAAATTCAACTCGCTTTTCACCTTCAGGCATTAGGTCTTTTCGCGAAGTGTGACTGATTTCCTGAATATCCTGCACATTCATCACATAGTCATTTTGAAAGGTGTTCATTTCAACATTACCACGAACCCGAACCCACATATTTTTTTTCACTAAATCAAAAAGCGCTGCCTCATCATCATTTCGAGACCATTTTTGACAAGAAAAGCTTGAAGTATAGTCTGTCATTTTAAATAATAAAAATTTACGACCAGTTCGCGTCGTTTTGACCTCAAGCTCAAAAATATTACCTTCGAAAATCACTCGATTTTCATCTTCAACAACCGATTGCATTGACGATACGATTTCACCATCTTTAATCCAACGACCCATCTGAAATTTATCTGCTACACTTGCTACTGGTGCCTTTTTCGTTTTTTTCTCAAATTCAGCATTTTGCTTGATTGCCATCTCAAATAATTCTTCTTGACGATTATTTTGTTTTTCGATAGAATCAGCAACCTTAGCTGCATCGACAACAGGTTGAAATTCAATTTCAGAAAAGCCATAGTGTTTAAAATGCTTGGCAATAATTGGTAAATATTTTTTATGTAGTGAATCAATATTACCAGCACTATTCATTGGAATCACTACGTTACCAGTAGAATCAATTTCTGGTAAAAACATTTTAAACGTCCCATTAACGATTGGAATCGCGCAGTTTTCCTCTTCAAAAACAAGGCGCCAATACTCTTGAATTAAGCCTTCTGAGAAATTAGTATCAATAGCATTAATCGTTAAACGAATGGCTGCCTTATCTTGAAAGGCCTGATCTAATTCAAAACGAAATTTACGATAGATTTCAACTGGTAAAATCTGTGGAAAATCGATAAAAAAATGCCATTGATGATTTGCAAAGCTTACTTCTACCTTCTCAATTTTTGCCGTTTTGAACAATACACTCTGCCTTAATTCTAAGTCAAAGTCCATTTGGTCTAAAAGTTTCTCAAACAAATTATCTGTCATTTAAAGCACGCTCCTTCCACAATCTCAACATCCATTCTATCATTTTTTAGGACTTGATTCTAGACAATCTATTTATCAAAATCTACTAAAAAAAGCTTTTCTGTTATTAATTTAAAAAGTGATTAAAGCTTAAAAATGATACTCTAGCTACAAAACCGTTAACCTCGATTTTGCATTTAGAATATCATTTTAGATTATTCGGCTAATTCAGGAAAAGCCAACACGTCAAACTGACCAGCCTTGAACATGGCGATTTCTTTGCCATAAGGTGCATAGGCCGTTTTCTTATCTGCACCAACATAAGGTGTTTCCAAAATTTTTGATAAATTCGCTAATTTTTCATGATGCACAATTTGATTAAGCGTATCAAAGCCAATCGTACCAAAACCAATATTTGCATGACGATCCTTGTGGCTTCCCTGTGGATTTTTAGAATCATTAATATGAACAACTTTTAAACGCTCTAAGCCAATCACTTTATCAAACTCTGCCAAAACACCGTCAAAATCTTCTTTGACATTATAGCCTGCATCATTAACATGACAGGTATCAAAAGTAACTGAAAGCTTATCATTCAAAGTCACACCGTCGATAATTTTAGCAATTTCTTCAAATGTTCGACCAATTTCCGTACCCTTCCCAGCCATTGTTTCTAAAGCAATTTGTGCTGTTTGTTCTTTTTCAAGAACTTCATTTAATCCTTTAATTATTTGCTTAATGCCCGCCTCGGCACCTGCACCAACATGGGCACCCGGATGAAGTGTAATTTGCTTAGCACCAAGTGCTTCACTACGCTTAATTTCTTCATGTAAAAATTGAACAGCGAATGGAAAATTTTCAGGCTTAATTGTATTGCCAAGATTAATAATATAAGGTGCATGTACCACAATATCCGAAAGACCATTTTCTGCCATAAAAGCCTGTCCAGCCTCGATGTTCATTTCATCAATTGACTTACGGCGCGTATTTTGCGGGGCACCTGTATAAATCATAAAGGTAGAGGCACCATAGCTCGCCGCCTCCTCAGCTGCGCCAAGTAACATTTTTTTGCCACTCATTGAAACATGAGAACCTATTTTCATAAATAATCCTTTCCTATATCTGTAATTACTAATTCAGTATTTTTGCTTAAGGCAGATTATTAATAATTAAATATAGTTATTAATAATCTGAATCGTTTATTTATTATATAAATTTGTTTTTAATATCGGTAATATTTTTAATTAAAATTGAATAAGTACCATCTGCATTTTGAATAAATTCAACTCTTTCGGCATCATCATAAACATCATTTGGCACAGTAATTTCAATTCCATAGCTCAACGAAAGCTTTTGAGTCGACAGTTTTTGCGTTGTTTTAGCCTTAATTGCTTCATCAACTTTGAGATTTACTGAATCCTTTGTTGCCTCTTGAAATTCTAATTGAGCCGTTAAATTTTCGGGAAAAAGTGACTCACTAATTTTTTTAGGATCAAATGTTTCAGCCTCATCTAAGCTAGCCACTACCGCTTTTTGAATCGTAGATGCCATTTGAAATTCTTCTGCGTCAAATGTTTTACCAATTTTCTTAGCTGTTTGCTTGATTTGTCTCAGCTGATCATTAACTGAGGGATTCGTTGGTGCCTTCAGAATCGTTTCAGAAAAATATTTGATATTTGCACCGTTAAATTTTATCTGTTTTTCTAACAGTAAAAATTCATCTGAAGTCAAATTCAATAAAAATGCTTCATCCGGTAGCTGAGAATCACTTGGTAACTGGTAAGGATTGACTTGAATCTGATTATTTTCAACGCCAGTTTGATTCGCAAAGCCCTGATTTAATTTAACCCGGATAAAACCAAAATAAGGGATACCTTCTTGCTCATAGCGAACACAAATCAAATCATTTGCCGATTGTTTTTCAGCAATTTTGTAGGCCTCTAACCATTGCTGGCAAAACTGAACTGAAGACTGAATAAAATTTTCATTTTTAGCCAAAGTAACAACTGGATGGTTTGCCTCTAGCTGACCACTTTTTAACTTGTCAGAGTATGCCCGCTCTAATTTCTTCAAAATATAATCATGAATGACAGGCTGTGATAAGTCTAATAATTGCTTTGAAATATTTAGTGCTTGTTGATTCACATCATATAAATGCAAAATTGCTTCTTTAATATAAAAATCCAACGATAACTCCTCTTACTAACGCTTATTAAATATTAATTTAAATGAGCGCACAACTTCTTTCAGTTCAATGATTCAATGACTATTAGTCTACATGATAAACATAACTGGGATCAATCTCATTGTCCAAAGCCTGAAAAGATTTTTCAATTCTTTCAGAAACAATTTCAATGCCAGCTTTGTCTAATTTTTTAATATCAGAGATATCAATTGGCTCACCAAAGTTAAGTGTAATCCGTTTCCGTAAAAATATATGGGAAAATTTTAAAGGACCTTGATAAACACAAGGAACGATTCTCACACGTGCCATTTTAGCAATGACAGCGACACCACCTTTAATTTCAGTCGAATGTCTTGTACCACTTGGAAACATAATTAATGACTTATCAGTTGATTTAAGTAGTTTAACTGGTACCTTGACGGTAGACGGGCCAGGCTTTTCACGATTAATTGGAAAGGCACCTAAGGTTTTAATTAACCAGCCAAAAAAAGGATTCTTGAATAATTCCTGTTTAGCCATAAAATTAAACATTTTTGGTCGAGCGCCAATTACCATAAAAACTGGATCCAGCCAAGTCCGATGCGGTGCAACTAAAATATAATTTTCATCCTGAGGTAATCGATCACGATTCATGTACTTAGAATTCCCATTGACGATAAATAAAAAAAGTCGAATAACAATTCTTAAAAATTTAAAAAGCATATCTAGCTCCTTTTTTAATGATTTAATAAACATAATTTTAAGCTAAGATTTATGATAAAATCCAAATTGCCAAAGCCTAAGCTTACCATAATAACTCTCATTTTAATGCGTTACAGCTACGATAGGCTCTGAAAATTTTAACTTATCGCTTAGCTAATCAAGAGTCTGAGTAACTAAAGACAAGCTAAAATTTTCACGAAATAATCAGCGAGTGCATTTAGTACATTTTTAATTATAACCTACTCCTTGACTGTTTACACCTTTTTTACAACACCATTGATTTTGAAATTTAGTAAACGCCTGTGCTATACTAGCTACATGAATAATCAACTATTAAAAGAAAATGAACGAATCGACCAGCTCTATGCGCTTGGTGTCAAAGTAATTCAAAGTAAAAAGGTATTTAGCTATTCAATTGATAGCGTTTTGCTCGCCAATTTTCCAACAATACCAGCTAACCGTGCAAATATTGTTGATCTCTGTGCTGGTAATGGTGCTGTCGGCCTTTTCGCAAGTCAAAAAACAAAATGTCCAATTGTCCAAATAGAGATTCAACCTGAGCTTGCTGATATGGGACAGCGAAGTATTGAATTAAACCAACTGACCGACCAAATGACGATGATTAACGATGACTTAAAAAACAGTCTCAATCATATTAAACGTTCTTCCGTTGATTTATTATTTTGCAATCCACCTTATTTTAAGCTTGAGGAATCTGCCAAACAAAAAAATAACCAATATTTGGCACTCGCCCGTCATGAGCTAACAACTAATTTGGATGAAGTTTTAAGTATGAGCCAGCAGCTACTTAAAACTGGCGGACACTTAGCTCTTGTCCACCGACCGAATCGCTTTACTGAAATTTTTGATAGCTTGCGTAAATATAAATTGGCACCCAAAAAAATCCAGCTTGTCCATCCAAAGCAAGGCAGTGAGGCGAATATTTTATTGATTGATGCCATTAAAGACGGTGGCGAAAATGGGCTTAAATTTATGCCAAGCTTAATTGTCCATGATAATGAGGGCAACTATACTGACGAATTGAAGGCAATCTATTTTGGAAAATAAAGCCTATTTTTACGTACTCAAATGTAATGACGATAGCTACTATGGTGGCTATACAACTGACCCAGCTCGTCGTTTAAGCGAGCATAATCAAGGGATTGGCGCCAAATATACTCGAAATAGGAAACCGGTACAAATGATACATCTTGAGTCTTTTGAAAGCAAAAGCGAAGCAATGAAGGCTGAGTCAGCCTTTAAAAAGCTGACTCGTCCCGCTAAGCTACGCTATCTAAAAAACACGAAATCAGAGCAAACGCCCTAATTTCGTGTTTTGCTATTTTTCAGAATTGACTTTGTTAACGATTGCCTTAACATATTCTACTTTTCCAGCCTCGTTTGGATGCACATCATCCTCATAAAACCAATCCGCGTGTTCTAAGCTTGTATTATACCAATCAATGAGTGTCAGATTACTATATTTCGCTGCCATTTTTTCTAATAATTGATTAACAGGTTCTTGCCAACGTTTAGTTGGCACATGAACAGTCAACCAATAAATTTGGCGATCCCCAAGAGCTTTCATAAAATCATCAAACTGACTTTCTGTAAAGGAACCGTTGGTCCCCAAGCTAATCAAAACAGTCTGCTCTAGCTTATTTTCCTTCGCTAAATTTTGAATACTTTCCGTACTTGAATATAATTGTCGACCAACATCGGCATCAATAACCATCTCAGGATAAATTTTTGCCAAAGCGTCACTTGCCGATAGTAAGATTGAATCGCCAAATGCCGTAATTTTTTGCTCATGTGCGGATACAATTTGTTTATCCGTTAATTGAAATTCATTTCGAAGCTCATTAACTTGCGTCTGATCTAATTTCTTAATTTCTGTTTCTGTTTTTTTCTGTTCCTTTAAAATTTCGGCATTTTTCTTAATCTCTTCCTCGATTTTCAATGCGGCCTCACTTTTCGTCGATGGCGAAAAAATCATACCAGAAACACCAATAATAATTAGTAAGGACAGCAAATAACCTGGAATTTTATAAACATTTGGTTTCTCTGTAAAGAATTGTTTAAGTTTTGGTAGCATGGACTTATAATCATAACGCTTTAATGGTACTTCGATAAAACGATAGGACAACTCTGACACAATTAAAATTAAAGCAATTTCAATCAGCGAATAAATCATCAAATGTTGATTGATATCCTTTACCTTCGTTTCAAAGAAAATCATAATCGGATATTGATATAAATAAATACCATAGCTGCGTTTACCTAAATAAGTAAAAACAGGGTTAGTAAGCCAACGATTCAAATTACTGCCCGGATGCGCACAAACTAAAACTAAAACAACAGAAATCAAACTGATTAGCCACATACCACCATAATAAATAAATGGTGTTTTATCATTCAAAAAGAAAAATAAAAACAAAAGAATCGCTAATGCTCCCAAACCAATTTGGTTAAGTGTCCGCTTAGCCTTTGGTACTAACTCATGCTTCATCCGATTGCTTGGCATAATAAATGCGAAGGCAACACCAATTAAAATACTAAAGATCCGTGTATCGGTACCGTAATATACCCTAGATGGATCTGCATTTGGTGAAAATAAAATTGCCATCCAAATCGCTGAAATAATACTTAAGCCGATTAAAAATGTAAAAATTGCTCGATGGTTCTTAGTTATTTTCAATAAGACTATAAAAATTATGGGCCAAATAAAGTAAAACTGCCCCTCAATTGCCAAAGACCAAATATGTGTAAATGGTGAGCTATTAATAAAATGATCAAAATAGGAGGCCCCATTAAAAATTTGCCACCAATTATTCAAATAGGTTAATGTAGACCAAGTTACACCACGAAAATTTGTCATCAAATCTCGTTGGAAAAAAACCATATAAATCGAACTACCAAGTAAAATGGCAATTAAGGCAGGAAAAAGCCGCCGCATTCGCCTTTGATAGAAACCTAAAATATCAATTCCTTGATCGCGTTCATATTCCTGTAGCATCAAATCTGTAATTAAATAACCACTTAAAACAAAAAAAACAACAACCCCTAAATAACCGCCTTTCATTACCTCGGGTAAAATATGATATAAAATAACACCTATTACAGAAATAGCTCGAATCCCATCGAATCCTGTAATATACCTTGCTTTCTCTCTTTGCACTTTTTCACACCCACTTAGTATGCTGATTTCCAAAAATGAAATAACGTACTAAAACCTCAATTATTCTTATATTATTTCTATTTTAGCAAGACAAAAAAAGCGTCCTACCAAATTTCAAATTCGCATTGTATTTAGTTTAAATCAAAATAAGAAACAATTCAAAAGATATTTCAATAAAATTTCTTAGGATTTAAAATTCATGAAAAATAACAAAACCTAATTATTGATAATTAATACTAAATTCGATTTCAATAAGAAAAACTTATTTCAGCATTGTGCCAAAATAAGCTTTTATTTTCAATTATTTATTGCCCTTATTTCTAATGACAAAGCCTTGTTTTTTTTCTGAACTGGTACCACGCTTTTTATCGTAGAATTTTTTATCTTTACGATCCTTGCGGTATTTATCTTTAAAATTCTTATCTTTATTGCGATTATCGTTACGACCACGATTATTATTGCGACTGTTACCACGATTTCCCTTACCACGTTTATTACTTAGTGGTCTTTCAGGTGTAATATCCACCTTAGCTTGATTCTCAGGATCCTTAGCTAATTGTTTCAATAAAACAGCAACTAATTCTTCAGCAGAATGATTTTCCAACAGCTGAGCAGCAGGTTTTGCAAATTTATCTAGTTGCTCTGAATCCTTTTCAATCGTTTGATCAATCTCATCAATTGCCGATTTTAACGAACCAACAAAGGCCTCTTTTTCGGTTGGCGGACGCATTGGTGACATTCTTTTCTTAGTTAAATCCTCAATCACATGTAAGTAACTAATTTCATTTGCAGTAACAAAAGTAATTGAAACGCCATCTTTACCAGCACGACCAGTACGACCAATACGGTGAACATAGCTTTCTGGATCTTGTGGAATATCGTAATTAATCACGTGAGAAACGCCACTAATATCTAAACCACGTGCTGCAACGTCTGTCGCAACTAAGATGTCTAATTTATTATTTTTAAAATCACGTAAAACACTCATTCTCTTTTGTTGAGATAAATCGCCATGGATACCTTCTGCATTGAAACCTCGTGCTTCAAGACCACGAGATAACTCATCAACACGACGCTTAGTACGACCAAAAACAATTGTTAATTCTGGTTTTTCAACATCTAAAACTCGAGTCATCAAATCAAATTTTTCAAATTCCTTAACTCGAATATAATATTGATCAATTAAATCAGCAGTCATTTCCTTAGCCTTGATTTTTACATGCTCTGGTTGCTTCATAAATTTAACACCAATACGCTTAATCGCATCTGGCATTGTCGCTGAAAACAGTAACGTCTGTCTAGTTTCAGGTACCTTAGAAATAATTGCTTCAATGTCTTCTAAAAAGCCCATATTTAGCATTTCATCAGCTTCATCTAAAATCAAGGTCTCAATATGATCTAATTTTAAAGTTTTACGCTTAATATGATCTAAGAGACGACCCGGTGTCCCCACAACAATTTGTGGTTCATTTTTTAAGGCGCGAATTTGACGATTAATATCAGCGCCACCGTAAACAGCCTGAACCTTAACGTGTTTATCACGTCCCAATCGGAATAATTCCTCTTGAGTTTGAATAGCTAATTCACGAGTTGGTGCAATAATTAAAGTTTGAATACCACGTTTAATATCAATTTTCTGTAAGGTCGGCAAACCAAAAGCAGCAGTTTTCCCTGTTCCTGTTTGCGCTTGACCAATTACATCTTTGCCTGCTAAAGCTAATGGAATCGTTTGTGCTTGAATCGGTGTTGCTTCTTCAAAGCCAGCACGTTCAACTGATTCTAATACAGCTTCTGACAATCCTAGTTCATTAAATTTCAAAAAATCTCTCCTAATTTCTGTATCTTTTTCGACAATTACTCTAGACACCTCTATTGATTAATCGCATTCAATAAATGAATACAAAGGTTGTCTACCCACCGAAAAATTTTTCTAAATTATTTGGAGAAACTTTTCGGCAACTTTAATATTCTATCACGAAAACAGTATATTAACAATACCAGCCATGAAAACTTTCAGAATTTTTTCAAAAAAAGACTTAATCGTTTTTTTTCCTCATACGATTTTTTGAATTATTTAATGACGACTCAAATAATTTTTTAATTAATAATAAGGTTGCACTTTGTGTTTCTGGTGGTAATTTTCTAAGCTCGTCAGCCATGTATTTTAAATACTGTAATCGAAAAGGTTCAATTTCTAATACTGATTGATAGCCTGTGTCAATTAAAAGCTGATATAAGCCACTCACTACTTTTTCTTTTGTTTCATTGTCAACATTTTCCAGCCAAGTAGGAATCGTTTCACGTAAATATTTAGAGGATAGCTCTAGCTGCTCTGCTACTTCAAAATGCGATTTTTTCACTGACCAGCTAAAAGGATCATGCTGCCAATAGCCAGACGCATGACTTCTAATAATGTTTAATTCACCTGAATCAAATAAGATGCCAATAATTGAACCTTGTGGTACAACCTTGTAAATCATGCGATTTAAAAGCTGACTTTTATAATTTAACTCATGACTTCGAAAACCCGGACCATCAAAATTATAAATTTTAGTCAAACGTTGACGGGATTTAGCGCTTAGCTCAATACCCGCAAATACAGCTAAATTGCCTCCCTTTGAATGACCACCAATCGCAAATTGACCTGTTTGCTGAAGACAAAATTGCTGAATGTAAGCTAAGGCTGCAATTTGAGAAGGAATTTGTGGTAAAAAGGCCATATTGAAATCTTCCTTCCAGCCCAAAAAAGATATATCAGTACCTCTAAAAGCAATGTATGAAAAATCCGACTTTAGCTGGTAAGTAATTGCCGAAAATTGCAATTCCTGTTTCAAATCCTTGGTATCAACAAAATCTCGAAAAGTAATATTACGATAACGTCGACTTTTCACCATTGCTGCCAAAAGTTTGGCATTAGACTGAGCATTAAAGGTTTTTTCAGTCATTTTTGTGATAATTCGATGACCGACTAATTCGTTGAATTGATAACTCGACTTGTAAGCAAAATATGAAAAATCAAAATAAGCAGATTGCGCTAAAATCAACGCATCAATTTCATTAAATGAACTTTGTTCAAATGAAAAATCGCCACACTGATCAATGTAATCTAGTATATTTTCCATACAATCTCCTTTAATAAATAAAATACCAAAATTTAATCCTGATTAATCTTTTGTTTTTCTCGGTATTGAACAAAATAATAAACTGGAATTCCTGCAATAGTCGCACCAATTCCGATTAATGCCAGTATTGTTTCTTGAAATAAAGTTGAAAACATAATATAAAGCGCCCCACAAATGGCGATTATCGGTACAACAGGGTAAAAAGTTACTTTATATGGTCTCTCTAATTCTGGCTCACGCCTTCTAAGAATAAAGATAGCTATAAATAACAATAATGAAAAAGTCCAAGTCACAAAAATTGCTAAATTAGATAACAAATCAAAGCTTCCTAAGGTCATCATAAGCATTGCAATTGCCATAATAAGCACTGCACTCCAGGTTGGAATCGCAAAACGATTTAATTGACTTAATTTTTTGCTAAAGGGTAGCTGATTTTGAAGTGCCAAGGTGTAAGGTACTCGTATTGCTGTAAAAGTATAGCCATTAAATGCCCCATAAACAGAAATTAATATTCCAATCGTGACAATTTTCCCGCCTTGCTGGCCGAAAATCATCTGTGCAACCTCACTTGCGGCATTTTGGTTTCCAGAAATTTGATCAATAGGCATAAATTTTAAGAAAACATAACTGATGAGCACATAAATAATAGCAATCGCCGAAAGCCCTATAATAATCGCCTTAGGTAAATCTTTTTCAGGCCGCTTCATTTCACCAGCAACATTACCAAGGCCTAGCCATCCGTCAAAGGCGAACATACTTGCCACAATTGCTGCACCTAGACCACCAATAATACCAATATTTTCACCAGAGGTGATTGGTAATAAAGAGACAGTCACCTCTCCTTTAGAAAATAATCCAAAAAGAACAATCAAACCAAGTGGAATCAATTTTAAGATGGTAAATATTGACTGTGCGCCTGTTGCCAAGCGCGTCCCTAATAAATTAATACCTAAAACAGTTAAACTCACCATAAAAGCAATTGGAATTAATAACTGACTTGATAGATGAAATAAATTAATAAATTGCGTTGACCAAATCACACCAAGCGCCGCAATATTTGCAGGGAAATAAATCAGCATTTGTATCCAACCAAAAAGAAATCCCCAAAGCTTGCCATATGTCCGGTCAAGATAACGAATGGCACCACCTGTTTCTGGTATTGCAGTTGCCAATTCGGCAACACAAAGACCACCTGCAATTGTGAAAATCCCCGCAAAAATCCAAGCCAATAAGGCAAGATTGGCTGAGCCAGTTACCTTGACCATTGCTGCAATTTTAAAGAAAACGCCAGCACCGATTACTGTGCCAACCACTGTTGAAAAGGCTCCACCCAAACCAATTGCCTTTTTTAATCCATCATTTTCCATTTCATTCTCTCTTTCAAAAGACATAAGAGATATCGTTTAAGTCTTTTTTAATAATTAGTACAACATTTTTTAGCGCCAAAATATTCTTAGTGTCGTCTTAATTATAAGTTTATATTATATCTTATTAAACAAAAAATCTCGAACGTCAACAGTGAGCGGTCCGAGAAAATTAATAATTTTGATTAAAACGACTTAAAAGCCTAGTTAAATGGCTTCAAATCACTGATTTTGATTAATTATTTAGCAACAGCTGTTTCAGTAATTGCTTCTACTGCTTTTTTCATCAAAATATCGTGCTTAAGCATATCAGTTGAAAGCATTGTCTTAATTTGCTCAACTGGAATATTATATTGTTCTGATAAAGATTTTAATTCTTCTTCAATTTCACTATCGTTCACTTCAAAATCTTCTGTTTTAGCGATTGCTTCAATTACCAAGTTTGTTTTAACACGAGTTTCAGCATCTTTGGCATATTGATCATGTAAATCTTGTTCAGAAGTACCTGTAATTTGGTAGTAAGTTTGTGGATCAATTCCTTGACGTTGTAAATTACCGAAGAATTCATTCATTGAACGATGTACTTCTTCATGTACCATTTCTTCAGGTAAATCAACAACTTCAGCATTTTCAACTGCAGCTTGAATTGCAGCTTCTTCTTTAGCTTCTTGGGCAGCTGTTGCCTTTTGTTCAGTCAATTCCTTTTGGAATTTTTCTTTTAATTCTGCTAGATTTTCAACTTCATCATCAACGTCTTTAGCAAATTCATCATCTAATTCAGGCGTTTCTTTAGCTTTAACTTCATGGATTGTTGTTACAAAAACAGCATCCTTACCAGCTAAATCAGCAGCTTGATATTCTTCAGGGAACGTTACCTCAACATTTAAAGTTTCACCGGCCTTATGACCAACTAATTGTGCCTCAAATCCTGGAATAAATGAGCCTGAGCCTAACTCTAATGAATGATTTTCAGCCTTGCCGCCTTCAAATTCTACGCCATCAACAGAACCAGCAAAATCAATTACAACCACATCGCCATCTTCTGCAGGTGCATCTTCCTTAATCACAAATTCAGCTAATTTTGATTGCTCAACCTTTAATTTCGCATCAACATCTGCCTCAGTAACTTCTTCACTTGGTACTTCGACAGTTAAATTCTTATATTCACCTAATTTAACTTCAGGTTTAGTAACAACAGTAGCCTTGATTACCCAATCCTCATCCTTATTCATTGATTCAACATCAATTTTTGGTTGAGCGACTACATCTAATTCTGCTTCTTTTACAGCTGCTTCATAAACATCTGGCAAAATAGCATTCAAAGTATCTTCATACAAAGACTCTTCACCATACATCCGATTGAAAACTGAACGTGAAACCTTTCCTTTACGGAAACCTGGTACATTAAGATTTTTTTTAACTTTATTAAAAGTTTTAGTTAAACCTTCTTGAATTGTTGCTTGATCAATTGAAAAAGTTAATACACCATCATTTGTGCCTTGCTTTTCAAAATTTACTGACATTATATTCCCTCCAAAAAGTACTTTACCCATATCAATTGGCTAAAGCCCATATGTTTTTTTGCATACTTGTTTATCATAACCAAAAATAGTGAAAAAGTAAATAATAAAAAAAAGCTCGCTTTAATAATTGCAAAATCTTTCATTATTATCTTATCGCGAGCAACTTTATCATTTTACTGCACACTCAAAAATTATGAAATATGACTTGATTCATAAATCTGTATTAATTTTCTAAAACGATGATTGGCAGCAGATTTGGTTAATCCCAAAACTTGAGCAATTTCAGCAACTGATTTTTCAGGAAATTTCAATCTCAATTCAGCAATTTCTTGAATTTTTTCAGATAATTGACTGAAAGTACCATTTGTTTTCATTTCTAAAATCATCTCAATTTGGCGACTGGAAGCGTCAACTGTGCGATTCATATTAGCTGTTTCAAAGTTTAGCTTACGATTAACATCGCGTTTAATTTCCTTGATAATTTTTGCGTTTTCAACTTGAAGCATCGCTTTGGTCGCACCAGTTAATAATAAAAACTCTGAAATATCAGCCGAATTTTTCAAATAAACAATCGTCCCATTTTTTTTCTCAAATCGTTTACCCTCAATCCCTATTGTTTCTAGCATTTCCAATAAATCAAGTGCATGTTCGTCATAGACTGAAAATAATTCCAAGTGATATTGACTCTTTTCTGGATTTCTGACACTGCCACTGGCTAAAAAGACGCCTCTCAAATAAGCTCTTATATTATTTAAACTTTTTTTAATCGCATCTGTTACACCAACCTTAAAAGCAAAACCATCCAGTATTTCTAGGTCATTCAAGAGTTCCGTACTGGCAGAACCAACTTGAACTTGATAGACATGATGACGACCAAATTGTGATCTTGTTTGGACAATTAATTCACTTCTAATGCCATAAATTTGCTTAATTAGCGAAAAAATACGTCTGGCTACAACTGAGTTTTGCGTCTGCATCACCAAGCTAAGTCCCTTATTAGATAAATTAATACTTCCCAATATTCTAATCAATGCACTGAGTTCGGTTCGAGCCTGTTCACCAGAAGTCTCAATTTGAGACAGCTCTTTTTTAACCTCTGTTGAAAAACTCATCTTCCACCCCCTATCCAGCTTGATTGATATTCAATTAAACCAGTTTCATTAATTCAGCAGTCACTTTTTCACCATCATGAAAAGCACCACCATTTTCAAGCTTCAATAAATTGGCTGAGATTACTCGACTACCTGCTTTTCGTAAACCGTTAAAATCATGCCGTACCTGAACTAAATATTCATCAAATTGATTATTATTCATATAATCCTGAGGTACGGGTTCAATATTTACTAAAACGGTATCAACAATTTTTTCACCCAGGTGCTTATTAATTGTTTCAACATGCTCGGCATCAGTAAAATGCTCTGTTTCACCACGTTGGGTCATGATATTACAAATATAAACTCGTTCAGCTTCAGTTTGAGCCATCGCTTCCTTAATCTGTGCGATTACTAAATTTGGTAAGACACTGGTAAATAATGAGCCCGGTCCCATCACAATTAAATCGGCATCCAATATTGACTGTACAACTTTTCTTGCCGCCTTAGGCTTCTGATCATTATACGAGTTTGTCACGAAAACATGATCAATTTTACCAGTGTAACCAGCAATTTTAGACTCTCCGACAATTTCAACGCCATCCTGAAAGACAGCATGCAAAGTTAGTGCGCTCTCAGAAGAAGGGTAAATTTTACCTCTGGTGTGCATCATATGTGATAAAAGCTGAATTGCATTATAAGTTGAATCCTGCATTTCGGCAACAGCAGCAATAATTAAATTACCAAGTGGATGGTTTGCTAGATAGCTATCAGTTGTTTTAAAGCGATATTGAAATAGTTTCCCGTAAAAAGCAGGTAAATCACTCATTGAAATTAATACATTTCGCAAATCACCAGGTGGCGCAATATTCATCGCTTGACGCAGATCACCAGAAGAGCCACCGTCATCAGCGACCGTAACAATTGCAGTTATTTCTGCATCGTAGCGACTAAGGCTATTTAAAATAACAGGTAACCCAGTGCCACCGCCGATGA
Source organism: Streptococcaceae bacterium (assembly GCA_022484805.1). Taxonomy (GTDB): domain Bacteria; phylum Bacillota; class Bacilli; order Lactobacillales; family Streptococcaceae; genus MMGLQ5-1. The sequence continues at coordinate 76,716 of JAKVKP010000008.1, forward strand.
CAACAATCTTAGGCGTTCTCATGAGCGGTTCACCACCTCTTTACGCTTTTTAATATCCCGATGCGTAATATTAACGGGGAAATGCTCACTCAACGCGTGCCCAATACGCTCTGTAAAAGCAACTGAACGGTGCTGTCCACCAGTACAGCCAATCGCAATCGTCAAGCTACTTTTACCCTCTTTTTCGTATTGAGGGATAATTGGCTCTAATAAACCAATCAGGCTTTGGTAAAAGGCCTCTGAAGCAGGTTGAGACATAACATAATCAAAGACCGGTTGATCAAGACCAGTTTGACTACGCAATTCTTTTAAATAATAAGGATTGGGTAAAAAGCGAACATCCATTACAATATCAGCATCTAAAGGCAAACCATACTTAAAGCCAAACGAAAGCATTTCCACTCTAAAACTTTGTAAATCCTTTGACTTAAACTCATTTTGAATTTTTTGGCGCAGCTCTCTAGGTGAAATATCACTTGTATCAAATAAAAGCGTTGCGAATTGACGGATTGGTTGTAATAATTCACGTTCCTTATTAATACCATCAACAACCAAGCCATTTTGACTCAGAGGATGGCTTCTTCTGGTTTCTTTGTAACGAGCAACCAGTTCTTTATCACTTGCATCCAAAAACAAGACAGTTAATTCAATATGTGCATCGTCCAGCAATTCATTTAAAATCGTTTGAATTTCTGAAAAAAAGGCACGACTTCTCATATCAATTACTAATGCAATCTTGTTATATTGATCATTTGGTTCAATTAGCTCAATAAATTTTGGCACTAGTGTGGGTGGGATATTATCAATTGCAAAATACCCCATATCCTCAAAGCTTTGAACAGCAACCGTTTTCCCCGCACCGCTCATTCCAGTAATAATTGTTAATTTTAATTTTCGACTCATTTTCCCCTCCTTAAATAAGTAACAAATCAATTATCTTTTATTTTACCACTTTTTAAATCTACGCTTGCTTCAATATTCGACTTCATTCATTAATCATTCCTTAGTACCTTGACAAATTATAATTTGTCCTTTAAATATTGACCTGTAAAACTTTTAGGATTATTTGCAATTTTTTCTGGCGTTCCAGTGGCCAAAATTTCACCACCACCATCGCCACCTTCTGCTCCTAGATCAATAATATAATCTGCAGACTTGATTACATCTAAATTATGCTCAATGACAACAACCGTATTGCCAGCCTCCACCAATCGAGTCAAAACAGTTAAAAGCTTATCGATATCGGCAGTATGTAAACCTGTCGTCGGCTCATCTAATATATAAAAACTCTTACCAGCAGATTTTTTATGTAATTCACTAGCCAATTTCATCCGTTGCGCCTCACCACCAGAAAGAGTGGTGGCTGACTGACCGAGCGTCACATAGCCTAAACCAACATCAACAATCGTTTGCAATTTTCTCTCAATTTTAGGAATATGTTGGAAAAATTCCAAACCATCCTCAACAGTCATCTCTAAAACATCTGCAATATTTTTACCTTTATAGAATACCTCAAGTGTTTCGGAATTATATCGCTTGCCATGGCACACCTCACAAGGCACATACACATCTGGTAAAAAATGCATTTCAATTTTAATAATGCCATCACCATTACAAGCGTCACAGCGACCACCCTTGACATTAAAACTAAAACGCCCCTTCTTATAGCCACGAATTTTTGCCTCATTCGTTTTAGCAAATAAATCTCTAATATCATCAAAAACACTCGTATAAGTGGCCGGATTACTCCTAGGCGTCCGTCCGATTGGGCTTTGATCAATGTCAATTAGCCTTTCGATATTATTGATACCTGAAATACTCTTATACTTACCTGGTTTTTCCGAATTACGATTAATTTTTTGTGCAATTACTTTCTTCAAGATTTGGTTAATTAGAGTTGATTTACCAGAGCCAGATACACCTGTAACAGCAATGAATTGACCTAGAGGAAAAGTAACATCAATATTTTTTAAATTATTTTCACTTGCACCCTTCAGTACGATTTTTTTACCATTACCCTTACGACGATGTTTAGGTACGGCAATTTCACGTGCCCCAGATAAATATTGTCCAGTCAAAGAATTTGGATTTTCAGCAACCTCCTGTGGTGTCCCGCTAGCAACGATTTCACCACCTAAATGACCAGCTCCCGGTCCAACATCAATGAGATAATCCGCTGCACGCATCGTATCTTCATCATGTTCAACCACAATTAGTGTATTACCCAAATCACGCATCTTCTTTAGGGACTCAATCAAGCGATCATTGTCACGCTGATGTAGCCCAATGGAAGGTTCATCTAAAATATAAAGCACGCCGGATAAATTCGAACCTATTTGCGTTGCCAAACGAATCCGTTGTGCCTCGCCACCAGAAAGTGTTCCTGCTGAACGACTTAAGGTTAGATAGTTTAAACCGACATTTTTCAGGAAGGTCAATCGTTCACCCAATTCTTTTAAAATTGGCTTGGCAATCATTGTTTCGCTTTCAGAAAGTGTCAACTCTGAAGTAAAGGCTAATGCCTGCTCAATTGATAACGCACAGACCTCGCCGATACTTTTTTGATTCACCTTAACGGATAATGCCTCAGGATTTAAACGATAGCCATGACAGCTAGCACAAGCAAGCTCATTCATATAACTACGCATTTGTTCACGCGTAAAATCACTATTAGTTTCCCGATAACGTCTTTCAATATTCGTAACAATCCCTTCAAAAGGAATTTCAATGTCTCGCACACCACCAAAATCATTTTCATAATGAAAATGAAACTCTTTGCCTTTCGACCCATGTAAAATTAAATCTTGCTCAGCTTGGCATAATTTCTCAAATGGCGTATCCATGTCAATTCCAAAATGAGTCATTGCCTGTTCTAACATTTCTGGATAATAATTAGAGCTAATAGGATTCCATGGGGCAATCACACCCTCTCTTAATGTTAAACTACGATCCGGCAGAATTAAATCTTCATCTACCTCAAGCTTAATTCCTAAGCCATCACAGTCAGGGCATGAGCCAAAGGGTGCATTAAATGAAAAGAGACGCGGTTCAATATTAGGTACCGTAAAGCCACAAATTGGGCAGGCATAGTGCTCACTAAAAAGTAAATTTTCGCCATCAATGACATCAATCTCCGCATAGCCATCGGCAAGTCTCAATGCAGCCTCCATTGAATCAAAAAGGCGTGAACGAATTCCTTCTTTAATCACAAGACGATCAATGACGATTGATATATCATGCTTCTTACTTTTTGAAAGTTCTGGAACCTCAGTGATTTCATATGCCTCGCCGTCAACAATGACACGGACATAGCCCTCGCTTTGAATTCGTTCAAAAATTTTCTTATGCTGTCCCTTTTTACTCCGAATAATCGGTGATAAAAGTTGAATTTTCGTTCGTTCAGATAAATCTAAAACCTTATCTACCATCTGCTCAATTGACTGTGCAGTAATCGGAATATGATCATTCGGACAAATCGGCACGCCTATCCGAGCAAACATGAGTCTTAAAAAATCATTAATTTCGGTTACCGTACCTACCGTTGAACGTGGATTTTTACTCGTCGTCTTTTGATCAATTGAAATTGCTGGTGATAACCCCTCAATACTATCTACATCTGGCTTATCCATTTGCCCCAAAAATTGCCTTGCGTAAGCAGAAAGACTCTCAACATAACGACGTTGCCCTTCCGCATAAAGCGTGTCAAAGGCAAGTGAACTTTTACCAGAACCTGATAAACCAGTTACAACAACCAGCTGATCGCGAGGAATGGTAACATCTATATTTTTTAGATTATGGGCGCGTGCACCACGAATCACGATTTTATCATTTGCCAAAATTACACTCCTTCAAATTTATTAATTATTCCATGTCGCAAAAAGCAAGCTACACTGGAAAGTAAACTTTCCTCCGCTTTCGCTTTTTTGTTAATTGTTAATTGTTAATTGTTAATTGTCATAATCGTATCACGAATACTTGCCGCCAACTCAAAATCTAAAATTTCAGCAGCTTTATGCATTTCCTTTTCTAATTTTTTAATCAAGTTTCGTTTCTCTTTAGCTGTTAATTTTGTATAATCCGTCGATTGAATTTCTTCTTCAACCGTCTTAGTGATCGCAATTGAATCACGAATGTCTTTTATAATCGTTTTCGGTGTCATATGATGCGCTTCATTATAGGCAATCTGTAAAGTACGACGACGCTCCGTTTCATCAATCGCATAACGCATTGACTCGGTAATTTTATCGGCATACATAATCACCTTACCATTCGCATTTCTAGCCGCACGTCCAATTGTTTGAACAAG